>JAUIMK010000187.1 GCA_030432735.1 bacterium
GCAGCGGTCGAGCCGCGTTCGTGGTGCGGGCCGAGGGCGGGCAGGGGCGCGCGGCGTCAGTGCGTGCGCCGTCGCGGTCGAGGGGGGACTGGGGCGTCATGGGGTTCCTGGGCTCGGACGACGCGACCGCGCGGAGGTGCGGCGATCGACAAGAAAGGAGGCGTATAGTACCTCTAGTGGCCGTCCGCGGGTCCGCGGTGACGACCCCTCGGCTTCGTCCTGGCCCGCTCGCCGAGCGTCGGCAGACGAGACGCCCTCAGTTCGAATGGCGTGCGCAGGATTCACTCGCGCGTATGCAGTCCATCGGAAAGGAAACCATCATGACTCTCGATCCGAGCGCCGTCGGCGCGAAGGGTGATCCCACCCGCCGCAGCTGGACCTCCAAGGATTCTCTGCTCTATGCCGTCGGCGTCGGCGCCGGGACCAGCGAGCTCGCCTTCACGACGGAGAACACGAAGGACACGCCCCAGCGCGTGCTGCCGACCCAGGCGGTGATCCTCGGCGGCGGCGGCGTGCCGCTCCAGAAGGCCGGCGAGTTCAACCCCGCGCTGATGGTTCACGGAACGGAGGGGATCGAGCTCTACCGCGAGATTCCGCCGGAGGGCGAGATCGAGAGCGTGGGCGAGATCACCGGCATCTGGGACAAGGGCAAGGCCGGCGTGATCGAGATGGAGTCGACCGCGACCCTCGTCGATTCGGGCGAGAAGCTCTTCAAGGTCAAGATGTCGCTCTTCTGTCGCGGCGCGGGCGACTTCGGGGGCGATCGCGGTCCGACGCCGACCTTCGAGCTGCCCGATCGCGCGCCGGACCATCAGGTCACGTACGCGACCCGCGAGGACCAGGCGCTGACCTATCGCCTCTCCGGTGACCGGAACCCGCTCCACTCGGATCCCTCCTTCGCGAAGATGGGCGGCTTCGACCGGCCGATCCTCCACGGGCTCTGCACCTACGGCTTCACCGGTCGGGCGCTCCTCCACACCCTGTGCGACAGCGATCCGTCCCGCTTCAAGAGCATGGACGGTCGCTTCAGCAAGCCGGTCATGCCGGGGGACGAGCTGACGATCTCGATGTGGGTCGACGGCAAGAAGGCGCTCTTCCAGACGAAGAACCAGGACGGAGACGTCGTCCTCGATCAGGGGGAGTGCACGTTCGCCTAGCGGAAGGGGCGGAGTCCTCGTCCCGCGGCAGCCGGTTCGACGGCGGCCGCACGGGAGGCCGAGGGGCTCGCGCTTCTCCCACACGCCGCTCGGGAACGCCCCCGTCGAGTCCGGCTCGGCGGGGGCGTTCGCGTTTCGTGACGTCCCCGTGACGATCTCTGTGGGGTTGACGCAATACTGTGCGGAGGGGTAAACAGGGAGGGTCCTCGAGTCGATCGGTGGTCGCGCCGAAGAGTCGAGGGAAGGCACGGGACGGCGCTCCGCCGCGGCTTCCGTGCGTGGGAGGATCGCGCAATGGTCGATCATCGCCGGAGACGAACGAGGCGCGCCCAGGCTGCGCGGTCCTTCCGGTCGATGATCACATCCGAGAGGATGTGCGAGGTCGCCAGGCGACCCAGGACGACGATCCCCGAGTTCGAGTGAAGCCCCTGCGCATGCGCGCGGGGGCTTCGTCGTTCCGGGGCTCGGGTGACCGACCGAAACCAGAGCAGGAGACGAGATGAAGCCGGAGATCGCGATGGACAGTCGTTGGTGGACGCTCGGGGGCGCCGAAGTCCTCGACGTGATGAGTACGGTCCGTTCCCTGGTCCGCAAGGGCCAGGTCGTCCACATCGGCACCGACGCCCAGAAGTCGTCGACGCGCATGGAGTTCGTGACTGTCGCCTGCGTCCTCAATCCCGGGAAGGGCGGACGCGTCTTCTACACCCGGCGATACGATCGCAAGGACGTCTCGCTCTTCCAGAAGCTCTCGACGGAGACCTGGCTCTCGCTCGATCTGGCGATGAAGATGCACGACGCCTTCGCGCTCGAGCCCGACGACCAGCAGATCTGCGTGCACGTCGACGCGAACCCGGACGAACGCTTCGACTCGAGCGACTACGTGAAGCAGCTCGCGGGCATGGTGGCCGGCTCGGGCTTCCCGGTGCTCGTCAAGCCGAACGCCTGGTGCGCCTCGCACGTCGCGGACTTCGCGGTCAAGAACAAGCATTTCCGGGCGCGGATGCGCGCGGCGTAGGCCCGGCGCTTCCGGCGCGTCTCGGATGCAGCCCTCGTCGGGCGCTCCCGGCGCGCGGCGACGTCAGCCCTTCCGGAGCTCTCCGCCCGCCTCGCCGACGAGCTTCTCGAACCGCTTCAGGAACTTGCCCTCGTCCTTGTCGGTCAGCGTCTTCGTATCGCTCTGCAGGAGCACGTGGAACGCGAGGCTCTTGCGCCCCTTGCCGATCGAGTCCCCGCGATAGAGATCGAAGAGCTCGACGTTCGCCACCTGCTTCTTCCCGGCCTGCTCGATCAGCCCGATCAGCGCCCCCGCGCTCATCGATTCGTCGCAGGAGACCGCCACGTCGACCTTGATCCCCGGGAACTTCGGCAGGGGCTGGTAGCCCGCCCCGGAGAGCGAGGCCGCGAGCAGCGCATCGAGACACAGCTCTCCGACCGCGACCTCGCTGTCGAGATCCCCCGACAGTCCGAGCTGCGGCGCGAGGCCGGGCTCGAGCTCCGCGACGACGCCGACGACGTCGTCCGTTCCGTCGAGTCGCAGGAAGAGGCACTTGCCGGGATGCGCCCAGGCCGGCGGGTCGCCCTCCGCGCTCCACTGCGGGGCGCCGCAGCCGCGCGCGTGGAGGAGATCGTTCACGATCGCCTGCAGTCCCATCAGCCGGTTCTCGGACCAGGCCGCCTTCTTGCCCGGGCGCTGCCCCGCCCAGGCGAGGGCGAGCAGGTGGCGTTCCTTCGGCTCGCCGCGGTCGTTGCCGTTCTCCGGCTCGTAGGCCTTGCCGATCTCGAAGAGCCGGACGTCCGTGCGGTTTCGTCGGTTGGCCTCGAGCCGGGGAAGCAGGCTCGGCGCGACGTTGCGGCGGATGCGCGATTCGTTCTGGTTGACCGGGTTGATCACCGACACGTGCGGCTTCTCGAGCAGGCCGAGCTTCTCGAGCAGTCCGTCGTCGATGAAGGAATAGGAGAGGTTCTCGTGGAAGCGGGCACCACCGGCGAGTCGGTCTTGGAGCTGGCGGACGAGCAGTCGCCGCTCGTCGCGGGGCGGCGGGACGATGTCGAAGTGCAGCGGCTGTGGGGCGATGTTGCCGTAGCGGTGGATCCGGCCGATCTCCTCGACGAGGTCCTGCTCGAGGGTGACGTCCTTCGTTGCGCGGAACGAAGGGACGGACACGTCGTAGAGATCGACGCTCTGTCCGTGGGTCCCGTCGGTGACCCGGAAAGCGAGGCGCTCGAGGATCCGGCGGATCTCTTCGTCGGGCAGGCGCTTGCCGAGGGCGGTCCGGACGCGTTCGAATCGCAGCTGGATCGTCGTCGCGGGATCGGTCCAGTCGCCGACGTCCGTGGGCTGCGCCGGGAACGTGGCGTTCGGATCGATCTTGGCGAGGAGCCGCGCGAAGTGCCCCGCGGCCTGCAGCGGCAGGTTCGGGTCGAGGGATTTCTCGAAGCGCGCGGACGAGTCCGTTCGCAGCCCGACGTGGGTCGAGGTCCGGCGCACGGTCGTCGCGTCGAAGGTCGCGACCTCGAGCAGGAGCGAGTCCGTCCCCGGCGCCACCTTCGAGCCTTCACCCCCCATGATGCCCGCCAGCGCGACCGGCGTCTCGCCGGCACAGATCAGGAGGTCGGCGGCGCGCAGGGTGCGCGTCTCTCCGTCGAGAGTCTCGATCGTCTCGGTGGCGCGGGCGTTGCGGACGACGATTCCACGCCCGCCACCGTCCGCGTCGAGCCGGTTGCGGTCGAAGACGTGGTTCGGCTGGCCGAGGTCGAGCATCACGAAGTTCGAGAGATCGACGAGCAGGTCGATCGGACGCTGGCCGACGGCGAGGAGGAGCCAGCGGAGCCAGTCCGGCGAAGGACCGGGCACGACACCGTCGATCGGGAGCCCGACGTAGCGCGTGCAGCCCGGCGTCTCGATCGAGATCGGGTAGGGCGCCTCGTTCCCGGTCGCGGGAAGCGACGTGTCGAGGGGCAGGAGCTCGCGTTCGTAGATCGCGGCGACCTCGCGGGCGATGCCGCGGTGGCCCCAGAGGTCCGGGCGGTGGGTCAGCGACTTGTTGTCGATCTCGATGATCCAGTCCTCGACGCCCAGGGCCTCGGCGACGGTCGCACCCACGGCGCAGTCCTCGGGTAGGACCCAGATGCCGTCGTGCTCTTCGCCGAGGTCGAGCTCGCGGATCGAGCAGATCATTCCGAAGGAGGGCACGCCGCGGATCTTCGACTTCTTGATCTTGAAGTCGCCCGGCAGCGTCGTCCCGACGGTCGCGACGGCAACCTTCTGGCCGGCGTCCACGTTGGGGGCGCCGCAGACGATCGTGAGCGGCTCGGCGTCACCGACGTCGACGGTGCAGACCGAGAGCTTCTCCGCGTCCGGGTGCGCTTCCCGGGTGCGGACGTGCCCGACCACGACGTCGTGGAGCTGCGGCGCGAAGCGTTCGAGGCCCTCGACCTCCGCGGTCGAGAGCGTCAGGTCGTTGGCGAGGCGCTCGGGCGTGATGCCGTCGAGATCGACGTGGCGCGACAGCCATTTCAGGGACACGAACATCAGAACTGCTCCAGGAAGCGCACGTCACCGTCGAGCAGGTGGCGCACGTCGTCGATGTTGTGTCGCAGCATGACGAGTCTCGAGAGCCCGAGGCCGAAGGCGAAGCCGCTCCATTCCTCGGGGTCCACGCCGCCGGCGCGGAGCACGTTCGGATGGACGAGTCCGCAGGGCAGGAGCTCGATCCAGGTCGTCTTCTTGCAGACCGAGCAACCGTCGTCGCAGAAGGGGCAGCGTGCATCGAGCTCGAAGCCCGGTTCGACGAAGGGGAAGTGGCCCGGGCGCAGCCGCACGTCGAGGTCCCGCCCGAAGATCCCGCGCAGGAGCGTCTTCATCGCGCCGATCAGGTGCGCGACCGAGACGTCCTTGCCGACCACGAGCCCTTCCATCTGGTAGAACGTGTGGTCGTGGCTCGCGTCGGTCGTCTCCTGGCGGAAGACGCGACCCGGCGCGATCACGCGGAAGGGCGGCGTGCGGCCCTCCATGGCCCGGACCTGGACCGGCGAGGTATGCGTGCGCAGCACGAGGGTCCCGGTCTCGTCGCAGTAGAAGGTGTCCTGCGAGTCCCGGGCCGGATGGTCCTTGGTGATGTTGAGCGCTTCGAAGTTGTAGTGGTCGAGCTCGACCTCGGGGCCGTCGAGGACCTCGTATCCCATCGAGACGAAGAGGTCCTCGAGCTCGCGGGTGACCTGGGTGATCGGGTGGAGGCTGCCGCGCTGCGCGACCGGCGGCGGCAACGTCGGATCGAAGTCGTCGGCTCGGCGGGCCGCGTCGAGATCCCGGGCGTCGAGAGCGGCCTGCCGCGCCTGGACGAGCTCCAGGATCGCCTGCTTGAGCGCGTTGGCCTTCTGGCCGTGGGCCTTGCGGTCGGCCGGATCGAGCTTGGGGATCTCCGCGAGCATCGCCGAGATCGCGCCCTTCTTGCCCACGTAGTCGCGCTCGGCCTCCTTGAGCGCCGCCGTGTCCTCGCACGCCGCGATGCGCGGACGCGCCTCTTCGAGCGTGGCTTCCGGGTCCATCACAGTCCTCTCGCCGATTCCCCGCGCCGACCGGAGGTCGAGCCCATGCGGGCCCGTCGCGCGAGCGGCGTCGAGGGCGTCGCGACCGGCTCGGGTCGCGGTCCAGGCGTTGGTTGGGGGGCCCCACCCGGGGGCGGGATCGGCGGATCTTAACGAATTCAGGGGGGTTTGGGACGCGGGCGAGGCCGGACCCCGCCGGACGGGGCAAACTCCCTGGAGCGGACGGCCGACGGGCCCTCCGAATCGACCGATCTGTGAACCGCTTCACGCCGACCCCACCCGGGAGCCCCGACCCTATGTCTCGAGATCCGAGAAAGAGAGGAGCGACGCGGGTATGGCGAGGGGTGCCAGTCGACAGGACGAAGCGATGAGGCAGCGCGCTCCGGGCATCCTGTTGGGAGTCGGGGCGATCGCGCTCTGTCTCGCGCTCCGCGCGGCGGGGCTCTTCGACGGGCTCGAGCTGGCGCTCCACGACCGCTTCCTGGCCGCGAATCACGGTGGGATCAGGGACGAGGCCCCCGTCGTGCTGGTGCCGATCGGCGAGTCGGAGTTCGAGCGGTTCGGGTATCCGATCCCCGACGCGGTGCTCGCCCGGGCGATCGGGCGGCTGCGCGAAGCCGGCGCGGCGGCGGTCGGGATCGATCTCTATCGCGATGGCCCTGCCGGACCGCGCGAATCCGAGCTCGCCGGATGGGCCGAGCTCGAGCGGGTGATCGCGAACGACGGCGGCGTGGTCGTGAGCGAGCTGCTCGGGTCCGATGCTCAGCGCGGGATCGCCGCGCCGGCCTTCGCGTCCCCGGGCCAGGTCGGCTTCAACAACCTCCTGCTGGATCCCGGCCGCATCGTCCGCCGCGGCTACCTCTTCGCCTGGGACGAGGACGGCACGGCGCATTCGTCGCTGAGCCTCCAGCTCGCGCTCCGCTACCTGGCGCGGCGCGGCATCGGCCTCGGGCCGGACGAGGCGAACCCGGATTGGGTGAAGCTCGGGGAGACCGTCGTGCCCGCCCTCGAATCGGATTTCGGCGCCTACACGCGACTCGATTCCGGCGGCTACCAGTTCCCCCTCGACTTCGCGCGATCGGACGACGCGATCCGGAGCCTGGGCTTCGCGTCCCTCCTCGACGGGCCGCTCCCAGGAGACCGCGTCGCCGGCCGGATCGCGATCATCGGCACCGATGCACGCAGCGTGAAGGACGACTTCAACGCGCCCCACGCCGGCGGAGAGACGGTGAAGGGCTTCCGCATCCACGCCCACGTGACCGAGCAGCTGATCCGCATGGGCGAGGGCACAGCCGCGCCCCGGACCAGCTGGGGCGAAGTCGCCGAGCTGGCCTGGATCACCGGCTGGGGCGCGGCGGGGATCGGCCTCTCCCTGCTCCTCGGATCCCTCGGTTGGGCGGTGCCCGCCTTCGCCGCCGGGCTCGTCGTCCTGATCGGCTCCGCGGCGTGGCTCTTCGCGTCGGGCGTCTGGATTCCCGCCGTGGCGCCGGCCTTCGCCTGGGTCGTGGGCGGCGGCGTCGCCGTCGGCGACCGGGCGCGACGGGAGGCCCGGGATCAGCGCGAGCTGACGATGATGTTCCGCCGTTTCACCTCGCGTCGGGTGGCGGACTGGATGTGGGATCGCCGGGACGAGTTCCTCGAGGACGGCCGCTTCAAGGCGCGTCGCGGGACGATCACGGCGCTGCTCTCGGACCTCAAGGGGTACACCGCGGCGGCGGAGAAGATGGAGCCCGGCGAGCTGATCGAGTGGATCGACACGTACATGAGCGCGATGAGCGAAGTCATCGAGCGCTACGACAAGGGCCACGTCGACGACTACGTGGGGGACGGGATCAAGGCCAACTTCGGCGTGCCGGTCCTGTCGGAGACCGAGGAGGAGATCGCCGCCGATGCCGTGGCGGCGGTCCGCTGCGCCCTCGAGATGGGACGGACCCTCGAACGCCTGAACGAAGGGTGGGCCGAGGTCGGCTGGCCCGTCGGGCGCCAGCGGATCGGTCTCTTCACCGGCCCCGCCGTCGTGGGCTCCCTCGGCGGCGACGAGCGCCAGAAATACACCTCGGTCGGCGACACGATCAACACCGCCGCGCGACTCGAGGGGATCGGTGGCGAGCTCGATTTCGATCGGGAGACCGCGCTCCAGCGCATCCTGATCGGCGAGCGGACGAGAGAGCTCATCGGCGATCGTTTCGAGGTCGAGGACCTCGGACGCCACGCCGTGAAGGGGAAGGCAGAGCCCCTGCAGATCTACCGCGTACACGGCGAACGCGTCGCCCGCGCGGAGGAGGACCCGACATGACGAACCGAAGACCCGGCTTCCTCTCGATCCAGACGGCGCATGGCGCGCAAGCGGTCGCGCTCGCCGTCCTTCTCGTGGCCGCCGTGGCCGGCGCGCAATCACCGGAGGCGGAGAAGGGAGCCGAAGCGGCGGAGCGGGGGGCAGAGCGGTCGGAGCGCGAGGCGGCGCGGGCCGATGCCACCGCTTCGAGGGACGACATCATCCGCTTCGTGCCGCCGAACCGCGGCCGCGCGAGGCGCAGCGCCGCCGGCGGGACCCGCGGCGTGGACTCGAGCGCGGTCAGCCGCATCCGCGTCGCGATCGTCGCCCCCGCCGAGGGTCTGACGACCCGCGCGCAGCCGGTGCTCTACTGGTATCTGTCCCGGCACACGGACGCGCGCATCGACGTCGTGGTGACC
The DNA here is from genome assembly GCA_030432735.1 of bacterium. Classification (GTDB taxonomy): domain Bacteria; phylum Myxococcota_A; class UBA9160; order UBA9160; family UBA4427; genus UBA4427. Next base: position 8,400 of record JAUIMK010000187.1, read on the forward strand.
GCGTACGACGCGATCGATCCGTTGCTCGAGGTCACGCTGCCGAGCCCGACCGCCGCCGGGATCCACGCCGTCGACCTGGCGGAGTACGACGTGTCCCTCGAGCCGGGCCGGATCTACCGCTGGAGCGTGGCCGTGGTCCAGGACGAAGCGCGGCGCTCGAACGACATCATGACGGAGGGCGTGATCGAGCGGGCGCGGCCGAGCGCCGAGCTGTCGAGCACCCTCGAGGAAGCGTCGCGCCGCTTCGCGCCCTACGCGCGGGCGGGGATCTGGTACGACGCCCTCGCCGAGCTGCGCACCGCGCGGGTCGCGAGCCCCGAGGATCCTGCGCTGCGGAAGCAGGAGGTGGCGCTGCTCGAGCAGATCGAGCTGCACGAGGTCGCCCGCTACGCGCGGACCGAAGCGCACCAGGCGGGGACCGAAGCGCGTTAGGCGAGGGCCGAAGCGCGTCGGACGCGGGCCGCGGCCCGTCGGGCGTAGCGGGCGCGTGTCTTCAGGCGTCCCCGGTGGCGGGGCGCACGACGCCCGGGCGGGGCACCCCGATCGCGAGGGCGACGCCGCCCGCGGTGAGCGTCGCGGCGGTCCAGAACGGCCACTGCATGCCCAGGTCGTAGAGCAGGCCCGCCGCGATCGGCCCGACGATCCGCGCGGCGGAGGCCGTCGACTGGAAGACGCCCATGACCAGGCCGCGGGAGCCTTCGTCGGAAGCGAGGGAGACGAGGCTCATCATGGGCGGCTGGGCGATCCCACGGCCGACGGCGGCGATCGCGAGCGGAACGGCCAGCCAGACGACCGTGTCCGGGAACGGAATGAGCGCGAAGGCGGTGGTCATCAGCGCGAGTCCCGCCAGCACGAGGGACCGCTCCGGGTAGCGCTCCGAGAGCCGCTTCATCCCGCCGCCCTGGATGCCGCCCATGATGATCGCCATGCCGAGCATGACCATCGCGACGCCGAGCGGACCGTATCCATATCGGTGGG
>JAUIMK010000188.1 GCA_030432735.1 bacterium
CTCGATGCCCGCCGCCTCGAGGGCCTCGCGCGCCGCGGCCACGTTTCGCGTCCGGAACGCGAGGATCTGCGGGATCCGGTTCGGGCCGGACGGCGGCTCGAATCGCGGCTCGGTCCACTCGACCAGGTCGACGATCGGGCCGTCGGGATCGTTCGAGAGGACCATCAGCGCACCGCGTCCCTTGGCGCGCTCCATGCCGAAGTTGGTCGCGACGAAGTCCGGCCAGTCTGCGTTGCGCCGATCGTGCAGCACCTCGAAGCCCAGCTTCTCGTAGAAAGCGATCGAGCGATCGAGGTCCGTCGAGTTCACGACGGTGTGGAAGAATCGCTCGAGGGTCCAATCCTTGCTCACGTCATCTGCTCCCGGACGACGACCCGGCACACGTCGCGAGCCGTCGATGTCCACGCCGCGAGGATCGCGGGCGGCTTCCTTCCTGTCGCACGCTCGTAGGCGATCGAAGCGCGGATACGCGTCTCGCACCGACCGGCTAGAGCTCCGGAATCAACTCCTCGCCGGCGAGGCGAATGCTCCCGAGCACGTCCTTCTGCTCGATGTAGCCGAAGGACATCAGGCACATGAGGCGGTCGATTCCGATCTTGCGGTAGCCCTGGATCTTCTTGCGACAGTCGTCGACGTCGCCGATCACCACGCTCTCGATCGCCTGGAGCGTCTCGAAGGCCTCCACGGGGTCGACCTTCTCGCCCATGAGCTGACGGTTCAGGAGCCGGATCACCGGCACCGGATCGTTCAGGTCGACCTCGCCGCGGATCTCGGAGGTGTCGACGCTCGTGCCGGCTCTCGGGTCGTTGCTCGCGACGTCGCCGCGGATCGCGTCGATCCAGACGCTTCGGGGCACGCGGAAGACGTCCGGGGCCGCGTTCAGGAACCAGAGCGCGGACTCCGCGGCCCGGCTGTCGATGGCCTGCTGCCGCGTCTCCGCACAATGCATGAACGTGAAGACGGCCTTCTGGTCGTTGACGAAGCGGCCGACGGGCGTTGCGTTCTCGAGCGCCGCGTCGTACCGCGCGAACATCGAGTCGAGCGTGTGCAGCGGAGTGAAGAGCGTCGTCGCCAGCACGCCGACGCCGAGCTCCCCGGCCATCTCGAACGAATCCGGGCTCGTGCAGGTCTGCCAGAGCGGCGGGTGCGGATCCTGATACGGCTTCGGAAGCACGTTGCGCTCGGGAATCTCGATGAGCGGACTGCTCCACTCGAAGTCGTCCTCGGTCCACATCCGCGGAATCATCTGCAGGGCTTCTCGAAGCTGATTCCTGGACTGATCCGGATCGACGCCGAAGGCGTCCCACTCGGTTCCGCCCGAACGGGCCAGGCCGAGCTCGAGGCGTCCGCGGCTCATGACGTCGACGAACGCCGCCCGCTCCGCGACGCGAATGGGATGATTGATGTTGAAGGGCGCGAGGACGCCGGAGTGTCCGAGATGGATGTTCTCGGTGTTGTGCGCGATCGCGCCGAGCATCATCTCGGGAACGGCGCTGTAGCTGAATCGCGGTGCGCCGTGATGTTCGACGGTCCACCAGCAGCCGTAACCGAGGCGATCGGCGAGCGCCGCCTGCTCGATCGCGTCGAAGTAGACCTGATGTTCGCGAGCGGGGTCGGGCTCCGCCCGCTGCAGCTCGGAGAACAGATCCAGACGGAAGGGTCGATTGCTCATGCGCTCTCCTCTTCTCGGGGCGGGACTGCGCCTCGATCCAGGGCGGCGGCACGTTCGTGCGCTACCCGAGTCGAAACCGAGCATACCTCTTTTTTCGGACAGATGATATAAATAAATCCGGGCCCGCGGAGGGCGCGGAGGGAGGACGCGGAGGGAGGACGCGAAGGAGAGGTCGAGGCCTAGGGGAGCCAGCGGTCGAAATGGTCGCGGACCAGCTGCCGCTGACGAGAGGCGGTGATACCCGCGGGCTCGTACATTCCGAGCACTCCGAGCCCCTGGATGAGGGCCATGGCGGCATCCGTGCCCCGCTCGATGGCCGCGCGGGGGATCTCCGCCTCGCCCTGACACGCCAGCCGGTACGCGTGCCGCAGATCCGATCGCCAGCGTCGGTAGTAGTCGTGCTGGACCCGCGCGAGCGCGACGTCCTCCGCGGCCCGCGCGAAATACGCGAGCCACAGCCGCCACTCGCCGCGACGTGCGTCGTCCAGCGGCAGGACGGTGAGCACCACCGACTCGACCAACGCGCGACCCTCGAAGCGCTCGAAGCAGTCCTGGATGCGCGCCAGGCTCGCGGAGCTGGCTTCCCGTTGGACCGCGACGAGGAGGTCGTCCTTGGTCGCGAAATAGTGGGCGAGGGCACCGGTCGAGCAGCCCGCTGCCTTCGCGACCGATCGAACCGTCAGGGCCTCCGCGCCCCCCTCGATGGCGACGCGCAGGGCGGCGGAAGCGAACTCGCGTCGTCGTTCGTCATGATCCACGATCTTCGGCATGGCCGGCAGACTATAGCGGCTGGGCCCGGTGGCTGGATTGCCCCGCCCGAGCTCAGCCGGCGCAATTCGTTCCGACTCCGCGCGCGTGTTCCCGTCGACGGGATCGACGATTCCGGCTTCTATTTCGGACGATTGTCTGGTATCCAGACCGAGGGGCGCGAAGGCTCGCGCGGACCGTCGATTCTCCGCCGTCCCACCGGAGGCATCGCATGAAGAAGTCCGGAATTCGCAATCGAACTGCCGTCGTGACCGGTGGCGCCAGCGGGATCGGACGGTCGATGGCGAGGACCCTGGCGGGAGCGGGGTTCTCGGTCGCTGTCGCCGACGTCGACGAAGCTCGCGCCGGCCGCGTGACGACGGAGATCCGCTCGGAAGGCGGTGAGGCGGAGGCGTTCACCTGCGACGTCTCGCGCTTCGAAGAGGTCGAAGCGCTCGCCGAGGGCGCGCGCGAGCGGCTGGGCCCGGTCGGCGTCCTCTGCAACAACGCCGGCATCGGCGGCGGCGTCGGCGCATCGATGGACGAACGCGGCGTCGACGACTGGGAGCGCGTGCTCGGCGTCAATCTCCTGGGCGTGATCCACGGCGTGAAGGCCTTCACACCGCGCATGATCGAGGACGCGGCGGGGGGACACGTCGTGAACACCGCCTCGATGGCGTCGTTTCTTCCCTCTCCGGGAAACGGACCGTACACGACGAGCAAGTTCGCCGTCCTCGGCCTCTCCGAAGTGCTCCGCCTCGAGCTCGCGCCGCACGGGATCGGCGTCTCGGTGCTCTGCCCCGGGCCCTTCGAGACGGGGATCTGGGACGGCGACGAGACCTCCGACAAGGGAGGCGACCCGTCCGTCCTCGGGCCTCGCGTGCTCGCGGCGATCGAGGAGAACGAGCCCTTCGTCTTCACCCACCCGGAGTTCGCGCCCATGGTGGCCGACCGCTTCGACCGGATCCTGAAGCGACTACGCGAGGCCGGGCCGGCGATGGAGCGCGCCCTGCGCGCGGCGACCTAGGTGCCGCGACCGGCGCGCGCACGGAGAGGGAGGAGCTGAACGTGGACTTCGCGAACCACATCGCGGTCGTCACCGGCGGAACGAGCGGGATCGGCGCCGCCACCGCGCGCTCGTTCGTCGAGGAGGGAGCCCGTGTCGTCATCGCGGGACGCTCCGAGAAGAAGGGCTACGCGCTCGCGGAAGAGCTCGGTGACCAGGCGGTCTTCTGCCGAACGGACGTGCGCGACGAGGCGCAGATCCGTCACCTCGTCGACTTCACGCTCTCGGAGCTCGGGCGCATCGACTCGCTCTTCAACAACGCCGGAGAGATGGGGCGCGGGGGCGGGATCGCGGAGCTCTCGAGCGAGGACTTCGACGACGCCATGGCCGTCCTCCTGCGCAGCGTATTCCTCGGAATGAAGTATGCGGCGCCTGCGATGCGGCGACAGGGGAGCGGGTCGATCGTCAACTGCGCGAGCATCGCGGGGCGGTCGACCGGGCGCGGAACGACGCTCTACTCGACGGCGAAGGCGGCGGTGATCCATCTCACGCGCTGCGTCGCCATGGAGCTCGCCGAGAGCGGCGTGCGGGTCAACTCGGTCTCGCCCGGCTACATCACCACGCCCATGATGGCCGGGACCTCCGGGCCGGAGAGCAGAACGCCGAGCGAGGTGCTCGCGGCGGTCGACGATCACCTCGCGGAGTTGACCCCCCTCCGGCGCGCCGGTGCGCCCGAGGAGATCGCGCGCACCGTCCTCTTCCTCGCCGGCGACGACTCGTCCTTCATCAACGGACAGGACATCGTCGTCGATGGCGGCACCAATCAGGGAGAGCTCTGGCGCAACCAGGCCCCCCGATTGACCGGCAGCGCCGGCGGGGAATGAGCCGCCCCCGAGTCCGGGGGCGACAGGGGATCAGCGTTGTCGCGGGCCTCGTCCTACCCGGAGCGTGCCTACGAATCCGGGGTGAACGACCAGGCGGGCACGTCGGGGTTGTGGAACTCGTGCCACTCGCAGATCTCGCCGTCCCGGAACCCGAAGATGCCGACGTAGCGGTTCAGATAGGGCTTGCCGGTGGAGATGATCTCTCCGTCGCTTCGGTACTCGAGGATGAGCTTGTCCGGATCGAGTAGCCGGTGGACGTCGGTGATCTCGAGGGCGAAGCGCTTGAAGTTGGGCCAGGTCTGGGCGTTCGTTTCGAGGAACGCATCCTTTCCGCGCACCTCGACCGGCTTGCGCCCCGGGCCGTAGGGCAGCTCGAAGTAGAGATCCTCCGTGACGAGGCCTCCGACCTCGTCGGAGCGACCCGTGGAAATCAGCTCGAACGCCTTCTCGACGGTTCGAAGGTTGGCGTCTCGTTTCGCTTCGTCGGTACTCATGAATGCCCTCTCCTCGTTTCTCAGCGGCTGCGAGCCAGCTCGCCCAGGACTTCGAGCGTCCGTTCGTAGGACGCCTCCGGATCCGAGCCGACGCCCACCGGCGACAGCACGACTTCGTCCGCACCGGCCGCGAAGTAGCTCTCGACGGTCGAGGCGATCCGGTCCGCGTCGCCCCACGCGATCACTTCGTCGACCATTCCCGCGGTCCAGCCCTCGGTCCCTGCGGTCGCGGCATCGGGGACGTTCGCTCGCTCGAAGAGCGCTCGATAGGCGGGCATCGCGAGGTAGAAATCCATCTCGCGCCGGACGACGTCGAGGACCTCGTCGGCGTTCGAGGACATCACGCAGGCCGTCTCGGCGAGGATCGGCGGTGCGGGTCGGCCCTCCTTCGCGGCGCCCTCGTTCACCGCCGGGACGATGCTGTCCTTCACGTAGCGGACCGGTGCGAGCCACGGAATCACGCCGTCGGACACGCGGCCCGCCGCGCGACACATCTGTTGGCCGAGCGCGGACATCATCACCGGCACGCCGTCGCCACCGTCGACGCTGTGTTGGACCTGGACCCGGTAGACCTCGCCCTTGTAGCTGGTCGCCCCGCGTTGGAGCAGGTCGCGAACGATCGTCATGTACTCCTTGATGTGGCGGACCGGCTTCTCGTAGGACAAGCCGTAGACGTGCTCGACGATGGGCTGGTGACTCGGCCCGAGGCCGAGGCGGAATCGGCCCTTCGACGCGGCCTGCGCCGTGGCGGCCGCCATCGCCATCGCGATCGGGTGGCGGCCGTAGGTGGGCACGACCGCGGTCGTGAGCAGGATGCGTTCGGTCTGCTGTCCGGCGAGGGCGAACACGCTGATCGGGTCGAAGCCGAAGGCGTGGCCCATGACGGCCGAATGGAAACCGAGCTCCTCGAGCCGGACGATGCGTCGGATCGCCCGTTCGACGTTGGTGACCTCGGGGAAGAGGATGGAAAGCTTCATGCCGACTCCTTTCGCATTCCGTGGCGGCGCCTCTGCCCATCGGCCCGAAGGGACGCGCACGCCGATTATAACCGAACGAATGTCTGAAAAAGAAGTACGAATGTCGAAGTCGTCGACTTCGATCTCCGACGGACCGTCTCCGGGCGGGTCCCGGGCAGGAGCCCTGCGGGGCCGGGCCGCGATCGGGGCTGCGCGGTCGCGGGCGAGCCGGTGCGCGCCAGACGCGCGAGGGCGGCTCACCGGCAGCCGGGTCACTCCTACGCCGAAGCCGGTCTCGCGCCGATGCGTTCGGCGGATCGTAGTAGGAGACAGGCTACGTTCGGGCGGACGAACCCAGAAGGAGTCGCCGTGTCGCGCCGTTGCCCCTCCATGCACCCGATTCGTCTCGTTCGATTCGCGCTGTCGGGATTCCTGCTCGGAGTCGTGGTCGAAGACGCCCGCGCCGTGGACTTCCACTACGAAATCGAGCGTTTTCAGATCGTCGGGAATCTCGCTGGGAATCTCACGGACGAGTTCGACGACGAATCGATGGATTGGGATTCACCGATCGGGACCGTCTCCGAGTTCGATGGCGCCCTCCACTTGTCCAGTCCCGGCGTCCTGGACGCTTCGGCCTATTCCAACCTGAATCCCGACATCGTCCTCGAGCGAAGCGACGTCGTGGCACCGCGGCCCTTCGTCGTGGCCGACGGCGAGGGAGATTTCACGGCGACGTCGACCTGGCGAAGCCTGCCGGAAGCGCCGGGCGGCTTCTTCGCGATGGGACTTCTTCATTTCCTGCCGATCGGCGTCACCGAGATCCTGAGCGTGTCGATCTCGAACTTCGCTTCCGCGACGGCCGACGCCTTCGAACGGCCGCCCGGCCTGTCGATGACCTTCAGCACGGTCACGTTCGACATCCAGAGCCAGGCGTTGCTGACGCAGCACCAGGAGTCGTTCGAGCTCGATCCGCTCGCGTTGGACGGAACGGCTCTCCTGCAGCTGGAATTCGACGATCTCGCGAACGAGCTCGGTGCGGGAGTCAGCCTCGATGGCGGATCGACCTTTCTGCGCCCCTTTGCCGCGAGAGAGGTCCAGCTGGACGCGGAATCCATCTTCAATTCCAATCGTTTCCTGTTCTTCGGTGACCCCGCCATCGTTCCCGAGCCTTCGACCGCCCTTCTCCTGGGGCTCGGTCTGATCGGTCTCGCCCGCATGCGCAGGCCCACCGCCTAGCGCCCGGGCGCGGTCGTGGCCCAGATCTTCGCGGCGACCGGACGTCGGACGGTCCGATCCATCAGCGGACCGGCTTCGCGGTCTGCGAGAATCCTCCCACCTCATTCGAAGGAACATCGATGCGCGCATGGCAGGTCGTCAGGAACGGAAAACCGAGCGAGGCGCTCGAGCTGGTCGAGCTCCCGAAACCCGAGCCGGCCCCCGGTCAGGTGCTCGTCGAGACGCGAGCGAGCGTCTGCAACTTCAACGAGGTCGACGGCTGCTATGGCCGCTACCTCACGATCGCCCCGCCGCTTCCCTACACGCTCGGCATGGAGTGCGTCGGTGACGTCGTCGCTGCGGGCGCAGGCGCCGAGTCGTGGATCGGCAAGCGCGTCACGACGAGCGGCGCGGGCGGGATCGGAGCGCATGCCGAGTGGGTCGTCGGGGATCCGGGGATGACCTTCGAGGCGCCGCCGCAGCTCGACGACGCCGAGGCCGCGGCGTTCTTCTACCCCTTCCACCTCGCCCATCTCGGCCTCCATGAACGCGGGCGACTGCGCGAAGGCGAGACCGTGCTGGTCCACGCGGCGGCGGGCGGCGTCGGCTCGGCGGCCGTCCAGCTCGCGGCGGCGGCCGGCGCGCGGGTGCTCGCGACGGTCGGCAGCGACGAGAAGATCCCGATCGTCGAGCGGAGCGGCGCCGATGTCGTGATCAACTACCGAACGGCGAACTTCGACGAGGCCGTGCTCGAAGCGACGGGCGGACGCGGCGTCGACGTCTGCTTCGACGGCGTCGGCGGCGAAGTCATGCAGCGCTCGCTCCGCTGCCTCGTCGCCGGCGGGCGCCACCTCGTCGTGGGATTCGCGAGCGGCATCGAGGCGGAGGAGGTGCCCGCCGTGTCGGGCCGCGTGCTCTGCTTCGGCAACTTCGACCTGATCGGCGTGATCCTCACGTACATCGACGCGCCTCCGGGCGGCATCCCCGGCGAGTACGCTCCGGTTCCGGTGCCGCGCTTCAACCCCTGCTCGACGGAGACGGGGCGGAAGGTCCAGGCGCACCTGCAAGAGCTCCTCGAGGCCGGCTCGATCCGGCCGAACGTCGGGGCGCGCTTCGACTTCGAATCGCTGCCCGAAGCGCTCGAGCTGATGGAGACCCGCACGACGACGGGTCGCGTGATCATCGAACGTTGACCGCGGCGAGGGCCTGGATTCGACGACACCCGAAAACGAAGAGGCTCCCCTCCCTGCGCCGTTCGAAGGCGCACGGAAGGGAGCCTCTGCTCGAAGGATCTCGAAGGGTCGAGTCCTCCGGCACACCGGACCGGTGTGCCTCGATCAGCTTCCGGCGGCTGCCTGCGCCTGCTGGTAGGCGTGCTCGAGGGCCATGTCGTCGGGCAGCATCTCGTGGGCGCGTCGGCAGACGTCGAGGGCCTCGTCCCAGGCGCCGCGCTCCGCGAGGGAGCGGCACGCCTCGACGGCGCCGGCGGCGGCGTCCTTCGCGGTCTCCGCCATCGCGTTCGCCGCGTCGTTCGCTGCGCCGGTGGCCTGGTCCGCCATGTTCGACGCGGCGTCGACTGCGTCGCTGGCGGCGTCCTTGGCTTCTTCGCCGCTGCACGCGACGGCGGTCGCGACGAGGGCCGCGATCAGCAGGGTGATGACATTCTTCAAGACGTTCACTCCTCGGTTCGTTGGGGCGGGGGGTGTCGGAGCGGGCCGTCGGTCGGCCTGCTCCGGAATGGATGCGAGCGAGAGCGGGCGCGCCGCGCGCGGCCGGCGAACGCCCCTCAGTCGAGCGGCGGGATGCGCAGGACCTGACCCGGATAGATCTTGTCGGGGTCCTTCAGCATGGGCTTGTTCGCCTCGAAGATCTCCGGGTACTTCATCGGGTCGCCATAGAACTGCTTGGCGATCTTCGAGAGCGAGTCGCCGCTCACGACACGGTGATACTGCGACGGCTTGGTCGGCGCCTTCACTTCGAGCTGGTCGTCGACCTGCGCGATGCCGGGGATGTTGCCCGCGGCGACGATCGCCTTCTCGGCGTCGGCCTGGCTGGCCGCCTTGCCCTGGAGGACGGCGCGGTCACCGTCGACCTGGACCCGGAGACCGTCGACGCCGAGGCCGAGATCCTCGACACGGTTCTGCACGGCCTTGGAATCTTCCTCCGCCGATCCGGTCAACTTGCCCAGGAGACCTTCTCCCGCTTCCTTCACGAAATCGAACAGGCCCATGACACCGGTCTCCTCAGATACGCGCGTTCCCCGGAGCGCAGGTCGAAACGACGAACCTGCGCCGAGGCAGCGCGATGGCCTTGCCCGGGCCGAGGTGGCGCGCGGACGTGCGGAGTCTACACGAACGATGCACGGCGCGATCGACCTCGACGT
>JAUIMK010000189.1 GCA_030432735.1 bacterium
TCGATGGGCTCGATGCTCACCGTCGAACAGCAGGCCCTCGCGCGTCCCCACGACGCCCTGCTCCTCTTCTCCTTCTCCACCGCCGGCACCCCGCGCTTCATCGGCCCCGACCTGATGGCCTACGCCAACCAGCCCGAGCGCTTGCGCCGCGAGATGCCGGAAGTGCTGAAGCGCACGATGGGCGGCCCGTACCCGCCGCGAGCAGACGGGGCGGCGGAGGATCGCGTCGCGGCCTTCGGAGTCGGGACCGCACCGCCCGAGGCCGAAGAAGCGCTGCACGCCGCCGCGACGAACCTCCTGGGGGCCGGCGGCCTGACGTCGATGATTCCCGGCGGGTTCTCGCCGTCGGCGGAGAAGATCGACGTGCCGGTGCTGATGGTCTTCGGCGATCACGATCTGCACGACGACCGGCACACCGCCGCGGAGCTTCCCCTCGTGCGCGAGCTCGAGACCTGGCGGCAGGACGACGCGTGGCACTGCCACTTCGTCGCGAATACCCGCGAACGACTCTGGGATCGTGTCGCGCTCTGGCTGGACGCGCGCGCCGCATCCACCGACTAACGAAGGAAGGACTTCCATGGCAGGCGTACTCGACGGACTCCGTATCCTCGACCTCACCCGCGGCATCGCCGGGCCGATGGCGACGATGTTGCTGGTCGACCACGGCGCGGACGTCGTGCGCATCGAGGCGCCCGGCGACGATCCGCTCCGGGAGCAGACCGGCTACAAGGTCTGGAATCGCGGCAAGCGCAGCGCCGTCCTCGACCTGACGGACGACGCGGACAAGGCGACCTTCCTCGCCCTCGCCGCCGGCGCCGACGTCGTGCTCGAGAGCTTCGCGCCGGGCAAGGCGGAAGCCCTCGGCGTCGACTACGCGACGCTCTCGAAGGCCAACCCGCGCCTCATCCACTGCTCGATCACCGGCTACGGCCGCGACAACAGCCACTCGGACCGCCCGGGCTACGACGCGCTGGTCGCCGCGCGAAGCGGCCTCATGTGGGAGCAGCGCGGCTGGGCGGGCGGCTCGGCGCCGCACCTGGCCGGCAAGCCGCCGCTCCACCCCGACTTCGAGGTCGGCTACGAGAAGCTCCAGGGCCCGCCGCGGGAAGGTCCCCTCTTCTCCGGGTCCCGCTTCCCCAGCCTCGGCGCCGCCTACGCCGCCGCCGTCGGGATCAGCGCCGCGCTCCGCGCCCGCGAAGTCACCGGCCGGGGTCAGCACGTCGAGACGTCGCTCCTCCAGGGCGCTCTCGCCGCCGGGGTCATGGCCTACGGCGTCGCCGAGGACCTCGATGCGCCCTTCTTCATGTCGTGGATCGGCGACAGCCGCGCGCCCAAGGGCCATTTCCAGTGCAGCGACGGTCGCTGGGTCCACGCCTGGCCGCCGAACCCGCGCTTCATCCTCTCCGCCGCCGAGGGGGACACGCTGAACGCGACGCCGGACCTCACGCTGCGCGAGGATCCCGACCGCATCGGCCTCGGCGTCGAAGAGATCTTCGTGCTCGACCACTACTGGCAGCCGATGGCCGAGGCCGTCGCGAAGTTCACCGCGGACGAGTGGACCGAGGCGGGCGCTCAGGCGGGGGTCTGCATCCAGAAGGTCTGCTCGCCGGAGGAGGGGCTCACCGACCCGCTCCTCTTCGCCGACGGGATCGTCACGGAGCTCGACGACCCCGAGCTCGGTCCGATCCGCGGCGCCGGCGTGATGTTCAACCTCGAGACCTCGCCGGGCGCGATCCGCGGGCCGGCACCGGCGCTCGGTGCGCACACGGAGGAGATCCGCGCCGAGGCCGGGTCGATCCGTCCGGCTGCCGCGACGGAGACCGGTGCGACCCTCGCGAAGGGGCCCCTCGACGGGATCCGCGTCCTCGACTTCGGGCTCGCCGTCGCCGGCCCCTACGGCACCCAGGTGCTCTCGGATCTCGGCGCCGAAGTCATCAAGGTGAACGCGCTCTACGACTGGTACTGGCACTCGAGCCAGATCGCGATGTGCTGCAACCGCGGCAAGAAGAGCATCGCCATCGACCTGAAGCACGAACGCTCCCGGGAGGTCCTCGACGAGCTGCTCGAATCCGCCGACGTGATCATGCACAACATGCGCTATCCGGCCGCGATCAAGCTCGGGATCGACTACGACACGCTCAAGGAGCGCTTCCCCCGTCTCGTCTATTGCCATACCCGCGGCTTCGAGCACGGTCCGCGCGAGGGACTGCCCGGCAACGACCAGACCGGCGCGTGCCTGGCCGGGGTCGAGTGGGAGGACGGGGCCTGCCACCGCGGCGGCAAACCGATGTGGTCCCTCACGAACATGGGCGACACCGGCAACGGCTTCCTCGCGGCGATCGCGATCTGCCAGGCGCTCTACGAACGGGAGAAGACCGGCAAGGGGCAGTGGTGCGAGACGGCGATCGTGAACGCGCAGCTCTTCAACACGAGCTACGCGATCGCGAAGCCCGATGGTTCGCCCGTCGAGCGCCCGCTCCTCGATCCGATGCACCTCGGATTCTCCGCCGGCGTGCGGCTCTACCCGACCGCGGACGAGTGGCTCTGCCTCTCGCTGCTGACGGACGCCCACTGGCGCGCGCTCGGTGACACCCTGGGAATCGAGGCGCTGCAGGAAGGCGGCGCCTTCGCGAGCGCCCGGGCGCGCAAGGACGACGACGCGGGACTCGCGGCGCTGATCGAGGCGGCGGTCGCGAACGAGAAGGGCATCGACGTCTTCACGAAGCTCGATCGCGCGGGCGTGCCCTGCGAGCTCGCGATGGGCGATGCCGCGATCGGACTCTGGCAGGAGAAGGGGCTCATCGCGAACGAGCTGGTCGCCTCCTACGACCACCGCATGGTCGGCCACCTCGGACACCCGGGCCTCGCCGTGCAGTTCAGCGACACGAAGACCGCCGTCCAGGGCGGCCCGCTCCTCGTGGGCGAGCACACCCGGGAGATCCTCGCAGACCTCGGCTTCGACCAGGCGACGACCGACGCGCTCTTCGAGGGCGGCTGCGTCGGCGACGAGACCATCTACCCGGCGCTCGCCCAGGACCCGTCGAAGGTCGCCGCGTCGCCCTGGGATCCCGCCTCCGAGTAGTCGCCACCGCAAAGAGAAACCGGGCAGCGGAGGCTTCCGCTGCCCGGCTCTTCGTTCGGTGCCGCGTCTCTAGAGCGAAGAGCAGACCGGGCCGACCTGGGGCACGACGAGGCAGGCCTCGCCGGGGTCGCCCAGATTCACGTAGCCCTCGGTGAGCGGCTGTCCGTTCCAGTCGCCTTCGACCGATGCGTAGACCTCGCCGTCCTCGATCCCGATCGTCGCGATCATGCGGAGCGATCCATCGATCGGCGGGTAGCTCGCCAGAACGGCCTCCGCCTCGCGCAGCGCGGCAATCCCGGTAGCCAGCTCCGCCTCGGCCAGCGCGAGGGCCGACCGGGCATTCGAGAGGTTGGTCTCCGCCGCGGTGAGCGGTGCCCGAGCCGCCGCCAGGGAGGCGTTCGCCACCGCCCGCGAAGCGTAGAGCGTGCTGCGGACACCGACGTGATAGCTGTAGCTGCCGTAGTAGCGGGACATGTAGTAGGCCCGCTTGCTCTTGCACGCCGCGTCGTACCACTTGCAGGACTTCTTCTTCCACTTCTTGTAGAGCCCGTAGTAGTAGCTGCCGCGACCCGAGTGGTAGTCGATGCTGCTCTGGATCCGGTTGACCTCCGTCTGTGCCGCATCGACCGCGTTCTTCAGCGGCGCGATCGCGGCGAGCGTCGTATCCACGCCGAACCGCGACGCATCGACGGAGACCTCGAGCGCCGTGACGACCTCGCGGTGGGCGAGCACGTCGTTCAGCGCCGCCAGCGACGCCTGGGCGTTCGTCTCGATCGGGTCCGCGAGCTCCGCCGATCCCTGGAGCAGATAGCCGTCGGCCCGCAGCTCGCCTTCCATCGCGAACGCGTATCCCGAGGTCAGATAGCGACCGTTCACGCGCACGCCCGTGAAGTCCACGACCATCTCGGCGTTCTCGAGCACCTCGCCGGCGATGACGAAATTGCCGAAGATCGCGAGGCGCGACTGTCCCCAGGGCGAGACGAAGGCCTCGAAGCCGGCCTCGCCGGCGAGCTGGACGTCGGGATGGATGCCCGCGGAGGTCGAGCCCTGGATGCTCAGGCCCGCGACGGTGACGTCGAGGACCGCGTCCTGGGAGTAGAGCTCGCCGAGCGGCACACCGGCGATCAGGCCGAGTACGCGCGCGTCGATCCCCATCGAGCCCTCCGCGTGGATGTAGCCGGCGGCGGGGTCGTTCGCCTCGAGCACGCCGTGGACCTCGATGCCGCCGGTCGGTCGAACCGGGATCGGCAGGTTCGGCAGGAACTCGTCCGCGGTCACGAGGCCGCTGAAGGCCGCGCTCGTGTCCGCGCCGTCGACCTCGATCGCCGCCGTCGCGTCGCCGAGGGGGAACCCGAACTCGAAGAAGCGCAGGAACGGAATCGCCACGTCGAGGGCGCCGTTCACGCCGTAGGCGAGATCCGGGCTCACGGCGAACGCCTCCGGCGTGAAGGGCGTGTCCCCGTCTTCCGCGGGATCGAGGTCATAGACGAACTCGCCGGTCGCCGAGATCGGAAGCGGCGTGAGGGGCTGCGACGTCCGCAGGAAGAAGTGCCCATCGAAGGTCGGCATCCGATCCTCGACGCCGTTCACCTGGACCGGCTCGAAGGGAATCCGGCCTTCGAGCGAGAAGGCGAAGCCCGCCATGCCCGCCGCGTCGTCGCCGTCTTCCTCGTCGGCACCGTCGTCGGTCGCCGACGCCCCTCCGTCCGGGGAAGCCGCGTCGGCGCTGCCGTCGCTCGACGCGTCGGCGGCCGCGTCACCGTCGGCCGTCACCTCGGCACCGCCGTCGGCAGTGCCGTCGGGCGCGCTGCCAGCCGAGCCGTCCGCATTCGCGTCGGCGTCGGCCGCGTCGCTCTCCTGGCCGTCGCCGCCGAATCCCTGGACCTCGCCGGCCACGTAGAAGAAGGGATCGGTCGGGTCGAGCACGACGGTCCCGGCACCGCCCGGGGTCTGCATGCTGATGGGCGGGAGCTCCGCCGCGAAGCGGGCGACCGCGTTGAAGAAGAAGTAGCGCCGGTCCCCGGCGAGGGGCGCCTCCGAAACGGGCCCCTCGAGACCGAGGAGCGTGGCTCCGTCGGCGAAGCCCATCGACGCGAGCGGGCGCTCGGTGACCTCGACCGGGCCGAGGAAGCCGTCGTTCGGCATCGGCATCCGGACCTCTCCGACGAGACTCTCCACCGCCCCGTCCCACGGGCGGAGCCGGACGACGAGGGAGGACTCCATCAGGGCGATCGGCGCCCCACCGGTCGGGATCGCGAGGTCACCGACGAGATCGAAGCCCGAACCGTCCTCGTGCACGACGACGGCGCGTCGGGGCGCGAGGAGGCCGAGGCCGGGGGCGATCGTGACCTCGCAGGTCGATTCCGCGGCGATCGCGTCGCAGTCGATCGCGGCGAGGGATTCGGGGGCCGGGGCGGCCCCGGCGGTCAGCGGGGCCGCGGCGAGGGCCGCCGTGGCGGCCAGTCGGGTGGCCTTGCGTACGAGTTGCATGGTCTCTTCTCCTGTCGAACGGGGGCCGTTCGAGAGAAGAGGCGCAATCGGGGGCGATTCCGGGCAATCGCGGCGCGATTTCCCGCGCCGGGGCGGATCCGGGGCCGGTGGCGGTGGTGGTGGCGGGGGTGTCAGTGGTGTCCGCGGCAGCGGCGCTAAGCGACGCCGGCGGCGTCGAAGAGGCTCGGGTTGCGGGCGAGATCCGCGCGATACGTGCGCATCGCCAGCGCGTAGTGGATCCCCGCCCAGACGAGGAAGATCTGCATCACGGCGAGGGAGTAGCGGATCCCCTGCTCTCCTCCGAAGGCGTCGCTGATCGCGCCGGCGACGACGGTTCCGCCGCCGTAGCCGAAGAGGTTCATCATGAAGAGCATCGAGGCCGCGGTCATCGCGCGTCGGCGCGGCGTCACGAGCGATTGCGAGACCGCGTGGCCGGCGCCGGCATACATGTAGCTCCCGATCGCGCCGAAGGTGAGCAGGACGATCGAGAGCGGCAGGCTGTCGGTCAGGTAGGCGCCGACGCTGAAGGGGATCGACGCGACGGCGCCGACGCCGAGGCAGCCGATCCGCCAGCGCGGATCGTGGCGCGCCAACCGGTCGCCGAGATCTCCTCCGAGGTAGGTTCCGAAGGCGCCGGCGATGCCGGTGATCAGGCCGATGATCAGGCCGGCTTCCGCGCCGGAGAGCCCGTGGACCCGGATCATGAACGGGAAGTTGAAGGTCGCCGTCGCCGCCAGCGTCAGCGTCTGGATCGACAGCGCGAGCCCGTGCTGGCGGATCGTGGGGAACGACCAGAGCTCCCGGAGCACCTTCCCCATCGGCTCGGCGGACTCCCGGGGATTCCGCGCCGGCTCGCGAATCACGAAGTAGGCGACGGCCGCGACGAGGATTCCGGGTAGCCCGACCATCAGGAAGACCTGACGCCACGGGAAGTGGTCCGACAGCCAGCCGCCGCCGGAGAGACCGACCAGGATCCCGATCGGAATCGCCATCTGATAGGTCGACAGCGCGCGGCCGACCCGGCCAGCCGGGAAGCTGTCCGCCAGGATCGACTGCGCCGCCGGCGCGCATCCCGCTTCACCGATGCCGACGCCGACCCGCGCCGCGAAGAGCGTCCAGTAGCCGCGGGCGAGACCGCAGGCCGCCGTCATCAGGCTCCAGAAGGTCAGCACCGCCACGATCACGTTGCGGCGATTGGCGCGGTCCGCGATCCGGCCGAGCGGGAGGCCCGCGACCGTGTAGAACACGGCGAAGGCGGTTCCGACGATGAAGCCCATCTCCGTGTCCGAGAGGTGGAGGTCGGTTCGGATGGGCTCGATCAGGACGCTCATGATCTGTCGATCGAGCTGACTCATCACGTTGACGGCGACGAGCATACCGAGCGAGACGTAGGCGACCCGCCGGCGGTCACCTACGAATTCGGCTTCCGAGAGCATGGCCAGATTTCAGCCCTTCAAGAGCTCCTGCGCAATGATCATCTTGCGGACTTCCGTGGTCCCGGCACCGATTTCGAGGAGCTTGATCCCGCGGTAGAGACGGTTGATCTCGGTCTCCCAGATGTAGGCGACACCGCCGTGGATCTGACTCGCGTGGTCGAGAACCTTGTTCAGGCCGTCCGCGCAATACATGACGCTCGTGGCGGCGATCTTGTGGACGGGCCCGCGACCGCCCTCTCCGGGCGGCACGTCGTTGAGCGCCGCGAGCGCATAGTAGTTGTAGACCTTCATGGTCTCGACGAGCGCGACCATGTCCGCGAGGCGCGACTGGATCATCTGGAAGTTCGCGATCGGCTCGCCGAACTGCTTTCGCTCCCTGGCGTGGGCGACCGAGAGGTCGAGGGCGCGTTCCGCCATCCCGACGCAGATCGGCGCGATCGTGGCACGCTCGAGGTCGAGCCCGCTCATCACGCACTTCACGCCTTCGTTCTCCCTGCCGATCACGTTCTCGACCGGAACGCGATAGTCGTCGAAGGCGAGCTCGGCGGTCTGGGATCCGCGGAAGCCCATCTTGATCATCTTCTGGGCCACGCTGACGCCTTCGGCGTGCATGTCGACGACGAAGGCGGTGATACCGTGGGCGCCCTTCGAGACGTCGGTCTTCGCGTAGAGCAGGCAGACATCCGCGACGGGACCGTTCGTGATGTAGAGCTTGCGCCCGTTGATCACGTAGTGGTCGCCGTCGCGCATCGCCGTCGTCGCCATCGAGCCCAGCGCATCGGAGCCCGCCCCCGGCTCCGTCAGCCCGAGACAGCCGATCAGCGAGCCGTCGCAGAGCCCGGGCACCCATCGTTCGACCTGCTCGCGGGACCCGTTGCGCAGGATGTTGTTCATGCAGAGGTTCTCGTGGGCGATCCACGAGAGCGAGAGCGCGTAGTTCCAGCGCGCCATCGCCTGACAGACGAGTCCGCTCGAGAAGAGATCGAGATTCGCGCCCCCGAGCTCGGCGGGCGTCGTGATCCCGAGGTAGCCCGCCGCGCCGAGCGCGCGGAACTCCGCATCCGGCCACCACTCCTCGTCGTCCATCTTCTGCGCCAGGGGATAGAGCTGCTCGCGCGCATACTGATCGGCGGCATCGAGGATCGCCTGCTGGTCGTCGTTCAAGCTGAATCCGGCGGACATGCGAGGGCTCCTTGGCTCTCCCGGACGCGGGAGGTCGCTCGTTCATCGACTGGGCGCGGCACCCACCCGAGCCGTGTCGACAGCTCGTCGAGAACTCCTCAATATCAGCGCCATTCGATGCTGAAGTCCACTCAAATTCCTTGACAGCCAGTCTTTTTTTATTGAGTCTTCCTCAATAATGATCACCGGGCAGGCCTCCGGGCCGCCCGGCACCCTCCGCCGACCCCGCCCCGCCCTCCTCATCCCACCCCAGGAGACTCGCGCATGTCCCCCGCCGAAGACCTCGTCCGCGTCGACCTTCGCGATCACGTCCAGACGATCACCCTCGACCGCGAGGAGAAGCGCAACGCGCTGAACGACGAGGTCGCGGGCCGGATCGCCGAGGCGCTGCGGCGGGCCCAGGCGGATCCGGCGGTGCGCGTCATCGTGCTGACCGGCGCGGGCGACAAGGCCTTCTGCGCGGGCGGCGACCTGGCCGCGAACGCGACCGACTCGCCCTTCGAGGTCGACCCCGCGCACCCCGAGAACCCGATCATCGACCTCTTCAAGACCTTCGAGCAGACGACGAAGCCGACCGTCGCCCGGGTGAACGGGCACGCCCTCGCCGGCGGCCTCGGCCTGATGTGCGCCTGCGACATCGCGATCGCCTCGGAGCATGCGACCTTCGGGGTCCCGGAGTCGGGGATCGGCCTCTTCCCGATGATGATCCTGCCCTACATGCTCCGGGCGATGCCTCGGCGTCGACTCCTCGAGTGGTGCATCACCGGCGCGCGCTGGAGTGCCCTGCAGGCCCTCGAAGCGGAGCTGCTCAATCGGGTCGTGCCGGGCGACGCGCTCGACGACGCCGTCGACGAGCTGGTCGGAACGATCGTGAAGCGCTCCCCCTCGGCGATCCGCCTCGGCAAGATGGGCTTCCACGCGCTCGAGGACATGACCCTCGCGCAGGCGTTCGAGTACGCGCAGCTGGCGCTGCCGAACATGGCGCGGACCGGCGATGCGATCGAAGGCTTCCGGGCCTTCCGCGAGAAGCGCCAGCCGGATTTCCAGGGCAACTGACATGGCGGCACCGGCCACACAACGCCGCCAGACCGGCCGCCAAGCCCGCCGCCGCACCCGACGCCCCCGCGC
>JAUIMK010000527.1 GCA_030432735.1 bacterium
ACGAGCTGATCGGGTCGCGGGAGAAGCTCCGTCAGGCGGACCGCCTCGCCGCGATCGGAACGCTCGCCGCCGGTGTCGCGCATCAGATCAACAATCCGGTCGGCGCCATACTGAACGCCTCCGAGTACGCGCTGCTGTGTGAGGACCAGGACGATGCGATGCGCATCTTCCGGGACGCGCTCCGCGTCAACGCGGAGGAGGCGCGTCGCTGCGGGGCGATCGTGCGCGGGATGCTCCAGTTCTCGAGACAGGAGCCGATCGAGAAGGCCATCGGTGACCTCAATCAGGCCGTTCGGATCGCGGTTCGCTCCGTCGAGAGCTATGCGCGGGATTCGGGCGCTCGTCTCGTTCTCGAGCTCGCAGAGGACCCGATCGAGGTGCGGATGAGCCCCCTCGAGATCGAGCAGGTGGTCGTGAACCTCGTCCGGAACGGGATCGAAGCCTGCGACCGGAATGCCGTCGTGCGCGTGGTCACGCGTTCGGCGGGCCGTCGCGCGTTCATCGACGTGATCGACGACGGCCGAGGGATCGCCGAAGAAGACCGCTCGCGGATCTTCGACCCCTTCTTCTCGACGCGGCTCGTCGAGGGCGGGACCGGCCTCGGCCTGAGCGTGGCGCACGGCATCGTGAGCGATCACGGCGGACGGATCGGCGTCTCGCGATCCGGCGACGACGGGACGACGTTCACCGTCGACCTGCCGCTCGCTTCGAGCGATCCGGCTCCTCGACCCGTCCCTTCAGCGCGCGCTACCCGGTGAACCGCCGGAGGCCGAGGCGCCGCGCGGAGCTCAGCTGGCCGTCGGGCACGCCTCGAGCCGGAGCGCCACGGAGGTCTCGGGCGGCGTCGCGGGATACGCGCCGATCGACGAAGCGAGCCGAGCCACCGCGTATTTCTTCATCTTGAGCGCGTGCATGGCCTCGACCGTCGGGCGGTCCTCGTGGAGCACCGGCACCACGCAGCGCGTCTCGCCGCGCCGGAGGATCCGGATCGGTGCGCCGTCGAGGGCATGCTCCACGGCCTTGCTCTTCGGCATGCCGAGCCACTCGCCGTTCGCGTCGTCGACGATCCAGAGCCGCAGTTCGGCCGGCTTCCCCGCGCTGTCCGTGGCGTAGAGCGAGACGACTTCCTCGAGCTCGGACAGGATCGCGTAGGTGCCCGAGAAGAGGACGACCGGCGTGGCCGCGAGGGCAATCCAACGAACGAGTCGGGGCAAGACCGCCGTCACGAGCAGCGCGCCGACGGCGATCGAGCCGAGCCCCCCGAAGAGGTTGCCTCGGCGGGGGAACGCGTACGCGCCCTCGTGCCGGAGTCGCACGACGAAGACCGCGAGGCCGACGAGGATCAGGATCGCACCGACGATCGTGAAGAGTCGCACCTTCGGGTTCGGGGTGGCCACGCGCCTACGCGAGCTCCCAGAGCGCCGTGCCGTCGGCGCCCTCGTGTGGGCGTACGCGCCCGTCCCGTTCGAGCTTCTTCAGGTGGGACGTGACGCTCTGTCCGGCCGCGGCGTGGAGATTCTCCGGGTACCCGACGTAGATGCGCTTCACCATGTCGGTGACGAGGCGATCCCCGGCTTCGAGGGCGGCGAGCACCTGCTGCTCGCGCTCGAGGCGGTGGGCGAGGTACTCCTCGATCTTCGGCGTGCCGGGATCGATCTTCGGCCCGTGCGCGGGATAGATCCAGCTCGGCGCTTCGCTCCGGAGCCGCTCGAGGGAGTCCATGTAGTCCGCAAGGCTGCCCGTTGT
>JAUIMK010000190.1 GCA_030432735.1 bacterium
CGACGTCGCCGGAGCCTGGGATCCGAGCCTCGCCTTCGTGATGGGCGCGGCGCTCGCGGTGTCGGCGCTCGCCTATCGCTTCCGAGGCGTGCCGACCGGGATCGCGACGGACATCGACGCGCGCCTAATCCTCGGCTCGGTGGTCTTCGGGCTCGGCTGGGGACTCGCGGGCTTCTGCCCGGGGCCCGCGATCGCCTCGCTCTCGACGGGGTCGGGCGACGTCGTGACGTTCGTGGTCGCGATGGTCTGCGGAATGCTGGTCTTCGATCTGGGCCTCGAGCGAAGCCGCTAGGCGGCGCGCCGTCGGCCTGGTTCGTCAGGCGACAGCCGAGCTCAGCGCGCCTGTGCCGACCAGCCCAGCTCCCGCGCGCGCTCGCGGGCGAGGGCCGGGACGTCGGCGGCGACGAACCGTGCGTGCAGGACCTGCACGCCGATCATGTGATTGAAGACGGCGTCCAGGGTGTTGTGGGTCGCGGCAGTCGTGTCCGGCGCGTCGTGGAGGGCGAAGAGGCTCGCGACGCCCTCGCTCGAGAGCAGCCCCGCGTCTTCGATCGCGTCCTTCGCGAGGAAACGGTCCGCCAGGCCTCGCATCGCCGCCCACTTCTCCGGGTCCGTATGGGCGGGCGGTGCCATGAACGCGAACTTCTCCCGCTCGTAGAGGACGCGCGGGAGGAGGCCCTTCATCGCCTCCCGCAGGACCCACTTCTCGGTCCTGCCCTTGATCCGGACGGACGGCGGGAGCGTGGCGGCGGTGGCGGCGAGGTGATGGTCGAGGAAGGCCGGCCGGGCCTCCATCGAGTTCGCCATGTCGACGCGGTCTCCGCCCCAGGTGAGGATCTGTCCCTCGAGCATCGTCTTGATCCACACGTACTGCGCGCGGTCCAGCGGATGCCGCCCCTTCATCGCGTCGGCATCGAGCGCCGAGGCGATCGCGGCCCCGGGCTCGTAGCCCGCGAGCTCCCCCGCGATGTCGGGATGGAGGATCCCCGGCACGTGCGCCGACGCGGCGAGCCAGGGCTGCAGGCAGGCCGGCGTGAAGCCGACCCGGTCGGTGAGCGCCGGATCGCGGATCTCGTTCTCCGCGAGCATCGCTCCCTTGAAGAGGGCGTTTCGCTCGTGGAGCGCCTGCTCCCACTCGCGCCGCTCCGCCTCCGGGAGATGGTCGAGCCCGTGGAGGAAGAGGTCGTTCCGGAAGGCGGGATAGCCGGCGAAGAGCTCGTCCGAGCCCTCGCCGGTGACGACGACCTTGTACTGCGCGTCGCGGACGTGTCGACTCATCAGGAACTTCGCGACGGCGAGCGTGTTGTAGATCGTGCGCTCGGTGTGCCAGAGGGTCTCTTCGAAGTGGTCGTAGAGCGCGGTCGCGTCGAGCCGCAGCACGTCCTGGTCGGCGCCCACGGACTCCGCCATCTCGCGCGCGATCGGCGTCTCGTCGTACTCCGCGTTGTCGAAGCCGATCGTGAAGGCCTTGACGGGCGACTGCATGGCGGCGGAGGCGAGTCCGAGGATCGAGCACGAGTCGATCCCGCCCGACAGGTAACAGCCGACGGGTACGTCGGCTTCGAGTCGGAGATGGACGGCCTCGAGCAGCCCGCTCCGGACGGCGTCGATGGCCTCGTCGTCGGAGAGGTCGGCGTGGCCGCCGGCCTCCGGGAACGCGATGTCCCAGTAGCGCCGTTCCTCGACCTTGAGGCGGCCGTCCCGCCGGCGCACGCGCACGAGATGGCCGGGCGGGACCTGGCGGATGCCCGCGAACGCCGTGGTCCCCGGGACGATCGTCTGCATGAGCTGGTGGTAGAGACCGGCGGAATCGAAGCGACGCGGGACTTCCGGATGGGCGAAGAGGACCTTCAGCTCGGAGCCGAAGACGAAAGTGTCACCGACCTCCGCATAGTAGAGGGGCTTGATCCCGAAGCGGTCCCGCACCAGCCACAGCTCGTCCTGGTCGCGGTCGTAGAGGGCGAAGGCGAACTCGCCGCGGAGCTGCGGCAGGCTCTCCTCGAGGCCCATGCGCGGCACGAGATGGAGCAGGATCTCGGAGTCGCTCTTCGTCTCGAAACGCGCGCCGCGCGCCGTCAGCTCCGCGCGGATGCGTTTGTAGTCGTAGAACTCGCCGTTCTGCGCGAGCAGCAGGCGATCGTCGCGGCTCACGAAGGGCTGGCGGCCGCGATCTTCGTCCAGGTCGATGATCGACAGACGCGCATGGCTCATCCCGATGCCGTCCATCGTCTTCCAGCCGAAGCCGTCCGGGCCGCGGTGGTACTGGATGGCCGCCATGGCGACGAGGGTGTCGGGGTCGACGGATCGGGATCGATCGGCGTGGAATACGCCGGCTATGCCACACATGAAGTCGGATTCTCCAGCAGAGAGGGGGCGCGCTCGGGGGCGGTCAGACGTAGGTCTTCAACATGGCCGAGAGCAGGGCCATGCGGACGAAGACCGCACCACGGGCCTGCGCGAAGTACCAGTTGTGCGGGGTCGGATCGAGACTGCGATCGAGCTCTTCGCCGCGGGCGAGGGGATGGAGCACGATGGCGCCTTCCGCGAGCGGGGATCCCGCGTGCAGGCGGAAGCGCGACCCCATCGCTTCGTAGTCGTCGCCCTTCCAGGCGATCGCGTTGATGTAGACGACGTCGAGGGCCGGGAGGACCGCGTCCAGGTCGTTCTCGACGCGGATGCGGAGCCCGTCGGCCTCCAGCTCTTCCCGCTGCCCGGGATCGAAGGGCTGCGTCTCGTCGGTCACGATCGTGACCTCGGCGATCCCGCTCGCGAAGCGGCTGAGCAGGATGAGGAGGCTGCGCACGGTGCGCATCTGGCCGGGGACACCGATGATGCCGATCCGCGCCGGAGGCTCCTGGCAGCTCGGGTCGGCGAGCCCGGGTCGCCACTTCAGCAGGGTGTAGACGTCGGCCAGCGCCTGGGTCGGATGCTCGTCGACGCCGTTTCCACCGTTCACGATCGGGATGCGCAGCGCCTCGATCATCTCGTAGATGGACTTCTCGTTGCTGTCGCGGAGGACGACGACGTCTCCGTAGTGGTTGAGCATCTCGCCGATGTCGTAGAGGGACTCGCCCTTGGCGAGCCCGGTCGAGAGCGGGTCCGTGATCGACATGACGTCGCCGCCGAGGCGGTGCCAGGCGCTCTCGAAGGAGAGTCTCGTTCGCGTACTCGGCTCGTAGAAGGCGCTGATCAGGATCTTGCCCGTGAGCGGACGATTGATCACCTGCGGTTGCGTCTCGTAGCGTGCCGCGAGGCGGCTGAGCTGGACGATCTGTGCCCGGTCGAACTGGCGTGCGGACACGACCGGTCGGTTCGAGATCTCGAGCAGGGGCGAGAGATCCTCGTCGACGTCGTCCATGAACGCGCGCGGGCGTTCGAAGCCCTGGGTGTCGAGCGAGGGCTCGTCCGCCAGCGGCGCGTGGAGCGCGACGTCACGCTTCTTCGGACGACTCACCACAGCCTCCCGTCACGGGCGTCGATCACCCAGAGGGCGAGGAGCACCACCGGGGCGATCGTGGCCACGATCGTCGACGCGGTCACGAGGATTTCGAGGAAGGTGACGGATGCCGTCATGAGTGGACTCCAGGCGGGGGCGCGGGGTCGTTGTGAGCGGACGGGGCGGAACCGGACAGGACGCTCCAGTCGAACGCATCGGGGCGCAGACGCGTCATGACCAGCATGACGGTCATCGAGATCGCGGCCGAGACCAGCGCTGCCACGTAGAAGCCGATCGTGTGATAGGCGACGAGCCCGCCGACGGTTCCGAGAACCATGGCCAGCGCGGCGCCGGTCGAGCTGGCGTGGCGCCAGTAGAGGCCCGCCGCGATCGGCCAGATCGTCGAGGCGACGAACGCGCCGGTGAAATGGAGAAGGGCCGCGAGGGTCGCGATGCGCGGAAGGCAGAGCGCCCAGGTGAGCAGGCCCAGGCCGAGGACGATCCAGCGCGCCGCCCGCGCCAGGTCTTCGGGCGTCGCGTTCGGCCGCAGATGCCCCTTGTAGAGGTCGGTCACGACCAGGTCGGAGGTCGCCGCGAGGAGCGAATCGAGGCTCGACGCGAGCGCGGCGAAGACGACGATGAACACGAGGATCGCGCCGCCCTGGCCGAGCAGATGCGCCGCGACCATCGGGCCGACCATGTCCGCCGACGGGACGTTCAGGCCGAGCGCCGGAACGGTGAGGGCGACGAAGCCCGCGACGATCGGGACCGGGATCCAGAGCAGTCCGGCGATCAGGTAGGCGGGCAGGCCGACGCCCTCCCGGAAGGCGAAGGCGCGGCTCCACCACACGTTCGAGTGGAAGATCTCCCCGATTCCGAAGAGGAGATTGTTGAAGAGGAACATGATGGCCGCGGGGAAGAGCAGGTCGAGGAGCGCGGGCCGCTCCGCGAGGGTCGCCTCGTGCATCCGTTCGAACCCGACCCGGTCGATCGCGAGCCAGGCCAGGACCGCGACGCCGACGAGGATGATCACCGTCTGGATGAAGTCGGTCCCGATCACGGCGCGGAGCCCGCCGAGCAGCGTGTACGCCACGCAGATCCCGACGATCACCGTCATGCCGAACCGGTACTCGATTCCCGTGAGCGCGTGGATGAGCACGCCTCCCGCCGTCCCCATCGAGATCAGCCAGCCGAGGGCGTAGAAGAGCGAGATCCCGAGGAACACGCGCCAGGCCGTCGTGCCGTAGCGCGCGCGGACGAAGTCGCCGCTCGTGAAGCCGCCCGGCATGAGGGCGCGGATCCGACGGGCGAGGGGCGCGAAGAGGAGCAGGCCCACCGCACCGAGCGAGTAGCCGATCATGCCCCAGATGCCGAGCTGGAGGGCGAGCTGCGGCGCCGCCATCGTGGTGTTGCTGGTGACCCAGGTGGCCATCGCCGTCGCGACGCCGAGCGCGAGGCCGACGCGCCGCCCGGCCAGCATGAACCCTTCGAGGTCCTGCTGATCCCGACCGAACCACCAGCCAATCGCGACCCACAGGACGCTGAACGCGGCGAGGATCGCCCAGCCGATCGCCGGGTCGAGGATGGCGGACTGGACTTCATCCATCGGCGCGCCCCAGCGTCCGCTCGATCTCGGCGACCGCTTGATCCGTCGACAGGATCCGCGCATAGCGGTCCTTCATGACCGTGAGCGTCGCGTGTTGGAGCTCGGGCGTGACCGTCGCGCATCCGTCCGAGATCAGCGTCACGTAGAAGCCGAGGTCGCAGGCGTCGCGAATCGCCGTCGACACGCACTCGTTCGAGTACACGCCGGTCACGAAGAGCGCGTTGACGCCGAGATTGCGCAGGATGTACTCGAGGTTGGTCGCGTTGAAGACACCGGAGGCCGTCTTGTCGACGACGATCTCGTCGGGCTCCGGCGCGACGTGCTCGATGAACTGCGCCTCCTTCGATCCGGGGGGCGCGTGGAGGCCGAGTCGCTTGTGTCCCGGGCTGCGGTCTCGGCCATCCTTGGTGAGGGACTGGATGCGCGTGTGGACGACTTCGAGGCCGGTGTTCCGGAACGTGTCCTGGAGCCGCCGGACGTTGGGGAAGACGATCCGGTCGAGGCGGTCGAAGTAGTACTCCTGGGCCTCGATCGGCACCCCGGACGCATGCGCATCCGCGAAGACGCCGAAGCCGGGGGCCGCGTCGAGATACTGCATGTCGATGCACAGGAGCGCCGTGTGGGCACTCTGGATCGAGCGCGTGAGCGCGGGCGAGTGGGTGAACGCTTCGCGATAGGTCGCGCGAAGGGGGTCGACGTTCAGGTATTCCGGGTGGTCGACCTCGACGGCCTCGTCCTCGACGACCTCGTCTTCGTCGGGCATGCGTTCGTCACTCATCGGGCGAGCTCCAGCAGGGTGTGAAGGAGGGCGTTCGCGCCGCGCTCGAGGTCGGCGGGGGAGGTCCACTCGGCGGGCGAGTGGCTGCGGCCGCTCCGGCTCGGGACGAAGATCATGCCGCTCGGGGCGATGCGCGTGATCATCTGCGTGTCGTGGGCGGCGCCGCTCGACATCTGGAGCGGCTCGATCGAGAGCGCTTCGCACGCACCGGCGACGGCGGCCATCACGCGCTCGTGGCAGGCGGCGGGCTCGATCTCGCTCGTGACCTCGAACTCGAAGGCGAGGTCTCGTCGACGCGCGATCGCCGACAGCGTTCGCCGGAACGCGTCGGAGAGCTCGCGCAGCGTCCGGGGATCCGTGTCGCGGACCTCCAGCGAGAAGCGGGCCTCACCGGGAACCACGTTCGCGGCGCCCGGGACGAGCTCGACGCGTCCGATCGTGGCGCGGCTGCGCGGTCCGCCGTGCTCTTCGAGGATGCGTTCGATCTGGGCCGACACCTCGGCGACGCCCTGGAACGCATCGCGCCGCATGTCCATCGGCGTCGTGCCCGCGTGATTCGCCTCGCCGAGGAAGCGCGCGTCCCAGCGGAAGAGGCCGGTGATCGCGTCGACGAGCCCGATCGCGTGGTCACCGCGCTCGAGCATCGGCCCCTGCTCGATGTGCAGCTCGACGAAGGCGTAGATCGATCCGGGCTCGCGTTCCGCCGCGAGCGCGTCGCCCGCCCGGAATCCGCATTCCGCCATCGCGTCCGTCAGCCGGACGCCGTCGAGATCGACGGCGCGCTCGAGGAACTCGGGCGTGAGCTGCCCGCTCATCGCCTGGGACCCCAGCATGCCGCCGAAGCGTCCCTCCTCGTCGGAGAAGTTCACGAGCTCGATGTCCCGCGCGACCGGGACATCGTGCTCGGCCAGGACGCGCAGGGCCTCGAGGCCGGCGATGACGCCGAGCGCGCCGTCGAGGCGGCCCGCGCCGGGGACGGTGTCGAGGTGCGAGCCGGTCATGACGCAGGGGACGTCCGGATGGCGATTCGGCCACCGGGTCCCCACGTTCCCCGCACCGTCGATCCGCGGCTCGAGACCGGCCTCTTCGATCCGGTCGGTGAACCAGCGTCGTCCGCGCATGTCCGCCTCGGAGAAGGCGCGGCGATGGATTCCGCCGTCGGACTCGTCACGCCCGATCCGCGACAGCGCGTCGAGGTCGGCGAGGACTCGATCCGGGTCGATCGAGAGCGCGCCCACGTCAGCCACTGCGTCGCTCCGTTTCGCGTCCCGCACGTCGATCTCCGAACAAGACCAGGCCGACCGTCGATGCGAAGACGACGAGACCGAGCAGGAAGAATCCGAACGCGCGGGAGAGCGGGTGATGAACGACCTCGACCCGGACGGGCGGGACCTCGGACGGCGCGCCGGCCGCCGCGCCCGGCTGCGCGGGGGAGCGAAGTCGATAGTGGTAGACGCCGTCGAGACGTCCGCTCAGCGTCGTCGCCCGATCGGTCCCTTCGTAGACGACGGCGACGTCCCGGAAGTCGGGCTCGGCGGATTCTTCGATCCGCACGGGACCGCTCGCCGTCCACTCGAGCTGATAGACGCCGTCGGTCGAGCGGGCCGGGTCGGCGGAGAGGGTCGCGACGTTCTCCGCCGAGGCCGGGACGGCGAGGGGCATCGACAGGGCGATCCCCAGGGCGAACGCGAGCGCCGCACCTGGGTGGGGCACCTCGCCTCGCGCTCGTCGCTCCGGCACCGTGTGGAAGGGGTGTCCGGGATCTGGTTCAGGCAAATCTGCGGTCCTCGGGTCTGGCCGTTCAGGTCTTCCCGGGCCGGGACCGCGTCGTCGCGGTCTTCGAGGCGGTCTGTCACGCCGCCGGCGGGGGCAGGAGAATAGGGTAGGACTATATAGAAGGCAATGGAATTCTGCCTCCCGGCTCCCACCGGTATTGCCCTCGCGTGCGCGACAGGCCCGTTTTGCCCCTCGATTCGAACCATTCCGTGCTCATCCGGGCGGAAAAAAGCAGAGAATAGGATGAAACGGACGGTCGATGGCTTTTTGCTACGGATCGCGCTTCGAGCGTGCCTCCGGAGCCCTGGCGCGCTCACGCGAAGATCGCCCGGAACGTGCCCGCTCCGTACTCCGCGCCGAACTCCTGCCCGCGTGACATCGCGGCGGCGAGTCTTCCGATCTCCTCGCTCGTCATGATGCCCCACGCGTTCCCGCCGACGGCGACGCCGACCCGGTCCGAGAGGCGGTCGATGTAGGGGGCGCCGCTCGCGGTATACGCGGTCATGCAGGGGCGGGTCGCCACGCTGCGGATCTCGATCGCAGGGACCATCTGCTCGAGCATCCCGACCATGAGGGTGGGGTCGTTGACGACGCCCGGCGTCGCGTTCTTCGGGTCGTCCTCGCCTTCGTTTCCCTGGTCGTCCGCAGCAAGACGCTCTCCGCCTTTGTCGTCCTGATCGTCTGCGGCGGCATGGGAGTGCTGACCTGGCTCCTTCTGCCGAAGCTGGAATATCTCCCGACCGGCAACCGAAATCTGGTCATCGCCATTTCCTCGCGAGCGTTATTCAACCTCGATGAAAGTCATCGCGTTTACCAGGAACAGGGGCTGGAAGCCTACTCCAGCTACCAGGTGGAGCGCGAGGACGAACCCCTGTATTTGAGGCTGCCGCGGGCCGGCCACTTCAAGGTCTCCGACCGCCCCGGGGAGAACGTGATCGACCTCGAGATCCCCGTCTTCAAGGGCCCGGTCGTCAAGACCCTGCGCCTCGATGTCCAGGCCGTCGAAGAGGACCTGATCGTCGACGACTACTTCGCCAAATACAGCCGCATCTTCGCCGGCGACCCGGCGAGCTGGGTCGGGGACTACGGCCCGGAGGACGCCGAGCAGGACTGCCCGGAGGCCCTGGACGACTGGCGCCTCTGGTACAGAATCGATGTCCTCGCGGACAGCCCTTGAGCGCTGAACTCCAGGAGAGACGCCCATGATCGAGTTCGAATGCCCGAGCTGCGAGGCGCGCGTCACCGTCGCCGAGGACCGGGCCGGCGGCGACCACACCTGCGATTGCGGCGCCTTGCTGGAGATCCCCTCCCTCGAAGAGTTCGGAGCCCACGAGCCGGCGTCCGAAGCCGAGACCATTCAGGTCGGCGGCCCGGTGTCCGAGGACACGACCGTCGCCCTCGAGGCGCGCGGGAACTTCGGCAAGACCATCGAGGTGAAGGCCGACTCCGCGGGCAAGGCGCTGTGCGCGCGCCACGCGGACCGGTCGGCGGAGGCCACCTGCGAGCGCTGCGGCAACTTCATGTGCGTCATCTGCAGCCAGCGCGGCGACGAGGCCCAGTGCCCGGCTTGCCGCGAGCTCGTCGGCGCGGCGACGGACTTCCCCTACACGCGGGAGACCTGGAGCCTCGGCGGGATCTTCGATCACGCCGCTCAGTCTTTTCAGCGCGACTGGCTGCAGATCTTGTTGTCGGTCGGCGCGGTCGCCG
>JAUIMK010000191.1 GCA_030432735.1 bacterium
ACTCGGCCGGCCCCGGGAACCGCGAGCCGTCGGCGTCGTAACGCCGCGCGAGCGCGACCAGCTCGTTGTCCTCGAGCGCCGTCTGCCGACGATCCGCGTCCGGCGGGTTCGGCTGGTCGCTCATCAAGAGATCCGTCAGCATCGCGCGATGTCGCTCGAGCTCCGGCGAGTTCGTCGTGACCGTCATGCCCGGCTGGCACTCCCGGACGCAGGCCGCCGCCTTCACCCGCTCGCCGACGTCGACGACGCACATTCGGCAGACGCCGACCGGGTCGAGGCCCGGCGTGTGGCAGAGGGTCGGGATCTCGATCCCCGCCGCCGCGGCGGCCTCGATGATCGTCTGTCCTTCGTCCGCTTCGATCTCGATGCCGTCGATCGTGAGCTTCATTCCGGCCCGGCTCCCCCGCGACCGCCGGCACCGAAGTCGAGCCCGAGCTCGGCTTCGAGCGCCTCCCGCCGCGCTCGCGGGACATAGCCCGCGTCTTCATACCCTCTCGCGCGATTGTAGCCGCGGATCATCCCGGCGAGTCGCTCCGCCGGGAGGCGCGCGCCGACCGCCGGGCCGCTCGCGAGAGGCTCTTCGAGGAAGCGCTTCGGCAAGCCGTCGTCCGACGGGCGCCAGCCTTCCCGCTCGTTGCCGAGGCGTCGCACGTCGACGATCCGTCGTGCGAGCGCGGCGACGTCGTCGGCTTCCCACGCGAGACCGGTGACTTCGCTGAGCATGCCCGCCGTCTCGGCGAAGAGATCGTCGAAGGCGCCGCGCACGAACTTGCAGAGGACGAGCGAATCGAGGACGGCCGCCCGATCCTCCGCGGCGACCGCCGCCGCGACCGAGCGGTCGTCTCCTCGCAGCCGGTCGACGGCATCGGAGAAATCCGCTTCGTAGGCGCTGCTCCGGTTGTGGTCCGCCCCGCGGCTCGCGACGGCGAATCCCAGCGCCATCGTCTGGAGTGCGCGCGGCTCGTAGCCCGGCAGCTCGAGCCCCTTCACCTGGGGCGCGAGATCGAGGGCCTCGCCCCCGATCTCCCGGGCGAGTCGCCGCGATCCCTCCGCCAGCCGGTCACCGAGCCCCTCGCGCGAAGCGATCCGATCGAGCCACGGCGTGACGTCGTCGCCGAAGCGCGGCCCGCCCGCGAGCCAGCCCCGTTCGCCGCACTCCATGGCGAAGGCCAGGGTGCCGCCCACGGAGATCGTATCGAGCCCGAGCGCGTCGCAGCGCGCCGACGCGGCGAGCACCGCGTCCGGGTCGTCGATGCCGACCAGCGGGCCGAGGGCGAACTGGCTCTCGTACTCGATCCGCACGAAATCCGTGCCCTCGCGCGTCGTCGCATAGCGTTGCTCGCAGCCGATCGTGCAGTGGGCGCAGCCGGCGCGGCGGTGCGACCGCTCCTCCCGCCAGCGCTCCGCGGCGAGCCGCTCCGCCCCGTCGAAATGACTCGCCTGGAAGTTGCGCGTCGGCAGGGCGCCTACGCGATCGAAGGCGAGGAGGTTGCCGACGGTCCCGAGCTCGCGGTACTTCGCGGTGGCGGGACCGGCGGCGCGACGGCGAAGGCGCTCGGCGCGCGCTTCGAGCGCTCGAGGGTGCGCGACCGGCGTCGGGACGTCCCCGTCGACGACCAGCGCCTTCAGCCGCTTCGCCCCCATCACGGCGCCGAGCCCGCCGCGTCCCGCGTGACGTCCGTCCGCGGAGATCGTCGCATAACGAACGAGGTGCTCACCGGCGACGCCGATCGCCGCGACGCGCCCCTCGCTCTCGAGCGCCGAAGAGGTCTCCGCCGCCGAGCGTCCCCAGGAAAGGGTCGGTCGCAGCGCCCCCGCGACCCACTCCGAGGGCTCGGCACACGCCCCGACGACGACGATCGCGTCGAAGCCCATGCGCTTTCCGGCGATCGCGAAATGGCTGCTCGCGAGGGCATCGCAGACGAAGCCCGTGAGCGGCGACTTCGCGACGACCGCGAACTTCGCGCTCGTGGTGAGCCCCGTCCCGACGAGGGGCGAGAACGCGAAGACGAGGGGCGCCTCCGGCGAGAGCGGATCGAAGCCCGCGCGCGACTCGTGCAGGAGCAGCCAGGTGCCGAGGCCGACGCCGCCGAGCACGCGACGGGAGACCGCCTCCGGGAGGGCTCGGGGCGCCGACTCGCCGCGGGTGAGGTCGATGCGGAGGTAACGACCGTGGAAGCCGGACATGCCCTACCCGCCGGCCTGCGCGTCGAGCACGCTGATCCGCTCGCCGGGGCCGACCGGGAGCGCGAGGTCGCGAACGAGGTCGCGACCACCGAGGGAAACGAGGTGGTTACGCGCGACGCGTCCCTTCTCCGCCAGCGCGAGCGCGTGCGTGCGTGAGACGTGGTCGAGGACCTCCGCGAGGGAGCCGATCGGACAGTCGACGATCGAGGGCTTCCCGGCGAGGGCCGCGCGACCGAGGAGCTCGACCTCGCAGCGCGCCTCCGGATCCTCGGCGCGGGCGGCGGCCAGGTAGGCCTCGGGCGTGTTGAACCCGAGCCAGGGCGGCGTGGCCGACACGTCGAGCGCCGCGCCCTCGAGCGCGACGTAGTCGAGCGCCTCGAGCAGGGCGAGCGGGCGCGCGCGGTCCTCGGCGAGGAGACGCTCGGCGAGCGCGCACGCGGTGCGCGGATAGACCGCCGACAGGACCTGGACGTGGCCGTCGGCGAGGGGCGCGCAGGCCGTGCCGCGGTCGAGCAGGGCGCGGACGTACTCGGGGGTGAGGAAGGGTGCATCGGTGGCGGTCACGAACGCGAGCTCCGACGCCGCCGCCCGGAGCCCGTCCCGCAGTCCCGCGAGCGGCCCGCGCTCGGGCTCGCGATCCCGGACGATCCGCGCGTCGAGGGGCGGCAGGTCGAGCTCCGCCGACGTCACGACGACGACCTCGTCGACGGCGGGGCGCAGCCGGTCGACGACGTGCTCGACCAGGGTCCGACCGCCGAACCAGGGCAGCCATGCCTTCGCGCGGCCCATGCGCGACGAGCGTCCCCCGCAGAGCACGATGCCCGCTCGCGTTCCCCCGCCTCCGGACACGACGCCCTCCCCGACTCAGTCGCCGCCGGTCGCGCCGGCGACCTCGGGAAACCGATCGAGGATGGAGAGCAGCGGACCGAGGGCCACCTGCCCGAGCCCACAGATGCTCGTCTGCTGCATCGTCTCGTGAAGCGAACGCACGGTCGCCTGGTGTTCTTCGGAGAGCCCCGCCCCCTGCGACAGCAGGGCCACCGCCTTCTCGGATCCGACGCGACAGGGCACGCACTTCCCGCACGACTCGTTCCGGAAGAAGCGCGTGATCGAACGACCGACGTCCAGGAGATCCCGGGACCCTCCGACGAAGACCGCGGCCCCCGAGCCGAGCATCGTGCCCGCCGCGGCCAACGCATCGAAGTCGAGGGGAAGCTCGAGGGCCTCCGGCCCGAGGAAGTTGCTCGACGCGCCGCCGGGCGCGACCGCCTGCAGGCTCTCTCCCGGCTTCATGCCACCATGGGCTTCGAGCACGTCCGCGAGCGCGGTCCCGACCGGAAAGAGCGAGACCCCCGGCGCCGCGACGTCGCCGCTCACGGACAGGAACTTGTGTCCGGCGAACCCGTCGACGCCGAGACCGCGCCACCAGTCGACGCCGTGGTGGACGATCGAGACCGCGTGGACGAGGGTCTCGACGTTGTTGATCAGCGTCGGAAGACCGTCGAGACCGGCATTGCCCGGGAAGGGCGGCTTGTTGCGCGGCTCGCCCCGGCGATCCTCCATGCACTCGAGGAGCGCGGTCTCCTCGCCGAGCACGTAGCCCCCGGGCGAGACGAAGATTTCGACGTCGAAGGAGAAGTCCGAGCCGAAGAGATCGCGGCCGAGTCCCCCGGCGGCACGCGCCGCCTCGAGGGCGGCCTCGAGCCGCAGCCGCTCGGCACCGTACTCGTGGCGGATGAAGACGAGCCCCCGGGACGCGCCGACGCAGTGGCCGGCCAGGGCCATGCCCTCGAGGACGAGGTGCGGCACGTCGTGCAGGAGCTCGCGGTCCTTGAAGGTGCCCGGCTCGCTCTCGTCCGCGTTGCAGACGACGACCTTCGACGCCGCGGATTCCGCCGCGACGAGCGACCACTTGCGCCCGGTCGGGAAGCCCGCGCCGCCCATGCCGCGCAGTCCCGCGGCCTCGAGTCGTTCGATGGGTTCGGTCTTCGAGCCGGCTTCGATCACGCCCCGCAAGACGGAGAAGGGCGCGAGCGTGCCGTCGTCGTAGGGATCCGCCGCGGGCCATCGCCGCGCGGGTCGCGGGCGCGCCCCGGTCTCGTTCGCCCCGACCGCCGCGAGCACCGCGTCTTCGTCCCGCGCGTCGAGCACGTGGTCTCCGAGCGCCGCCGCGGGGGCCGCGTCGCAGCGGCCGAGACACGACACTGCGTGCACCTCGAACGGGGGAGCCCCCTCACCGCCCGATCCGCGGGCCTGCGCGAGCGCGCGGAGCCGCTCGCAAGCGCTCTCGCCCCCCGCGAGTCGACAGGAGAGATCGCGGCAGACCTCCACGACCGGACCGGTCGGCGGCTCCCGCCGGAAGTGGGTATAGAAGGTCGAGACGCTCTCGATCCGGTGGAGCGGAACCCCGAGCTCGGCCGCCAGCGCTTCGAGGCGGTCCGGCGGCAGCCAGCCGACCTCTTCCTGGAGGCGAAGCAGCGCGCGCACGATGCCATGCGGTTCGGGGCTCAAGAAGGGACTCCGGCTTCGCGCGGGGCGCGTGGGACCGCGTCAGTCTAACCCATCGAGACCTGCGCATGACCGGCCCACGCGCGCCGCGAGGGGAGACCCGGAATGCGTCGAAGGGCGTCCCATGCCGCCGCCGAACGCCCTACCGTCTGGCCGCCATGCAGAAAGCCGGAATCGACGACGCCCTCTTCGAACGCACACGGACCGAGACCCACGACGACGGCGAGACCCTCGAGATCACGTGCACGCCCTGGGCCGGTGGCCCCTGGAATCCCGACCATCAGCACGGCGGCGCGGTCTCGGCCCTCGTGGCCTACGCGATCGACCGCATGCCGAGCCCCGTCCCGATGCGGATCGCGCGCTTCTCCGTCGACATGTTCCGCGGCGTGCCGCTCACGCCGCTTCGGGTGGAGACGCGGCTGAGCCGCGGCGGGCGCCGCATCCAGGGACTCGAGACGACGATCTACGACGGCGACACCCCCGTCACCCGCGCGACGGCGCTCCGCGTCCGCACGACCGACGACCTCGCCGAGCTCGAGGCGAAGCTCGCCGACGAGCCGGACGTGGGTGCTCCGCCGACGACCGTGCCCGAGTTCGAGATGCGGAGCGGACTGGCTCAGATCCCGCCCTTCGTGCAGGCCTGCGACCTCGTTCCCGGACGCGCGGCGGTCTGCGGCGAGCCTTCCATGACCTGGGCGCGCCTGCGGTGCCGCGTGGTCGCCGGGGAAGAGACGAGCCCGGTCGTCCGGCTCGCGGCGGTGGCCGACTTCGCGAGCGGGACGGGCAACGTCATGGACTACACGAAGTACTCCGCGATCAATCCGGACCTTTCCACCCACGTGCTGCGGGCGCCTCGCTCCGACTGGATCGGCCTGCGCGGCGTCACCACCCGCGCGCCGGACGGAATCGGTCAGAGCAGCGCCTCTATCCACGATGCCGAGGGGCAGATCGGACGCGTGTACGCGACGCTGCTGCTCGGCCGGCGTTAGTCGCGGCCACGGGCGCTGCGCCTCGGCCGGCGTCGATTGCGGCCACGGGCGCTGCGAACGCCTCCCTTCCGGAAGGGCCGCAGGCTCGGTCGCGCCTAGAATCGGAACCGCGCGAGCAGCCCGAAGTCGTGCTTCCCGAGATCGAGCACCGGGACGATGACGACGTCTTCGTCGAAGCGATCCGTGACCACGTAGGCGATCAGGTTGGCCATCGCGGCACCGGCGACGACGTCGTACCAGTAGTGACGATCCGCTTCGACGCGGCTGTAGCCGACGACCGCCGCCGCGGCGTAGGTCGGCAGCCCCCACTTCCACCCGTACCGGTAGTGGACGTAGGAGGCGCCGGCGAAAGCGGCGGCGGTATGGCCGGACGGAAACGAGCGAGCGCCACCGTCGGGGCGCTCCGTGTCCGCCGCGTACTTCACGCCCTGCACGACGCCGAGGGTGAGCCCGGTTCCGACGACGAGCTGGAGCGTCCCGTCGTAGTCCTTCGTCGCCAGGGACGCGACGCCCGCGAGACCGGGGATCGCGACCTGCGCGATGTCCCCGTAGAGCTCGAGACCGCTCTTCGCGGAGGCGGGCAGCGACGCGAGCAGGCAGCCGAGGAGGACGGCGAGGGTCGGGCCCCCTGACCGGAACGCGTGCATCAGAACCCCAGCCGGAAGCCCAGCCCCACCAGGTCGACGGTCTGGGTGAAGAACTGACCGTCGGGAGACTGTCCGTGGTAGAAGCGGGCGAAGAACTCCATGTGCCGCGGATCGCGCGGCTGCTTCGCGAGCCGAAGTCCGGCGAGGACGGCGACCTCCGGGATCCAGTCGTTCTCCTGCCGGAGCTGCATGTCCGTCGCGAAGATCGGGGTGAGCAGGTCCTTCGCGAAGGAGACCGGGCTCGTGATCTCGAAGCCCCATTGACTCAGGACCGGGTCGTAGTCGGGCGTCGCGTTCAGATAGACGCCGCCGCCGCCGTAGAGGCGCAGCCACTCGTTCGCGTCCCAGGAGACGAGGACGTCGATCACCTCGTAGGAGACGCTCTGGCGGACGAGGCCGTTCTCGATCAGCCACTCGTCCCCGAGATGGGAGCTCGTGTGCGAGATCCGCGCCATCGTCGTCAGGTGTTCGCCGCGATGCGTGAACGTGAAGCCGACGAAGTAGTCTTCGTTGCCGAGGTCGAAGGACTGCGCCGTCATGTCGAAGATCGCATCGAGCATCGCGTGGAGCCCGAACTCCCAGCGCCCCCAGTCGTACTCGGGGCTCTGCACGAACGCGAAGCTCTCTCCGAAGCTCACCTGCGCGACCCGGTCGAAGTCGTCGGTCCCCAGGCGCCACTGGTGCGAGGCCGAGAACCGGGGCCAGCGGAGGTCGGCGACCAGCGGGTCGAAGAACTCGTCCGCCGGGAAGAGGACGTAGTCGTCCACGACGTCCGACGGCGGGGCGGCGGGATCGTCCTCGGCGATCGCCGGAGAAGCGACGACGGCCAGGATGAGGACGAGGCAGAGCGAGGCGTGGCGGCGCGCGATCACGGAATGCGGATCTTCCTCGGTCGGACGGGCTACGCCGCGTCGTCGGCCGACGGGTCGTCGGCGAAATAGTAGACGCCCCACTGTCCAGACGTCTCCGAGACCGAGAGCTTGAGACGCTGGATCTGGGTCTTGCCGAAGCGCTCTCCGATCCGCCGGACGAGCTCGCGGCCGATCCAGGTCGACAGGTTCTCCGCCGACGTGTTGTTGATCGGGAGGACGATCACTTCCTCGCTCGGTGCGAGATAGCGGCAATCCCGATAGACGACTTCCGTATGGCCATCGTCGCGCGGGGTGATCTCGAGCTCCGGATGCTCTCCGGGCAGCAGCCAGTGCTCGTCGAGGCTGTCGCAGAGCTCGCGGATCACCGGCTTCACGAGGATGAAGTCGATCACGATCCCCTTGTCGGTGAGCTGTCCCTCGATCTCGGCATCCACGTGGTAGTTGTGCCCGTGAAGCCGCTCCTTCGAGCCGTCGGGAAAGATCAGGAAGTGCGCACAGGAGAACTTGAAATACTCCTTGTGCATGTGGATGGCCCAGCGTTCGGTCGGCATGCCGCGAGTATGACACAGGCGGCCTGCCGGACGGAGCACGCGGCGGCGACTTGACCGCGCGCACGACGGACCGGAAGCTCTCGCCCATGCCTCCCGAAGCCGAACCCTACGTGCCCCGGATCCTGGGCGTCCTGAACCTGTCCCCCGAGTCGATGGTCACGGAGTCGATCGCGCAGGGAGACGAGGCGGTCGCCCTCCGCGCCTCGAATCTCGCCCGGACCGGGGCCGACTGGATCGACCTCGGCGGGCGCTCGATCACGCCCGATGCCCCGATGATCGGGGACGACACGGAGCAGGCGCGCCTCACCCCCGCCCTCGCCCTGCTGAAGGCTCCGGGCTCCGATCGCTTCCACTACCGGGTCTCCGTCGACACCTGGAGCCCGGCGACCGCTCGCTTCGCCCTCGAGCACGGCGCCGACGGCGTCAACTACACCGGCGGCGAGCTCCCCGCGGAGATGCTCGACGCGGTCGCCGCCCGGGGCGCCACCCTCTTCGTCACGTTCATGCCCTACGCGAACGCCTATGCGATGCGCGACGCGGCGCCGGCGACGGTCGGGCTGCAGGCGGTGCTCGACCACCTGGGGCCGAAGGTCGAGGCCGCCCGCGCCGCCGGGATCGACGACCTCGTCGTCGATCCCAACCTCGGGATCATCCACCCGTCGACCGATGACCACCAGAAGATCCACCAGCAGCTCGGGATCATCTGGCACCTCGACGCGCTCCGGCCGCTCGGATGCCCGATCCTCCTCTACGCCGCGCGCAAGCCCGAACGTCTCGCGCGGATCATGACCGCCTCCGCCTGCCTGCACGCCCGCGCCGACTACATAAGGACCCACACGCCGGAGATGATCTGGCGGCTGCACGGCAGCGGAGCGCGGGAGACCACGACATGACGACGCCGACCTCGTCCCGCCCCGATCTCGAAGGACGCGTCGCCCTCGTGACCGGCGCCGCGAAACGGACCGGTCGCGCTCTCGCCCTCGCCTTCGCGGAGGCCGGCGCCGATGTGATCGTCCACTACCACCAGAGCCGCGACGAAGCCGAGTCGGTCGTCCGGGAGATCGAGGCGCTCGGCCGGCGCGGTCACGCCGTGTCCTTCGACCTGGCCGACCCGGCCGCCGTCGACGCGGGGGTCTGGAGCGCCGTCGAGCGAGCCGGCGGACTCGACGTCCTGGTGAACAACGTCGGAACGATCGTGTGGAAGCGACTCGATGCGCTCACGCCCGAGGACTGGAAGGCGTGCCTCGACGGGACGCTGCTCGCGACGCTCCATGCCAGTCAGGCGGCGCTGCCCGCGCTCCGGGCGAGCGGGCGCGGCCGGATCATCAACATCCTCGATGCCGACGCGGACGCGACCGACCCCGTGCCCTTCGCGACCGCCTACAAGATCGGCAAGCGCGGGACCTTCACCCTGACCAAGACGATGGCCGTCCTCGAGGCGGAGCACGGCGTGACGGTGAACGCGGTCTCGCCAGGCACGCTCGAGGACTCGGTCGAGAAGCCGGCGCTCGAGAAGATCCCGGCGGGCCGCTACGGGACCT
>JAUIMK010000192.1 GCA_030432735.1 bacterium
CTTCACGGACGCCTCGATGTCCGACGTCGAGACCCGCGCGCTGGCCGTCACGCTGCCGGTCTTCCTCTCCGGCGTGGGGCTCGCCGTGTCGATCGTCTGCATCTTCATCGCCCGGGCGCTCCGTCAGAACTCCCCGGCGATGGTCCTGCGGGCGGCGCTGGTCGTGCCCTCGCTGATCATCTCGGTCGTCTCCTTCGTCATCATGCCGATGCTGAACGTCTCCCAGGCCGTGACCTGGGCGATCACCGCGGGTGCGATCGGCGGCGCGATCATCGGCCTGATCACCGAGTACTACACCGCGTGGGGCCCGGTCGAGCGCGTCGCCGAGTCGTCGAAGACCGGCGCGGGGACGGGCGTGATCTCCGGCCTCGCGGTCGGCATGGAGTCGACGGTCGTCTCGCTCTTCATCGTCGCCGTCGTCGGCTTCCTCGCCGCCTGGGTGATGCCTGGGGGCATGGAGCTCTACGGCATCGCGATGGGCGCGGTCGGCATGCTCGCCGGCACGGCGATCGTGATGACGGTCGACGCGTACGGTCCGATCTCGGACAACGCGGGTGGCATCTCGGAGATGAGCGAGCTCGGCAGCGAAGTCCGCGACATCACGGACGAGCTCGACTCGGTCGGCAACACGACGGCGGCGATCGGCAAGGGCTTCGCCATCGGCTCCGCGACGCTGACCGTGCTCTCGCTCTTCAGCGCGTTCATCCTCGAGGTGAACCACGTGCGCGTCAATTCGGGCATGGAGGCCATGGTCCTCAAGCTCGACGAGGCGCGGATCCTGATCGGTCTGCTGCTCGGCGCGTGTCTGCCCTACGCGGTCGGCGCGTCGACGATGACGGCGGTCGGCGCCGCCGCGCAGTCGATCATCGACGAGATCATCCGGCAGTTCAACGAGATCCCCGGTCTCCGGGAAGGCAAGGCCGATCCCGACGGCACGGCGATCGTCGACATCGCGACGAAGGCCGCACTTCGCCAGATGGTGCTGCCGGGCTCCGTCGCGATCCTTGCGCCCGTCGTCATCGGCTTCGTCCTCGGCCCGAAGGCCCTCGCCGGCATGCTCGCCGGTGCGGTCGCCGTCGGCGCCTCGCTCTCGCTCTTCATGGCGAACGCGGGCGGCGCCTGGGACAACGCGAAGAAGTTCATCGAAGCCGGCGGCCTGCCGGGCCATCCGAAGGGTTCCGACGCCCACAAGGCGGCGGTCATCGGCGACACCGTCGGCGATCCCTTCAAGGACACCTCCGGTCCCGGCGTCGCGATCCTGATCAAGGTGATGAGCGTCGTGTCGCTCCTCATCGCCCCGTTGATCGCGCTGAACGGCTGATCGAAGCGACTTCTCGAGGCCGGATCCCCGGCCTCCGGATCGTCCCGAACGCCCCGGCCCATGCGGCCGGGGCGTTTCTCTTTTCGGGGTGGGTGGACGGCGTGCCGGCGTCGTCATGGCCTCGGAGTTCTCCGCGCGCCGGTACACAAGGCGGAAACGAACGCCTATCTTCCGCCCGCTTCAGGGCGAGGCCCATTGCCGGCCTCCCTTCCCAACCCTTTTCCTCACCCACCCCCACAACCCCCATCCGCCGCGCGCGCGTCGACGCGGCGAATCAGGAGCTCTCGCGCGCCATGGATCTGAACGCCACGTCCTCGATCATCACCGGCGGTGCCTCCGGGATCGGCCTCGCCACCGCCAGGCAGGTCGCCGCCCTCGGCGGCCGCGTCGTCATCGCCGACCTCAACGAAGAGAAGGGCAAGGCCGCGGCGGACGAACTCGGCGGCGTCTTCGTGAAGACCGACGTGTCCGACGAAGGACAGGCCCAGGCCGCCGTCGACGCGGCCCTCGAGCTCGGCCCGCTCCGCACGGTCCTGAACTCCGCCGGTCTCGGCAGCGCCGGCCGCACGGTCGACCGCGAGGGCAACCCCTTCAACCTCGACAACTTCGCGTTCGTCGTGAAGGTGAACCTGATCGGCACCTTCAACGTGACGCGCCTCGCGGCGGCGGCGATGTCCAAGCAGGACCCCGTCGACGACGATGGCCAGCGCGGTGCGATCGTGAACCTGGCCTCCGTCGCCGCCTTCGACGGTCAGATCGGACAGTGCGCCTACTCCGCCTCGAAGGGCGGCGTCGTCGGCATGACGCTCCCGATCGCGCGCGACCTCGCGGCCGTCGGGATCCGCGTGAACTGCATCGCGCCCGGGCTGATCGACACCCCGATCTACGGCGAGGGCGAGGGCTCGGAGAAGTTCAAGGCCCACCTCGGACAGAGCGTGCTCTTCCCGAAGCGCCTCGGCGTCGGCGCGGAGCTCGCCTCGATGGTGATCGAGCTCTTCCAGAACGACTACATGAACGGAGAGACGATCCGCGTCGACGGCGGCATCCGCATGCCTCCCAAGTAGGGGGCCGTGTCGGGAGAGACGCTCTCTGGCTCGAAGCGGAGGGATCCATGCGAATCGGCCGCCGGAACCTGCGCAAAGGCCTCCTCGCGGTGGGCTGCGTGCTCGGCGCGCCGTCGGTCGCGGGGCTCGTCGCGGGCGCGGTCCCGATCCTCCTCGGCGGGGCGCTGCATCTCTGGTCGAAGGGCTGCCTCGAGCAGAACAGGCGGCTCATCACCGCCGGCCCCTATCGCTACGTCCGCAATCCCTTCTACCTCGCGAATGCCCTGATCGACGCCGGCCTCTGTCTCGTGGTCGGCGTCGCGTGGATCGCCGTCGTCTTCGCCGTTCTCTGGTTCCTCGCCTATCGCGACACGATCGAAGGCGAGGAGCAGAAGCTGGGCGAGCTCTTCCCCGACGAGTACCCGCGTTATGTGGCGGCGATTCCCCGCCTCTTTCCGAACGGCGCGGTGTGGCCCGCCGACGCGGTGACGGGGCGATTCA
This sequence comes from bacterium, assembly GCA_030432735.1. Taxonomy (GTDB): domain Bacteria; phylum Myxococcota_A; class UBA9160; order UBA9160; family UBA4427; genus UBA4427. Next base: position 2,866 of record JAUIMK010000192.1, read on the forward strand.
GCTGGAAGAACGACGGGCTCGCGCGCGGGCAGGAGTACGCGCGGCTGGTCGGGATCGCGCTCGGGCCGGCGGTGGTCGTGGCGGCGGCGGTCCTGCGACGTGAAGGGACCGCCGTCTTCGAGGCGGGAAACGAGGCGCTCCTCGCGAGTCTGGTGGCGGTGCCGGCGCTCTGGGTCCTGAAGCTCGCGATCGCGGAGGTCTTCCGTCGCCCGGAGTCGGCGCTGCTCGGACCGGGTGTCGGTCGCGGGGGTCGCCTGGGCCTCGCCGGCGGCGCCGTTCTTCTGGCGGTCGCGCTCGCTCCGCGCTGGCCGAGCCTCGCCGTCGTCGCGGGGGCGTGGGCCGGCCTGGCGTTCCTCGACGAGCTCGCCGCCCGGCGGGCCGGGGAGGGGGCGGTCCGCGTCCGCTGGCGCTATCTCGGGCCCGTCGTCTTGGGGAGCGGTCTGGCGAGCGCGGTTCTCGTCGCGCTCGCGTCGGGCATCGCCGCCTGAAGGAGGCTCGGAATGATGCGGATCCTGTGCTTCTTCTTCGGAGGGCTCTTCCTGATCGGGGCCGGGGTGCAGTGGAACGATCCCGACCCGCTGGCCTGGGTCGTCGCCTATCTCGTGGGCGCCGGACTCTCCTTCCATGCGGGCTCGGGGGGGCGGGCCTTCGCGGCGAACGCGATCGCGGCGCTCGCCTTCGGCGTCTGGTTCGCGACGCTCGCGGCGACGATTCCCGGCGCGCCCGAGGAGGCGTTCACGTCGTTCGAGATGCGGGAGCGGAGTCACGAAGAGCCGCGGGAGGCGGTGGGGCTGCTTCTGCTCGCTGGGTGGAGCGCGGTGCTCGCGGTGCGTGCGCGGTCCGTCGAGGGCGATCGAACCTGACGCAGACCTCGCGATCGGCGCTCTCGGATCGCGGGCCGGCACGCGTCGCCGGAATCGACAGCCTCGAACGCCGTGTCTAACCTGACACGCGAGCGCGTCGGGACGCCGATTCCGTCGCGCACCGCGGGGGGCGTCATGACTTCGAGGAACCTGCCGGAGCGAGGCAGCACCACGCACGAGCGGCCGCAGACGACCGCCGAGAAGGAGGCGTTCTCCTCCGGAGGCAACCGCCACCTGATCCTGCTGCGCGGCAAGTGGGGACTCGCGATCGACACCTTCGTCCTCTGGTTGACCGGCTACTCCCTGATGACGAAGCAGTACGCGATCGCGAACGGCGTCGCCTACAGCCCGACGCTCCTGCTCTACACGAAGGGCGCGCGGACGGGCAGACAGCGGCGCTGCGGTCTGCCCTATTTCGAGGTCGACGGCAGCTACGTCGTCCGCGGAAGCAACGGCGGTGGGCCGACGGATCCCCACTGGTGCCACAACGTCCGCGCGAACCCGGAGGCGAAGATCCGCGTGCGCGGTCGGACGAAGAAGGTCTCTGCCCACGTCGCGCAGGGGGCGGAGCGCGAGGTGCTCTTCGCGAAGCTCGATGCGATGAGTCCCTCGACCGGGCAGTACCAGCGCATGTGTGCGCCGCGAGAGCTCCCGCTCGTGGTGCTGCGGCCCGACTGAACGCGTCTCTCCGCGACGGATCGGGCGACGGCGCCGCTCGGCCCCTGGGTCCGAGGCCCCGGAGACCAGCCGCAGCCCCGCAGGTCCGGCCCCGACGGCCTCCCTCCGGTCGCGCAGCGGCCGGCAGCTCCGGTGGTAGACTGCGGGCGCCGCGGCGGGCGGATTTCCAGGAGTGATGCGCGATGTACGACCTCGTGATTCGGAACGGGAAGATCTACGACGGGACGGGGGCGCCGGCCTTCGACGGAGACCTGGCGATCGAGGGCGAGCGGATCGCTGCGGTGGGACGGATCGACGAGGCTCTCGTCGGTCCGGACACCGAGACGATCGACGCGACGGGTCGGATCGTGACCCCCGGCTTCGTCGACGCGCACACGCACTACGACGGTCAGATCACCTGGGACCCCTTCGTCTCGCCCTCCACCTATCACGGCGTGACGACGATCGTGACCGGCAACTGCGGCGTGGGATTCGCGCCCTGCCGCACCGAGCAGCGCGACTGGCTGATCGGTCTGATGGAAGGCGTCGAGGACATCCCCGGCACGGCGCTGCACGCTGGGATCCGGTGGAGCTGGGAGACGTTTCCGGAATATCTCGACGCGCTCGAGCAGACGCCGCTCGCGATCGACGTCGGGACCCAGGTGCCCCACGGCGCGGTGCGCGCCTTCGTGATGGGGGATCGGGGGCCGGCCCGGGAGGTCGCGACCCCCGAAGAGATCGCGGAGATGAAGCGGGTCGTTCGCGAGGCGATCGAGGCGGGCGCCCTCGGCTTCTCGACCTCGCGAACCGAGAAGCATCGCGACGTGGAAGGCGAGACCACGCCGTCCATCACCGCGCACGTCGACGAGCTGACGGGGATCGCGACGGCGCTCGGTGAGGCCGGGAAGGGCGTCCTCCAGGGCATCTCGGACTTCTACGACTTCGAGGAGGAGTTCTCGATGTTCCGCAAGATGGCCGAGGCGTCGGGGCGCCCCTGCTCGATCACCGTCGAGCAGCAGGACGCGCGGCCCGACTGGTGGCATCAGCTCCTCGACGCGGTGTCGAAGGCCCAGGCCGACGGGCTCGAGATGCGTGGCCAGGTTCCGCCGCGGGCGACCGGCGTCCTGCTCGGACTGACGGCGACGCTCAACCCGTTCTCGTTCTGCCCGTCGTTCCGCGACGCGGTCTTCGACCTCGAGAAGTTCGAGGCCTTCCCGCTCGAAGAGCGCGTCGAGAATCTGCGCAAGCCGGAGCTCCGCGAAGCGATCCTCTCGGAGGTCGACGGCGCCGAGGCGCCGAACGCCTTGATCGGCGAGATCGTCTCGAGCTTCCACAAGCTCTTCCCGATGAGCGATCCGGTCGACTACGAGCCCGCGCCGGAGGACTCGGTCGCGGGGATCGCGAAGCGCGAGGGGCGTTCACCGAAGGAGGTCGCCTACGACCTCATGCTCGAGAAGGGGGGAGAGGCGCTCCTCTACCACCCGCTCTTCAACTACCTGCCCGGCAACCTCGACTACGTCCAGGAGATGCTCGAGCACCCGCACACGGTCTTCGGACTCTCGGACGGCGGCGCCCACTGCGGCGTGCTCTGCGACGCGAGCTTTCCGACGACGCTGATCCAGCACTGGGGGCGCGATCGGACCCGCGGCAAGAAGCTCCCGCTCGAGCGTCTCGTGCGCATGCAGACGAAGGAGACGGCCGAGCTGGTCGGGCTCTACGATCGCGGCGTGCTCGCGCCGGGCTACAAAGCGGACGTGAACGTGATCGACTTCGACGGACTCACGCTCCACCCGCCGACGGTCGTCTACGATCTGCCCGCCGACGGACGACGCCTGGTGCAGCGGGCCACGGGCTACGAGAAGACCCTCGTCTCCGGCAAGGTCGCCTTCGAGGGGGGCGAGCCGACGGGCGTGCTGGGTGGCAAGCTGATTCGCGGTAGTCAGCCGGCGCCGGCCTAGCCGCAGACGCGAGATGCGGCGCGCCGTCGTGCTGGCGCGAACGCAAGACATGGCGCGTCATCACACTGGCGCGGACGAAAGACACGGCGCGCCAGAACGCATGGCGCGCGAGAAGGAGATCCCATGAAGGACAAGAAGATTCTCGTCACCGGCCCGACCGGGCAGGTCGCCGGCCCCCTGGCCCATTACCTCGCGGAGGACAACGAGGTCTGGGCGACCTCCCGCTTCAGCGACGCCTCGAAGAAGGAGGCCTTCGAAGCGGCGGGCATCACCTGCGTGAAGAGCGACCTCGGAACCGGCGACTTCTCCGAGCTCCCCGAGGACTTCGACTACGTCCTCCACTTCGCGTGCTCGCGGACGCCGGACTTCGAGACCGACCTCACGGCGAACGGTGAGGGGGTGGGGCGTCTCATGAGTCATTGCCGCCGGGCGAAGGGCTTTCTCGCCTGCTCGACGACCGGAGTCTACGAGGCCGACGATCACAATCCCTTCACGGAGGAGAGCCCTTTGGGCGACAACCACCGCGTGATGGCGCCGACCTACAGCATCTCCAAGATCGGGGCCGAGGTCGTCGCGCGCTTCGCCGCCAAGGAGTTCGATCTCCCGACGATCATCACGCGGCTCAACACGCCCTACGGGTCGAACGGGGGCTGGCCCTACTACCACCTGCTGATGATCAAGAACGGCACGCCCGTCCCGGTCCACACGAACAAGCCATCCGAGTACACCCTGATCCACCAGGACGACATCAACCGGACGGTCGGCGGGCTCGTGGAGGCGGCGACGGTTCCCGCGCGGATCGTCAACTGGAGCGGCCAGGAGCACGTCGCGATCGAGACCTGGTGCGCCTATCTCGGAGAGCTGATCGGAGTCGAGCCGAAATTCGACTACACCGAAGAAACCCTCGAGTCGGTGAAGACGGACAACACGAAGATGCAGGAGCTCGTCGGTCCCTGTCGGATCGATTGGAAGGATGGGCTCCGCCGGATGGTCGAGGATCGCCATCCCGACTGGCTGGTCTAGCGGTCGTGGCGGCAGGGGCGACCACGCTGCGTACGGGGATCGAGGAGGTCGATCCCCGGCACGCCCTCGACGAAGCCAGGCTCGAAGCCTGTCTGCGTAGCGAGCTCGACGAATTCGACGGAGCCCTCCAGGTCCGTCAGTTCGTCGGCGGGCAATCCAACCCGACCTATCTGCTCTCGGACGGGACGCGATCCTGGGTCCTCCGGCGCAAGCCGCCCGGAAAGCTCGTCTCCTCCGCCCACGCGACCGATCGCGAGTTCCGGATCCTCTCGGCCCTCGCCGAGACGGACGTGCCGGTTCCGCGGGTGCGTTTCTACTGCGACGACGCGTCGGTGATCGGGACCGAGTTCTACGTGATGGACCGGGTCGAGGGGCGGATCCTGGTGGACCAGACGCTGCCCGACTGGACACCGGAGGAGCGCCGCTCGCTCTACGAATCCCAGCTCGACGCGCTGGCCGCGCTCCACTCGGTCGACTTCGAAGCCCTCGGCCTCGGCGACTACGGCAAGCGCGGGAACTACTTCGCGCGTCAGATCCACGTCTGGGGCAAGCAGTACGCGAGCTCCCACGAGGCGCCGGAAGACCGATGTGCCTCGATGGAACGCCTGATGGAGTGGCTTCCCGAGAACGTCCCTGCGGACGAGACGACCACGATCGTGCACGGTGACTTCGGGCTGAACAACCTGATGATCCACCCGACGGAGCCGCGGATCGCCGCGATTCTGGACTGGGAGCTCTCTACCCTCGGACACCCCTTCGCCGACGTGACCTATCACCTCTCGGGGCGTCTCCTCCCGACCAGTCCGTTCCGCGAGCTGGACGACACGGCCCTTCGAGCCGCCGGGCTCCCGACGCAATCCGAGTACGTCGCGGGCTATTGCGCGCGGACCGGGCGGGACGGGATTCCCGACCTCGCCTTCTACCTGGCCTTCCACCTGTTCCGGACGGCCGGGATCATGTTCGGGATCGCGGGCAGGGCGAAGGCCGGGACCGCGGCGAGCGATCAGGCGCGGTCGCTCGGTGCGTCCGCCGTCCCGATCGCGGACCGGGCGCTCGAGTTCGCTCGCGGGCTCGGTGCCTAGGGGAGAGCGCGCCCCTGGCGATCAGAAGGCGAAGCGAACGCCGAGCATCGCCTCGTGGGCGTCGAACTCGCTGTCGAGCTGGGAGGGCGTTCCCCCGACGAGCGCGCCCGTGTCCTGATCACCGCCGATGGCGATGTAGCGGTAGCCCACGTTGAAGGTCACGACCTCCGTCACGGGCACCGCTGCGCCGACCATCGCGTTGTACACGAAGACCGCGTCTTCGTCGTCGACGTCGAAGGCCCCCGCCGTCTGCTGGTAGACGTCGATCTTGTACGACCCACCGCCGATTCCGAAGCCGACCCAGGGCGTGACCGGACCGAGGGGGAAATCCGCGTAGACGTTCAGCATGACGGCGAGGAGCGAGGTCTTCCCGTCGGCCTGCGTTCCACTGGTGAAGCCCGCCTGGTCGAGGTCGCCTTGCCGGTACGTGATCGCGAGCTCGCCGCGGAGCATGTCCGTGAAGTGTCGACCGAAGGCGCCGCCGACGATGAAGCCGGTTTCGTCGGGCTGGACGCTTCCCTGTCCCGTGTTTCCGTCGAGGGTCTGGTTCGGGACGTGGCTGACGCCCGACTGGAACTCGAAGTAGTTGCGAGGGCCGTCGTCCTCGTGGTCGTCGGCGGACGCCGCCGGCACGATCAGCAGGACGGTCGCCAGCGGGATCCATCCGGACAGGAGCCGTCGCGAGACGGCGGAGCGCCGGCGGGTCGGGTGGCAGGGAGACACGGAGGAAACTGCGGAGGAGGGGAGAGTGATCACGTGGAATCCTCGGTAGGCCGGTGGGGTCGCGCGGCGGCCTCCGAGGATAGGCGAGATCGAAGGCGTCGTCCGACTCGTCGACTCCGCGTCA
>JAUIMK010000193.1 GCA_030432735.1 bacterium
CTGTCGAAGGGCGCGCGCATGCTGCACCTGCGCCCGGCCCCGGTCCCGACCGCGACGGGGGAGTGCTCGCCCGGGCACCCGCAATTCGATCCCGTGTGGGCGCGCATCGACGAGGCGGGGGTGCCGATCGCCCTGCATCTCGGGGACAGCGGCTACCAACGCCTGAACGCGCGTTGGGGCGAGAACGCCGAGTTCGAGCCTTTCTCGCCGCAACCGATGGACCTGGGCAGCCTCGTCTCCGGGACCCGGGCGATCCACGACACGATCGCCAAGCTGATCATGGACGGCGTCCTGCAGCGCTTTCCGAACCTGCGCTTCGTGAGCGTCGAGAACGGCTCGGACTGGCTGGTCCTGCTCGAGAAGCGCCTGCGCAAGAAGGCCAATCAGACCCCGCAGCTCTTCCCCGAGCACCCGACCGACGTCCTTCGCGCCCACGTATTCACGACCCCCTACGCGGAGGACGACATCCCGGCACTGGTCGAGAAGATCGGCGCGACGAACGTGCTCTTCGGCTCCGACTGGCCCCACGGCGAGGGCCTCGCCGATCCCCGCTCGTTCCGAGATCTGTTAGGCGGGCTGTCCGACTCCGACGCGGATCGGATCATGCGAAACAATCTCGCCGACCTGATCGCGCTCTGACCCATGGCAGAGAAGCCCGCGAGCGAGCGACGCGCGATCGACTGCCTGGTGAACGTCGACATGGGCGACGTCGAGCCGCCGGACTGGATGGTCCGCGTGAAGGAGGACACGTTCAAGGCGCCGGATTCGATGTTCCGGAGCCGCGAGCTGCCGGAGCTGCTCGACGAGATGGACGCGCAGGGGGTGCAGCGCGCGATCCTGCTCACGAACCTCGCGAAGCCCTCGGAACGCGCGCGCACCTTCGCCGAGAAGCACCCCGAACGCTTCGGGATCGGCGTCGGTGGCCTCGATCTGCTTCGCCCGATGCCGAGCCTGCGTGCGCTCGAGTCCTTCGTGCGCGATCTGCCGGTCGCCTACGCGATCTGCGGCCCGAGCTTCTGGGGCGACGGCAACTACCCGCCGAGCGATGCCGTCTACTACCCGCTCTACACCAAGTGCTGCGAGCTCGACCTCGCGCTGTGTCTCAACACAGGGATCCCGGGGCCTCCACTGCCCGCCGAGGCGCAGAACCCGATCCATCTCGACCGCGTGTGCATCCGCTTCCCGGAGCTCCGGCTCTGCATGATCCACGGCGCCGATCCGTGGTGGGACACGGCGATCCGGTTGATGATCAAGTACCGGAACCTGCGGCTCATGACCTCGGCCTGGTCACCGCGCCGCCTCCCGGACTCGCTGGTCCACTACCTCAACACGCGGGGACAGGAGCGCATCCTCTTCGCCTCGGACTCGCCGGTGCTGTCGATGGAGCGTTGTCTCTCCGAGGCCAGCGCGCTCGACCTGAAGCCCGGCGTCCTCGACAAGTACCTCTTCTCGAACGCCGAGAAGTTCTTCTTCGAGCGTTGAGATCCCGACGCTCGCCACGCAGCAGCGAGAGCCGTCGCTGATCGCCCGGGAGGCCCCGATGCAAGCAATCCAGGTGGAGCAGAACGAGGGGTTGGTCACCATCACCCTCGACCGCCCCGAACGAAAGAACGCGATCAACGCCGCGATGTGGAACGAGCTCGACGAGACGCTGCGCGAAGCGGCGATCGACCCCGCCGTGCGCGCCCTGTGTCTGACGGGCGCCGGCGGCAACTTCTCCGCGGGGGCGGACCTCTCGGGCGACGGCGCCGGCAACGGACTCACGGGGCGGGGATCACAGCCGATCGTGCAGGAGATGCGGACCATCGGCGACATCATCCTTCGGCTCTATCGCCTTCCGAAGCCCACCGTCGCCGCGGTCGACGGCGTAGCCGTCGGGGTCGCCCTCGGATTCGTGCTGGCGTGCGATCTGGTCCTCGCGAGCGACCGAGCCCGGTTCTCGGAGATCTTCACCCGCCGCGGCCTCGCCCTCGACGGGGGCACGTCGTGGCTCCTGCCGCATCGCGTCGGCATCGCGAAGGCCAAGCAGCTCGCGTTCTTCGCCGACATGATCGACGCCCGGGAGGCCGAATCGATCGGCCTCGTCAACGAAGTGGTCCCGGCCGCGGAGCTCCCCGAGAAGGCCCGGGAATGGAGCCAGCGCCTCGCCCACGGCCCGACCCTCGCGCTCGGTCTGTCGAAGCGCCTCCTCGACGCCAGCCCGGCGATCACGCTCGAGAAGGCGCTCGAAGACGAGGCGCGCGCCCAACACATCACGTACTCGAGCCAGGATCTGCGCGAGGGGATGATGGCCTACGCAGAGAGACGCGAGCCGAAATTCGAGGGGCGATGACGGTGGCGGGCGGGGCCGGGACGGGGCCACGAGGAAGCTCGATTCACCTTCGAGTGGATCGGGCTTCTTGTCCGCCAGACGTTGGCACAACACGGGTATTCGATGGCGCCCCCGGCAGGACTCGAACCTGCGACGCACGGTTTAGGAAACCGACGCTCTATCCTCTGAGCTACGGGGGCGCGGGAAGTCGGGCCTTCGCCGAGCCCGGAAGCTAGCAGAGGCCCTCCTTCCCAGACGCCCAGAGGCGGCGCCCGCCGCGCTCTGGCGTGAGCGTCTCGGCGCCGGGGCGCATCCGACCCTGCGCTAGCCTCGCCGCGTGTCCCGCGCCGCGCCGACGATCGCCGCTCTCCTCCTCGTCTCGACCGCCCTCGCCTGCGCCGCACTCCGAGCAGACCAGGCCCGCGACGCGGAACGTAGCCTCGAGCCTGTGCGCTTCGACCTCGGTCGCCCCGCGACCCCCGCCGACATCGCACGCGTCGATCTCGACGTCCGCCCCGATGGAGCCGGCCTCCCCGCCGGTAGCGGGACGCCGAGCGAGGGCCGGGCGATCTACGCGACGAAGTGTCGCCACTGCCACGGAGAGGACGGGCGCGGGCAGCCCTTCGATCGCCTGGCCGGGCGGATCGACGGCGAGGCCTTTCCCTTCGACAAGGATCCGCGGACGCCGCGCACGATCGGGAGCTACTGGCCGTATGCGACGACGGTCTTCGACTACACGCGGCGGGCGATGCCCCTCGAGCGGCCGGGGTCGCTCGGCGACGACGAGGTCTATGCGTTGACGGCGTACCTTCTCTTCCTGAACGAGCTCTGGCCGGAGGGCGAGCGGCTCGATCGCACGTCGTTGCCGGAGGTCGTCATGCCCGCGCGGGATCGGTTCGTGCCGGACGACCGGCGCGGCGGCGAGGAAGTGCGATGAGCGACGCGCCGGGGACACCGACGGACCCGGTTCGCCGGCGCGTCCTCGCGGCGATCGCGGGGGCCGGCGGGCTCGCGCTCGCGGGAAGGGTCGGCGCGGAGGAGGCGTCCGTCCCCGACCCGACGAAGGTGCCCGGGCGACCGCCCTCTTCCGTGGGCGAGCGCTCGGAGCATGCGCGGCTCGAGCGACGCGCGGCGTTCGGCGCGATCTCGGGCACGCCCCTCCAGAATCTCCACGGCACGATCACGCCGTCGGACCTCCACTTCGAGCGCCATCACGCCGGCATCCCCTCGATCGACCCGGCGCACCACGAGCTCCTCGTCCACGGGATGGTCGAGCGCCCGCGCAGGTTCTCCCTCGCCGACCTCCTGCGCTTCCCGGCGATCACGCGGATCGCGTTCCTCGAGTGCTCCGGCAACCTGCGGCTCGACGCGGGGGAAGAGACGACGCCGCAATTCCTGTGCGGACTGACGAGCCAGAGCGAATGGACCGGGGTCGCCCTCGCGACGCTGCTGCGAGAGGTCGGCGTGAAGCCCGGTGCGAAGTGGCTCCTCGCCGAGGGCTCGGACGCGGCGGTGATGACGCGCTCGATTCCGATCGAGAAGGCGCGGGGCGACGCGATCCTCGCGTACGCCCAGAACGGAGAACCCCTGCGTCCCGCCCAGGGCTTCCCCCTCCGTCTCTTCAACCCGGGCTGGGAGGGCAACACGAGCGTCAAGTGGCTGCGACGCATCGAAGTGTCGGACCGTCCCTTCATGACCCGGGAAGAGACGGCGAAGTACACGGAGCCGATCGGGGACGGGCGCGTCCGTCAGTTCAGCTTCACGATGGACGCGCGCTCGGTCATCACGACGCCGACCTGGCCCGCCACCCTCGAGCGCGGCTGGCACGAGCTGCGCGGGATCGCCTGGAGCGGGCGCGGTCGGATCGCCCGGGTCGAGGTCTCCCTCGACGGCGGACGCCGCTGGCAGGACGCGAAGCTCGCCGGGCCCGTGCTGCCGATGGCCCACACGCGATTCACGCTGCCCTTCCGCTTCGTCGGCGCTCCGATGGAGCTGGCGAGCCGGGCGATCGACGAGACGGGCTACGTCCAGCCGACCGTGAGGCAGCTGATCGAGGCGCGCGGGGTCGGGTCCGTGCCCTATCACCTGAATCCGATCGTCCACTGGGGCATCGAGCGCGACGGACGCGTGCTCTACAAGCCGCTGGCGTGGCGGTAGCCGAACGCCGGTCCGCAGACGAGCGGCAGACCACGCGCAGCCGACGGGCCGCGGCGACGCGGCCCGCGCACGATTGCGCGCGTTCTGTCCCAATCTGTCTCGTTTCTTCCGCCGGGCTCCCTCTCCGATATACAGCTAGCCCCCTCGATGACCCGATAAGCCCACGCAGGTGCGCCCCGCGAAGAGCGATCGCGTGGTGCTTCGTCGTGAGCGGGTCCGACCGAAGCGATCGGGTCCGTGGGAGAGGGAATGCCGGAAGAGCGGCAAATCGACGTCGCGATCTGGAACGCGACCGAGGACGAGCGCGTGACCGAGCTCGCCGGCCACCTGGAGGCCGGCGGACTCAACGTCTTCGATCTCGACCTCGCCCGGACCGATCCGATGGTCGTCCTCCTCCTGCCGGGAAGCGGCGGTCCCGACTTCGCGTCCACCTGCGCGAAGATCGTCGAGGCCTATCCGTCCGCGCCCGCCGTCGTGGTCCACACGCGAGAGAGCGAGCACGCGCATCCCTGCGTCGACCACCACGTCTTCGAGCTGCTCCCCCCGTCGATCGACTTCGCGCGGGTCGCCGATCACGTCCGCGCGGTGCTCGCGCGCTGGCAGCGATTCGAAGAGCTGAAGAGCCAGGCGACCACGCTCCAGCAGCTCGAGTCGACGATGGAGCTCGTCTACTTCGACTTCCGACCCGAGACCGGCACGTTCTGCCCCTCGCCGCAGCTCCAGCGGCTGATCGGCTACCACGAGGACGGGGACTCGATGGCCCCGACCCCGCTCCTCGACTGCATCCACACCGACGATCGGGCGCTCTTCGCGGGCACGCTCTTCGAGGCCGCGCGGTCGAGCACGCCCTTCTGCGTGCAGATCCGACTGACCGACGTACACGGCCGGCAGCGGCATTTCCGTACGCGTGGCAGGGCCTTCGGCGCGATCCATGAAGGAAGTTCTTCACGCGTCTTCGGCGTCTGCGAGGACACGACGGACCACATGCAGCGCCTCGCCGAGGCGGAGGCCCGAAGCCGCGTCGACGAGCTCACGGGGCTCGGCAACCGGCGCCACTTCGACGACTGCCTCGGGAACGCCCTCGGCCGCGCGAAGCGCGAACGCGAGCAGCTCGCCCTCCTCTACATCGATCTCGATCGCTTCAAGCTGATCAACGACACCCTGGGACACGACGCCGGGGACCAGCTGCTGCGCGTGATCTCCGCCAGGCTCTCGGACTCGGTCCGGGCGCACGACGTGGTCTGCCTCGACCACAACGACAGCGAGAGCCAGGAAGGCCTGGTCTCACGGCTCGGCGGCGACGAGTTCACCGTCCTCCTCTCCGGCATCCACGGCCCCGCCGACGCGGAGCGCGTAGCCACCCGAATGTTATCGGCGATACAGCAGCCAGTGGACATGTTGGGACAGACCCTCAACCCAGCCGCGTCGATCGGCATCGCCGTCTTCCCCGGCGACGGGCAGTCCCCGGACGACCTCCGCAAGCGCGCGGACGCGGCGCTCTACGCCGCGAAGGGCAACGGCGGCGGCTTCCGCTTCTTCACGCAGTCGATGGAAGACGGCGCGATCCGCCGGCTCTCCCTCGAAAACGAGCTGCGCGCGGCCCTCGACCGCGAAGAGATCGAGCTCCACTACCAGCCCCGCATCGACTACCGGAGCGATCGGATCGTCGGCGCCGAGGCCCTGCTCCGCTGGTCCTCGCCGAGTCTCGGCCGCGTGTCGCCGGAAGAGGTCCTGCGGATCGCCGAGGACACCGGCTTCATCGCGAGCCTCGGGCGCTGGACGCTGATGCGCGCCTGCCAGGAAGGCGCGCTCTGGCTGGCGAGCAGCGACGAACCGATCCGGCTCTCCGTCAACGTCTCGCCGCTCCAGTTCGAGCAGGACGACGTCTTCACCGCGGTCGTCGACGCGCTCAAGCACGCGGGCCTGCCGCCGGAGTACCTCGACCTCGAGATCACCGAGAGCCTGCTCCTGCGCAACGACGAGACCGCCGGGGCGAGTCTCGAGGAGCTGCGCCGAATGGGCGTCCGCATCGTCCTCGACGACTTCGGCAAGGGCTACTCGGCGCTCGCCGTGCTCATGAGTCAGCCGATCGACGTCCTGAAGCTCGATCGCCGACTCGTCGAGACCATCGCGCCGGACGGTGAAGGCAGCCAGCTCCTCGCCAACGTGATCCGCATGGCCCACGACCTGAACCTCCACCCGATCGCGGAGGGCGTGAGCCACGGCGACCAGGCGGAGTTCCTGCTGGCCCAGGGCTGCTACGAGATGCAGGGCTTCCACTTCTCCGCGGCGGTCCCCGCAGAGACCTTCCGCGAGAAGCTCGACGCCCACCGCTGAGCGCGAGCGGGACCCCGCGCGAAGCGGCGTCCCGGGCGCGGCCGCTAGGGCAGATAGCCGAGCGGGTTCTGCTTCGTCCCGCCGCGCACGACCTCGAAGTGGAGGTGCGGCGCGGTCGACCGCCCGGTGGATCCGACCTCCGCGATCTTCTGTCCGCGTTCGACGAACTGCCCGGTTCGCACGACGAGCTTGCTCGCGTGGGCGTAGAGCGTCTTGTACTGGCCGGCGTGCTTCACGACGACGGCCTTGCCGTACCCGCCCTTGCGCCCGGCGAAGATCACGCGACCGGCTTCGGCGGCGAAGATCGGCGTCCCGGTCGGGGCGGAGAGATCGATGCCTTCGTGGTTGCGTCCCCAGCGGCGACCGAACTTGGAGCTGAGCTTGCCGCGCACCGGCCAGGCGAACTCGATGCTCCGCTTCTCCTTCCGGCTCTTGTCCGCGCGCCGGCGGGCTTCGGCGGTGTTGCCCGAGAGTCGCGGCTCGCTCTCCTTGCCCCGGGCGCTCACGTTCGCGGGCCGCTTGCCGTCTCCCTTCGGAATGAAGAGGCGCTGGCCCACGCGCAGCTCGGTCACGTCGCGGATGCCGTTCAGCCGCGCGATCTCCTTCGCCGGCACGCCGTAGCGCAGACCGATCCGATACAGGTTCTCGCCCCGCGCGACGTGATGGATCACGCCCGGGTGCCCGCGCCGCCCGCCGCCGGCGCAGCCCGGCGCCACCGCGAGCACGAGCGCCGCGGCCAGCATCGCGACGAGGGAGAGCCTCGCGAGCCGGGCGGGCGCGGCACGGTCGGAACACGTACGGATCGGCGTTCCCATCACGGCGATTCGTGGGGTCGGCGAGCCGGGCAGAAACCCGAGCTCAGTCCGCGAGCAGCGGCTGACCCGGTCGCGAGGGCGGCATCGCCCCCCACTCGGAGGGCGAGCTGCGTCGTCCGTCGTGACCGACGGCGGCGACCGCGAGGAACTCCGTCGGCTCGAAGGAGATCATCGCCGAGAAGAGCGTGAAGCTGCCGGTGGGGGTGCCCTGGGGCATCCCGACGTTCTCTTCGCGCGCGCCCTCGGCCTGGCCTTCGGTCGGCGAGACCAGGACGACGAAGTGGCTGACGGTCTCGGGCTGCGGATGCGCCCAGGTGACCTGGTGGAGCCGAGCCTGCGCGAACGCGGGCGTCGCGATCAGTGCACACAGGCCGGCAGCGAGCAGCAGGCAGAGCCCACCGCGGATGATCGTGTTCATGTGTCCCCCCCGTCGACCGGACACGAGCGGTCGAGCACCTGAGAGCATAACGCTTCCCCGCGTGAAGGGCCGGAACGCGCGGATTCGGTTCCTCCCTCGCCCCGTTCCCGGAACTCGACCTCGCCCAGCGGGGAGAACGCGGTGATCTCGGCGAGGGGGTGGGCCGCGCGGACCCGGCCTACGGCGTTCACGTAGCCGCGGCGAGGGTCGAAGCGCACGGGCTGGACGGCGACACAGCGCGACCCCTCCGTCGCCTCCGGGCGGCAGAAGCGATTCGTGCGGATGCCGAGAAAGCCGGTGCTCGGGACGAAGCCCGCGCCGGACTCGGTGGTCATCTCGACCCGGATGTCGATGGCGGCACGGGTCCGTAAGAGGCCGAGCCGCAGGTGCTCGTGGACGCGCCCGGTGAACCCGGCGCTCTCGACGTGGCCCGTCACCGGGTCCAGCGTCCAGACGAAGTCGGTGAAGGAGCCTTCGACGGCATCGGTTCCCGTCGAGCGGAGCTGGGCCTCGAGCTCCCGCGCGGGGACGCGGATCGAGACGCGCCCGGTCCCCGGGATCGGCTCGAGGCGCGCTCGGCGCGCCCGGCTCCAGGTCCGGTCGAGGCTCCCGGGCTCGTCCGCGGGAGACACCTCGAAGCGGACCTCGATCCAACGCGCCCGCAGGTCGCCGAGGTCGAGGGGCGTCGCCGAGGCGTCGCTCGCCAGCACCGCCGCGGCGAGCAGCGCCACGATCCCCGCACCGGTGATCCGCCGCGCGCGGAGCACCGCGCCGCGATCGTCGTCGCGCACGCGGGCCGAGCGATGGATCGCCGCGGCGCGACCGATTTTTCGTGCTCTCCGCCTCATGCAGCCTCCGAAGCTGCCGATGGCCCGTTCCCGACCCGGGAGATTGCAAGCGCGGGACCGACGCCCGCCCGGCGAGGCGAGCCTCTGCCGCCTCTCGCACGGCGAGGGTCCCCCGACGCGGAAGCGAAGCACCCACTCTGGGCAAATCGACGGATGAACTTGCGTCACCGCTGCCGGCCGCCGAGGCGCAGCGCCGAAAGCCCCCCGCCGCTACTCTCGCGCGCCGGCCGGCCCGGGCGCGCCGGCAGACGCCTCCGCGAAGCCCGCGACGGTGTCGTCGAGCGACCGGCCCGACCCGAACGAAGCCCGAGCCCCGACGAGGAATCCCATGTCTTCCTGCCGTGCCTACGCCATCACCGCCGACGCGATCGCCGCCGAACGCGCCCGCGTGAACGACGACCTGTCGAA
>JAUIMK010000528.1 GCA_030432735.1 bacterium
CGTGCTCGAGCGACTCCAGGCGGCGGGCGGGCGTCTCGCCTGGACGGGGCGCGAAGGGGCCATCGCGATCGCACGCGAGGGCGAGCATCTCGTCGTCGCCGGCTGGGCCGAGCGGCTGCCGTGTCCGCGAGACCCCGAGGCCGCGACTTCCGGTCGTGCCCCGCTAACGCCCGGTGAACCGCGGGGCGCGCTTCTCGACGAAGGCTCGCTGCGCCTCCCGCGCATCCTCGGTCCGCCGCAGCGGTTTTCCGAGCTCTTCCTGACGGGAATAGGCATTCTCGCGACCCATCCCTTCGAGCTCGCGGACGCCGGCGAGCGTCGCGCGCACGGCAAGAGGGGCATTCCCCGCGATCTGGTCGGCGACTTCGAAGGTGCGTTCCATCAGCCGCTCGGCGGGAACGAGCTCGTTGAGCAGGCCGATTCGCAGCGCATGCTCGGCGTCGATCGGCTGGGCCGTGTAGAGAAGGTGGTTGGCATGGACCGCCGGGATCTGACGGGGCAGGGCGACGGTCGCCTGTCCGGTGGGATAGAGCCCCAAGGCGACCTCTTCCAGCGCGAACGTCGCCTCGGGGACCGCATATCGGAGCTCGGCGGCCAGCATGAGGTCGAATCCCCCGGCCCGGGCATGCCCGTTCACCGCCGCGATCAGCGGCACGCGCAGCGCGGCCTCGACGAGGGTGGCTTCCCCCGCAGCGCGAAGCCCTTCGAAGTCGAGCGGATCGATCTCTTCGCCCCGGGCCAAGGCCTGCGACGCGGGAATCGTCTTCGTCATGTCCATTCCGGCGCAGAAGACGCGGCGGCCCGCGCCGGTGAGAACCGCGACCCGGATCCCGTCGTCGTCGTTGATCCGCCGCCAATGACGGGCGAGGTCCCGGAGCGTCTCGGGATCCAGACTGTTGGCGCGATCCGCTCGGTCGATCGTCACGACGGCGACGTGCGGATGCTCCGGCGGGAGGTCGAATCGCGCAGGCATCGTGGGGCGGGTCTCCGGGGGGACTACGCGGCGCGCGCCCCGCCCTGCGAGGGGACAAGAGCCAGGTGGCTCTGCTACTAGCAAACGGAACGATTGCCGAGCCTAGCAGCGGGGCGCATCGTGTTCGCTTTCGAGAGAATCTTGATTCTCTAAATTAAAAGAGGTCTGCAGCAGCGGATCGCTGAGGAGAACGCGTTGAGGCGCGACGAGAACGAAGCCGAGCGAGCCGCGCTCGCGTCGGCCTGGCCGCGGGCGCTGATCGAGTCCGGGGTCGCCGATCAGATCACCGACGACTGGCGGGCCCGCGCGCAGCGCGCCGTCGAGAGCGGTCTGCCGCCGTGGCCTCGTTACGCGCTGGACGCCGTGCTCGCGGACGGTCTCTTCGAGGTCCGCCGGGCCCGCCGCGTGGTGCGCGGGCTCGAGGGCGCCGCGGACGCGCTGGATCGTGAACGGGCCGGCCTGTCCCGGTCGGCGGCCACCCGCTCGGCGGGCCGACGCATCTCCCGCCTGCTCCTGCTCGCGTCGGACGGTGCGCCCCGTTTCTACCGCCAGGCCGAGAAGCTGGCCGCGCGCCACCAGGAGCGGCTCGCGGTGGCGGTGATCGACGCGGACGAGGAGGCGATGGGGGCCGCGCTCTACGGCAGCGGACAGCGGGTCCGCGCCGCGCTGATCGACCACAAGGACGCCGTGATCGCGGTGCTCGAGCGCCTGGCCTCGCAGGCCGTGGAACCC
>JAUIMK010000529.1 GCA_030432735.1 bacterium
GGGCCGATCGCGAAAGCGACCCACGAGATGGACGAGGGCGCTGTCGGCTGAGCCGGGCTCGGAGCGGACCTCGAGGGATCAAGCCCGCTCGAAGACGACCAGCTTGTTGTTCGCCGGCAGCTCGTTCGTCTCGCGATGGCGGAGTCCCGCGGCCGCGGCGACCTCGACGACGCGCTCGAGATCCCGCACTCCCCAGCGCGCGTCGCGACGGCGCAGACTCTCGTCGAAGGCGGCGTTGCTCTCGGACGTGTGCGTGCCCGCGACCTTGAAGGGGCCGTAGAGCAGGAGCAGCCCACCCGATTCGAGCACGCGACCCGCTCCCGCGAAGAGGCCGAGCGCGACCTCGAAGGGCGCGATGTGGATCATGTTCGCGTTGAAGATCGCGTCGACCGGGCCGAGCCCGTCCGGCCACTCCGGCCGGCTCGCGTCGAGCAGACGCGGCGCCTCGACGTTGCCGATGCCCGTCTCGGCGATCCAGTCTTCGATCGCGCCGAGACTCTCCGGATCACCGTCGGAGGGCTGCCACGTCAGGTGCGGCAAGCGCTCCGCGAAGAAGACCGCGTGCTGACCGGTCCCGCTCGCGATCTCGAGGACGCGCGCCGACTCAGGAAGCCAGCGCGCGAGTACCTCGAGGATCGGCTCACGGTTGCGATGGGTGGCGGGGGCGTCTCGAAGCGCGCGGTCCGATCCGGTGGCCGGAGAGTCCGGTCTCGTCATCGGGCTCCTCGCTTCGTGGGACGCTGCCCACCCGGTGCGCTCAGTTCTGGTTCTGGTCCGGACCGAAGGCACCGTCGCCCTCGTTCCAGCGCCCCTGCCGCGGCAGCTGCCGCGAGTTCTCCCAGGTCTCGTTCGCGTCGGACTGGCCGATCTGGCCGTTCGCGCACGAGAGGAAGGGATACTTGATCTGGACGAGGCGCGGGCACTCGCCTTCGGCGGTCGGCTCCTGAGGCGCGGAGAGGTCGATGCCCTCGAGCGCGCCAGCCTGGGTCGCGAGCAGCGCGCCGCCTACGAAGGCGACGGAGAAGAAGAAGGTTCGGAGAGCAGCAGCGTGATTCAGCATCGGCGGGGTCCTTCGGATCCAACCCCCACCCCCGCCGAGAGTCTCGCACGCCCGACCCCGCGTTCTCAACCGCCCCCGAAGCGCGCCGGCGACGCAGAGGCGCCCCCGGAGGCAGCGGGCATGGGCGCACCCCGCGAATGCCCTCGCGCACCGAACCCCACGACGGACCCTCGACGCGTGCGCTCGCGGCGCACGCCGGATCGTCGCTCACCGGCACGCGGAGGAGATCGCGTGGTCCGGGCGCTCAGCCGGGAAGCGGCTCACCGCCTTCGGCCTGCAGGAGCGGCTCGAAGCGCGCCTTGTCCGTCGCCTTCATGTAGGCGTCGTGGGCGCTGACCGTGCCGTCCTTCGCATAGGCGAAGAGCACGTCGTCCATCAGCTGCATGCCCTGGCTCTTCCCCGCCTGGATGATCTGGCTGAGCATCGGCGTGTTCCCGTCGCGGATCACGTTCGGGAGGCCGGAGGCCTTCAGCAGGATCTCGTTCGCGGCGACGCGACCGCCCTCCTTCTTGGGAAGGAGCAGCTGCGAGACGACTGCGGCGAGGGACTCGGAGAGCGAGATCCGGACCATGTTCTGCTCTTCCGCGGGGAAGGCGTCGATGATCCGGTCGATCGTCTTGGCGGCGTTGTTCGTGTGCAGCG
>JAUIMK010000194.1 GCA_030432735.1 bacterium
CTACGAGATCCCGATGCCGGACAACGACGACGAGCTCGGCCTGCTGACGGGCACGTTCAACGGCATGATGCGCAAGCTCCGCAGCAGTCAGCTCGAGATCGAGAACGACCGCGTCCGCCTCCACGAGAAGAACGAGGAGCTCCAGCGCGCCAACGAGATCCTCGCCCAGCTCTCGATCACCGACGGCCTGACCAAGCTCCACAACCACCGCTACTTCCAGGACCACCTCACGCGGGAGATCAAGCGCGTCAGCCGAACCCAGGCCCCCCTCTCGCTGATCCTGCTCGACATCGACGACTTCAAGCTCCTGAACGACACCCACGGACACGCCGCCGGCGACGAGGTCCTCGTCGCCCTCGCGGCGATCATGAACGACTCGGCCCGCGAGTCGGACCTGATCGCGCGCTACGGCGGAGAAGAGTTCGTGATCCTGATGCCCAACACCGACCTCGCCGGCGCGGTCCACCTCGCCGAGAAGATCCGCATGACGGTCGAGTCCACCCGACTGATCGTGGGCGACAACATGAAGCCGATCGACATCACCATCTCCCTCGGCGTCGCGCTCTTCAACGGCGACCGCCGCGAGTTCTTCGTCGAGGCCGACAAGGCCCTCTACGCCGCCAAGGCGAACGGCAAGAACTGCGTGATCATCGCCGGGAGCGAGGGCACCGAGCTCGCCTGAGCCACGCCTAGCGGTGGCGCCCCGCCCGCGCGAGACTCCCGCCCCATGACCGCCTTCATCGGACTCTCAGGCGGGATCGGCTCGGGCAAGAGCACGGTCTCGAAGCTCCTCGCCGAACTCGGCGCGACGATCGTCGACGCGGACGCCCTCGTGCACGAGATGCAGGCGGCGGGGCAGCCGATGCTCGAGGAGATCCGAGCGGCCTTCGGTGACGAAGTCATCCGGGCGGACGGCTCCCTCGACCGGGCGGCTCTCGGCGCGATCGTCTTCCGTGATCCCGACCAGCGCAAGGTACTCGAGAAGATCGTTCAGCCGCCGGTCGTCGCCGAGATGGCCCGGCGGGCGCGGGTGGCGATCGATGCGGGCGAGCCGATGGTCGTGATGGACATCCCGCTCCTCTTCGAGGGCTATCGGTCCGGAACGGGGAGCGCCGCGGCGAACCAATACGATGCCACGGTCTGCGTCTGGGTCCCCGTCGAGGTCCAGATCGAGCGCACGATGGAGCGCGACGGCTGCGACCGCGGCGAGGCGGAACGCCGGGTCGCAGCGCAGATGCCGATCGACGAGAAGCGCGCCCTCGCCGATCACGTGATCGACAACTCGGGGACCGCCGAGGAGACCCGCAAGCAGGTCGAAGCGTTGTACGCCGAGTTGACCGGCGGCTAGGAGCCGGCCTCCACCGCAGTCGCCGGGGCGCCCGCGCCGAGGGCGCTCAGGCGAGCGCCGCCTTCACCTCTGCGATGTAGCGCCCGACCGCGTCCACCGCCGCGGTCCTGCCATTCGCCTGCTCGATCAGGTCGACGATCGCGCTCCCGATCACCACGCCGTCCGCGTAGGCACCGATCTCCTTCGCCTGCTCGGGCGTACTGATCCCGAAGCCGACGCAGACCGGCACGTCCCCGAGCGCCTGCGCCGCGCGGACCTTCTCCTCGATGCCCCGGGCGAGATCCGCCCGCGCGCCCGTCACCCCCTGGAGTGAGACGTAGTAGAGAAACCCCCGGGTCTCCCGGACCAGCATCTCGAGGCGCTCGGGTCGGGTCGTCGGAGCGGCCAGCAGAATCGGATGCACGTTCCGTGCGCGACAGGGATCGAGGTAGGGCTTGCCGTCCTCCGGCGTGAGGTCCGGGATGATGATCCCGTCGACGCCGACGTCCTCGCAGGCCTTGGCGAAGGTCTCGGCGCCCATCGCATGCACCGGGTTCGCGTATCCCATCAACACGAGGGGCTGCTCGATCCGCGACCGGATCCGGTCGACCATCATCAGGATCGCGCGCAGACTCGTGCCGTTCTCGAGGGCCCGACTGCTCGAGCGTTGGATCGTCGGACCCTCCGCGGTCGGGTCGGAGAAGGGCACGCCGATCTCGATCACGTCCGCGCCGGCGTCGGCCATCTCGAGGATCAGGCGCTCGGTCGTCTCGAGGTCGGGGTCGCCGGCGGTCAGGAAGGGGACGAGTGCCGTGCCCCCCTCTTCCCGGAGCTTCGCGAAGCGGGCGTCGATCCGATTGACTTCGCTCATGCGCCCTCTCCTGCGCGCTCGTTCAGGATCCGCCGGACCTCGTCGATGTCCTTGTCGCCTCGACCGGAGAGGTTGATCAGCACGATCTCGTCCTCGCCCATCGTCTTCGCGACCTTGATCGCGTGGGCGACGGCGTGGGAGCTCTCGAGGGCGGGGATGATCCCCTCGGTCCGCGAGAGGAGCTGGAAAGCCTCGAGCGCCTCGTCGTCGTTGATCACCGCGTAGCTCGCTCGACCGATCTCCTTCAGGTGCGCGTGCTCCGGTCCGACGCCCGGGTAGTCGAGTCCCGCCGAGATCGAATGCGCCTCCATGATCTGACCGTCGTCGTCCGACAGCACGAGGGTGCGCTTGCCGTGGAAGATCCCGGGCACGCCCGCGTTGAGGGTGGCGCCGTGCTTCCCCTGCAGCCCCTCGCCTCCGGGCTCCACGCCGATCAGCGCGACCTCTTCGTCCTCGACGAAGGGATGGAAGAGCCCGATCGCGTTCGAGCCGCCGCCCACGCATGCGATCGCCACGTCGGGGAGCCGCCCCTCCACGCGCAGCATCTGCTCCCGCGCTTCGACGCCGATCACACGCTGGAAGTCGCGGACCATCACCGGATAGGGATGCGGCCCCATCACCGAGCCGATCAGGTAGTAGGTGTTCTCGACGTTCGTGACCCAGTCGCGCAACGCCTCGTTGATCGCGTCCTTGAGGGTCCTCGAGCCGCTCTCGACGGGGATGCACTTCGCGCCGAGCAGCTCCATCCGGAATACGTTGAGCGCCTGACGACGGACGTCCTCGGCGCCCATGTAGACCTCGCACTCGAGGCCGAGGAGCGCGGCCGCGGTCGCCGAAGCGACGCCGTGCTGCCCCGCTCCGGTCTCCGCGATGACCCGGGTCTTGCCCATGTACTTCGCGAGCAGCGCCTGCCCGAGCACGTTGTTGATCTTGTGCGCACCGGTGTGCGCGAGGTCTTCGCGCTTCAGATAGATCTTCGCACCGCCGGTCAGCTCGGTGAGCCGCTTCGCGAAGGTGAGCGGCGTCGGCCGCCCCGCATAGTCCCGCAGGAGATCATCGAGCTCCTTCCGGTAGCCGGGATCCGCCAGGATCCTCGCGGACTCCTCCACGAGCTCGTCGAGGGCGCTGATCAACATCTCGGGAACGAAGCGGCCACCATAGGGCCCGAACATGCCTCGCTCGTCGGGTTCGCTCTTCACCTGGATCTCCAGGGCGACGTCCACTCGTGGACTACTCGCCCGATTCCTTGACGGCTTCCACCGCCTCTTCTCGTCGGCGCACGGCTTCCACGAAGGCGCGCATCTTCGCCGGATCCTTGCGCCGGTTCTCGTCTTCCACGCCCGTCGCGACGTCCACGCCCCACGGCGGGATGTCGCCCACGTCGGCCAGGGCCTCGGCGACATTATCCGGCGTGAGCCCACCGGCAACGATCACGTCGTAGCCGTGGGCGATCAGGTCCTCGGCTTCGCTCCAGTCCCAGACCTGTCCCTGACCGCCCCCCTGGTGCGGATGATCGAGCAGCAGGATCGAGCTCGGATAGGTCTGCGCCGCGTCTTGATCGGCTCCGCGGATGGCCTTGATCGTCGGGAGGTCGACCGCCTCGATCTCCTCCTCCGTCTCGTCACCGTGGAACTGGACCCGCTCGAAGGGGACGCGCTGGAGGATCGGGTCGATCACGTCCCAGCTCGCGTTCCGGAAGAGCGCGACGCGCTCGACGTCGTGCTCCTCGAGCGCCTGACAGATCTCGAGCGCGCGGTTCACGTCGACCTGGCGGGGCGAGCCCTCGACGAAGTTGATCCCGATGAGATCCGCGCCGGCCTCCACCGCGGCCAACGCGTCTTCGACGTCCTGCACGCCACAGATCTTGATTCGAACGCTTCCCGTCACGATGAAGAACCTCCCTCGCTCGTCGCGCCGCCACGCAGCGCTTCGAGCGCTCGCCCCGGATGGGGCTGTCGCATCAACGATTCTCCCACGAGGAATCCCGCCGCGCCCGCGCGCTCGAGGCGCGCGACGTCCTCGGCAGACCCGATCCCGCTCTCCGCCACGAGGACGACGTCGGGATCGTCGAGCTTCCCGGCGAGTCGCTCCGTCGTCGCCAGGTCCGTCTCGAAGGTCTTGAGATTCCGGTTGTTCACGCCGATCAGATCGGCACCGAGCGCCCGAGCCCGGTCGAGCTCTTCTTCGTCGTGGACTTCCACCAGCACGTCGAGCCCGAGCTCCCGCGCGCGCGCGTCGAGCGTCGCCATCGTGCCGTCGTCGAGCGCCGCCACGATCAGCAGGATCGCATCCGCACCGGCGACCCGCGCCTCGTCGACCTGATAGGGATCGATCATGAAATCCTTGCGCAGGAGAGGCCGATCGACCGCGGCGCGAACGGCCTCGAGGATCTCGAGGCTCCCGCCGAAGAACTTCTCGTCGGTCAGGACGGAGATGCAGGCCGCGCCCGCCTCCGCATAACAGGTCGCGATCCAGACCGGATCGAAGTCCTCCCGGATGAGCCCCTTGCTCGGAGAGCGACGCTTCACCTCCGCGATCACCGCGGCCCCGGGCGTCTCCCGGAGCGCCGCGCGAAAGCCCGAAGGCTTCCTCGCGCAGGACTCGGCCTCGCGGGCCAGCTTCTCCGCCGAACGGACGCGCTTGGCCGCCTGCACCTCGGTCACCTTGTGGGCCAGGATCTCGTCGAGGATCGTCACGCGGGCGTGCCCTCCCCGCCCGCCTGCTGCGTCGCCTGCGCGAGCGCTTCGAGCTTCGCGCGGGCCGCGCCGGAGTCGATGCTCTCCGCCGCCTGTGCGATGCCTTCTTCGAGGCTCGCCGCGCGTTCGACGACGAGGAGTGCGGCCGCCGCGTTCAGGAGCACGATGTCCCGCTTGGGACCGCCTTCTCCGTCGAGGATCGCGCGGGTCGTCCGCGCATTCTCCTCCGGTGTGCCGCCGGAAAGCGCCTCGAGCCGCGCGAGCTCGAGGCCGAGCTTCGTCGGGTCGATGCGCATGGGTCCGACCTTGCCGTCCGAATAGAGCGCCGCGTGGCTCGGCCCGGTGGTCGTCAGCTCGTCCATCCCGTCGCTGCCGTGGACGACCAGCGCCCGCTCGGCGCCGAGGCGACCGAGCGCCTCGGCGAGCGGCTCGACCAGCGCTCGGGCGTAGACACCGACCACCTGATAGCGCGCACCGACCGGCGAGAGCAGCGGCCCGAGACAGTTGAGCAGCGTCCGAACGCCGAGCTCCGCGCGCACCGGCGCGACGTGCTTGAAGGCGGGATGGGCCGTTCGCGCGAAGAAGGGCGCGATGCCGACGTCCGCGAGAATCCGACCGTAGGTCTCGATCGGGAGATCGATGCGGATCCCGAGGGCCTCGAGCACGTCGAAGCTCCCGGACCGGCTCGTGGCGGCGCGGTTTCCGTGCTTGGCGACCGACACCCCGGCGCCCGCGACCACGAAGGCGGACGTCGTGGAAATGTTGAACGTGTCGAGGCCCGAGCCGCCCGTTCCGCACGTGTCGACGGTCCGCGGGTCGGCGGGCGACGCCTTCGTCGCGCGCGCGCGCAGCGCCTCGGCGACGGCGACGATCTCGTCGACGGTCTCGCCCTTCATCCGCAGCCCGACGAGCAGGCCGGCGGCGGTCGCGGGGGTCGCCTCGCCGTCCATGATCTCGCCGAAGGCCTCGCCGAGGAGCGAGGCGTCGACGCGCCCGCCCGAGACGAGCACCTGGATCGCCTGGCGGATCGCGCTCATGTGGCGGCGTCCGCGCTGGCGCGACAGCGCGCGAGGAAGTTCCCGAGCAGCCGCTTGCCTTCGCCGGTCATGATCGACTCGGGGTGGAACTGGACGCCCTCGATGGGCAGCGAGCGATGTCGCACGCCCATGATCTCGCCGTCTGCGGTTCGCGCGGTGATCTCGAGCGTGTCGGGGATCGACGACTCCTCGACGACGAGGGAGTGGTAGCGGGTCGCCTCGAAGTCCTGCGGCAGCCCCTCGAAGACGCCCTTTCCGTCGTGGGCGATGGTCGAGACCTTGCCGTGCATGATCGACTTCGCGCGGATCACCTTTCCGCCGTAGACCTGTCCGATCGACTGATGGCCCAGGCAGACGCCGAGGACGGGGATCCCCGCCGAGGCGAAGGCCTCGATCGCCGCCATCGAGACGCCGGCATCGTCCGGCGTCCCCGGTCCCGGCGAGATCACGAGTCCGTCCGCCTGCCGTCCGAGGAGCGTCTCGACGTCCGCCTCGTCGTTGCGCACGACCTCGACCTCGGCACCGAGCTCACCCAGGTACTGGACGAGGTTGTACGTGAAGGAGTCGTAGTTGTCGATCATCAGCAGACGCATCTCAATCCACGCCTTCCCGCGCGAGATCGATGGCCGTGAGCACCGCCCGCGACTTGTTCATCGTCTCCTCGAACTCGTACGCAGGCTCGCTGTCGGCGACGACGCCCGCGCCGGCTTCGAGGGTCACCTTGCCGTCCTTCGCGACCATCGTCCGGATCGTGATCGCCATGTCCATGTTCCCGGAGTAGTCGAGGTAGCCCGCGCAGCCGCCGAAGAAGCCGCGCCGCACCGTCTCGAGCTCGTCGATGATCTCCATCGCGCGCACCTTCGGTGCTCCCGAGAGCGTGCCCGCCGGGAAGGTCGCCCGGAGCACGTCGAGCCAGTCGAGCCCCTCGCGGAGCTTGCCGTGCACGTTCGACACGATGTGCATCACGTGCGAGTAGCGCTCGACGAACGCGTAGTCGTCGACCTCCACCGAGCCGATCTCGGAGACGCGCCCGGCGTCGTTGCGCCCGAGATCGACGAGCATGAGGTGCTCGGAGCGTTCCTTGGGGTCCGCGAGCAGATCCGCCTCCAGCTGACGATCCTCTTCCGGCGTCTCTCCTCGCCACCGCGTTCCGGCGATCGGTCGGACGTCGAGTCGGTCGCCCTCGACCCGCGCGAGGATCTCCGGCGACGCGCCGACCATGACCGCGTCCTCCATGCGGATGAAGAACATGTAGGGGCTCGGATTGATCACCCGCAGATGGCGGTAGATCGAGAAGGGATCGACCTGGAGGGGCAGCTGGAACTGCTGGGCCAGGACCACCTGGAAGATGTCGCCGGCCTCGATGTACTCCTTCGCCCGCTTCACGATCTCGTGGAACCCGGACTCGGTCATGCTGCGCTCGACGTCCATCGGCGCCCGAACCGCCGTGCGCCGAGGCTCCGCCTCGAGGGGACGCCGGATCCGCTCGACCATCTCCTCGATCCGCGCCGAGGCTTCGTCGAAGGCGGCGCGTGCGCCCTCGCCCCCGACCTCCGCGTGGACGACGATCAGCGCGGTGTGGCGCACGTTGTCGTATACGACGACATACTCGGGCAGGACGAAGAAGGCGTCCGGCAGCCCGATCCGGTCGGGGTTCGCGTCCGGGATCTTCTCGACGAAGCGGACCCAGTCGTAGCCGATCATGCCGACCGCGCCGCCGATGAAGCGGGGCAGCGCGAAATCGGTGGGTTGGACGGCGCGATAGGCGCGCAGCCGATCGCGAAGGACCTCGAGCGGGTCACCGCCGGTGTCGATGACCTCGGTCTCGCCGCCTTCGGTCCACTCGACGCGGCTCCCGGTCGCGGAGAACTTCGCCCGCGCCCCGACGCCGAGGAAGCTGTACCGAGCCCACTTCTCTCCGCCTTCGACCGACTCGAGCAGGAAGGCGGTCCGCCCGTCGTCGATCTTCCGGAAGAGCGAGAGCGGGGTCTCGAGGTCGGCCATCACCTCGCGGACGACCGGGACGTGATTCCCCTGCTGGGCGAGCTTCTCGAACTGCTCGGGCGATGTGCGGAGCACGGGGTGATCTCGGGGACGGGACCGGCGTCGACGGGGCCGTCCGGGTGGGTGGGGGAGCGGAAAACCCTGCGATTCTAAGGCCTTGTGGCGTGTCCAGCAAGCGAAGCCACAGCCTCGAGCGGCCGGCAACGTCCTCTCACCGCCTCAGAAGTTCACGCCGGTCCCGAAGCCCGAGTCGAAGAGATTCTCGCGCCCGTCGCCGAGACCGATGAAGCGGAAGAGCAAGCCACCGCGGAGATTGTCCCGGCGGTCGACGGCGACGGTTCCCCCGATCGACCAACAACGGCACTTCGAGACGTATTCGAGGGTGCCCTGGTTCCGGATGAACTCGTCGCGCGACGCGAGCTTGTAGACAGTCGCGTAGCGGAGCCGGACCCGCGAAGAGAGCTGGAGCACGGCCTGCCCCTGGATCTGGTTGATCGAGCCGATCGCGCCGATCCGGACCACGCCGCGGTCACTCTCGAGGACGGGGGGGATCCGGCGTCGATAGCGGTAGCCACCGACGAGCGTGAGGCGCTCGAGGAGCGGGAAGCCGATCTTCTGGCGGAAGACCAGGTCGACGCCACCCTCGTCGACGGCCACCGCCTCGGGGTCGAACGCGAGAACACCGCGGGCCTCGATCGGCCCGAGCGGCATCATGCGCCCGTCGATGAAGAGGTTCCCGAGCCCCCCCTCGGCGAAGTCGTAGTCGACGCCCGTGAGGATCTCGCCGAGGAAGCGGAGCGGCGCCCGCGCGTGGGCCTTGCCGTAGAAGCGCTGGCCGACCGCGGCGACCAGCCGATTCGCGGTCTCGATCCGGTCCGCGGGATCCCGCGTGATCGCTTCGAGGGAGAGCGAACGCAGCCGCGTCTGCTCGACGAGCCCGCGCGGGGTGAAGAGCGGGTTCCGATCCTGCTGCTTCGCGGACACGAAGGCCCAGCCGAGCCGCGGCTCGAGGACGTGGCGCAGCGTGCCCCGCTTGCCCCGTTCGAAGCGGCGCACCAGCGTGTTCCGCCACTCCGCCCGCGCCGTGACGAGCCCGCGCTCGCCGAACTGCTGCTGGTCCGTGCGGTAGAGACTCTGGCGCCAACCG
>JAUIMK010000195.1 GCA_030432735.1 bacterium
GCCCCGATACATGTCGAGGGTCATGGCATTGCGCCGTTCCGGTCGGGTGATCCGCACGTGGAGGATGCGGCGGTCGATCCTTCCTTCGAGGAAGGGGGTGCCGAGGTCGACGTCGCTCATGGTCGGGGTCCTGTCGAGAGGGGTGGGTTGCGGTCCGGGAGTCTATCGGATCGGGCGGCGCCGAGAGCCGCCGTGGCGGCCCGGGTCCGCCGCGGCGCCGGGTCTCCAACGGCACATCGGAGTGCCCTATGCTAGGTGACCTCGCCTCGAGAAGGAGAAGCATGGTGCCCGTTCGCGCTCTTCGTTCGCTGGCGTCGGTCATCGTCGCTTTCCTCTTGCTGCTCGGCCTCGCCACGAACGCGCACGCCGGGGACCCGAGTCCGCAGGCGGAGCCCGCCGCGCCGCTGACCGACCGCGACTTCGAGATCCTCGAGCGGGGGACCTACGGCACCGGCGAGATCGTGGGCGGAGGGCTCCTCGGAACGCTGGTGGGCTTCGGCACGGGCCACGCCGCCCAGGGTCGCTGGCGCGACACGGGCTGGATCTACACCGCCGGGGAGTCGGCCTCCTTCCTGGTCCTCGCGGGCGGCGCGGCGGCGTGCTCGGGAGGCCGCGACGACGACGACGACGACGAGGACCTCCGGGTCTTCAGCGACTCGGCGGGCTGCGTCGTGATCGTCGCGGCGGTCACGCTCGGGACCTTCGCCGTGTTCCGGATCGCCGAGATCGTCGACGTCTGGGCGACGCCGCAGGTCCACAACAAGCGCTTCCGCGAGATCGAGGCCGAGCGCGCGCGCCAGGCCCTGCGATGGTCGCCGTACGTCGCGCCGCACGGAGCGGGCGGCGCCTCGTTCGGGGTCGCCCTGCGCTTCTGAGCGGCGGCGGGCGCGCGGGCGGTCTCTCGTCGCCGCGGGTCACGCGTTGCGCGCGCCGCGCGGCGATCCCAGTAGCCCGACGAGGCCCGCGGCGGCGGCGACGATGCCGCCGTAGAGCGTCGCCTGCAGGACGCCGGCGGTGTCCGCGATCCAGCCCGTGACCGGTCCGCCGATCGGCGTCGAGCCCAGGAGGATCACGGACGTGAGCGCCATGAGCCGTGCGCGGAGCGAAGGATCCGAGCGCTGCTGGAGGATCACACTCGCCGACGAGATCAGCGCCGTCATCGCGATGCCCATCGGGATCGCGAGCAGGAAGACGAACCCGGTCCGGGTCGAGAAGGCGATCGCGCTCATGAAGACGCCGAGGGCGACCACCGGTACGTAGAACCAGGCGAGGGGGACGACGACGAGACGCGCGACGAGGAGCGCGCCCAGCACGTTGCCGATGCCCATGCACGAGAGCAC
This sequence comes from bacterium, assembly GCA_030432735.1. Taxonomy (GTDB): domain Bacteria; phylum Myxococcota_A; class UBA9160; order UBA9160; family UBA4427; genus UBA4427. Next base: position 1,341 of record JAUIMK010000195.1, read on the forward strand.
CCAGCCGAAGGTCTGCTCCGAAGCGAAGAGCCGGTCCCGCACGACCAGCGGCAGGTAGACCAGATGATTGAAGGAGAAGGTCGCGACGAGGGCGAGGACCACGATCAGCGCGCGGAGGGTGGGATCGGACCAGACCGCGGTGAGCCCTTCGCGAATCGGCTTCCGCGAGCGCGGCGCGGCGGAGACCCGCTGGAGTCGACTCCGGTCGATCCGGAGCAGTCCCACGATCATCGCGAGGAACGAGACGCCGTTGCCGAGGAAGACCCACGCGGTCCCGAACCCGGCGGCGACGAATGCGGCGATCGAGGGGCCGAAGATCCGCGCGCCCGTCATCACCGACGTACCGAGCGAGAGCACGTTCGCGAGGCGCTCCGCCGGGACCAGCTCGGTCGAGAACGCGCGACGCGCCGGCATGTCGAAGGCAGCGAGCACGCCGTAGATCGCGGTCATGGCGTAGACGAGCGGGATCGTGGCGAGACCCGCGAGATCGAGCAGACCGAGCGCGAAAGCCTGGAGCGCCATGCCGACCTGGGTGACGAGGGTCATTCGCAGCCGGTCGTGACGGTCGGCGATCGATCCGGCTGGCAGCCCGAGGAAGAGAACGGGCAGGAACTGAGCCGCGACCGCGAGTCCGATCTCGAGCCCCTCCCCGCCGAGACGCGTCACGAGGAGGACGACCGCCGTCGTCTGGGCCCAGGTCCCGATGTTCGAGATCCCCAGTCCGGCGAAGAAGATGCGGACGTTGCGCTCCGAGAGCGAAGCGAAGACGCGGGAGCGTTCCGGGCGAGGCATGCGCGACGGAGTCTCGCACCGCCCGGCGTCGTACGCGACTTCGCCGACGCCCGCGCCCCGGCCGGCGCGCTAGCCTCGTGCGTCGAACGAATGGAGAGCGGCATGGAAACCGAGACGTTGGAGACGATCGAGATCACCCACGACGGGGGCGTCGATTGGCTGACCCTGAACCGACCGGGCTCGCTGAACGCGATCAACGGGCAGATGGCCACCGAGCTGCGCGACTATTTCTGGCGGCTGCAGGAGGAGACGTCGACGCGGATCGTCGTCCTGCGTGGCGCGGGCACGAGCTTCTGCGCCGGGCTCGATCTTCGGTCCGGCGGGAATCCCGCGGACAGCGAAGGACGTGAGCCGCGGGGACGGGGCTTCGGCTTCCAGGCCTTCCTCGCCGACGTCTACGTCCTGATGCGTCGCTGCCCGCAGCCGATCATCAGCCTCGTGCAGGGGAACGCCTGCGGCGGCGGATTCGCCTTCGTGCTCGCCTCGGACGTCCGGATCGCCGCGGACGATGCGCGCATGAACGCCGCCTTCATCAAGATCGGTCTCTCGGCCTGCGACATGGGCACGAGCTATTTCCTGCCGCGCCTCGTCGGGACCTCCCTCGCCTCGGAGCTGATGCTGACGGGACGTTTCCTGCACGCGGACCGCGCGCTCGCGCGCGGGCTGGTGTCGGAGGTCGTGCCGGTGGGCGAGCTCGAGGCGGCGGTGAGGCCCTATCTCGACGAGATGCTCGCGACGACGCCGCAGGGGCTCAGGCTCACGAAGGAGGGCCTCAACATGGCGATCGACGCGCAGAGCCTCGAGGCCGCGATGGCGATCGAGAACCGGAACCAGCTGATGTGCGCCGCGACCCGCGATTTCGAGGAAGGCATGAAGGCCTTCTTCGAGAAGCGCCCGCCGGTCTATCAGGATCGTTAGTCGCCGGTCGCCGGTCGCCGGTCGCCGGTGGCCGTGGCGAGCCGGCGATGCGGCTATGCGTACGCCGTTGCGAGTCGGGCTGCCTGGTCCGCGAGCCGAGCGTCGTCCGCCCGATTCTTGCCGTGCACGCCGAAGGGCTCCCCCGCCATCCGCGGGATCATGTGCATGTGATAGTGGAAGACCGTCTGGCCCGCGGCGGCACCGTTCAGCTGCATGACGGCGATGCCGTCCGGTGCGAAGACGGCCCGGAGGGCCTTTCCGAGCGAGACCGACGCGCGCATGATCGCTTCGAGGTCTTCGTCCTCGACGCCGAAGAGGTTCTCGCCGTGGCGCTTCGGGACGATCAGCGCGTGGCCTTCGTGGGCCGGGAAGAGGTCCATGAAGATCACGATCCGCTCGTCTTCGTAGACGCGGTGTGCCGGCGCACGGCCGGCGATGATCGCGCAGAAGATGCAGCTCGCGGCGTCCATGGTCTCGTCCATCCTGCCTCCTTCGGGTCGAGGCTAGGCGACGATCGTCGGCGCCGCCGCTTTGCGGAGTCGGGACCTCGAGCGTAACGTCGCAGCTCCGCCAACGAGGAGTCCGAGCATGAGTACGCAGGTCGGGGGCGCCGCTCCCACGCCGGAGGAAGTGAAGGCCTATTCGCTGAACGTGTGGGGCTACAAGAAGGGCGAGGTGGTTTCGCTGATGATCTACATCGGCGACCAGCTCGGGCTCTACCGCGCGCTCGAGGGCGCCGGCCCGATGTCGGCGGCGGAGCTGGCGGAGAAGACCGGCCTCAAGGAGCGCTGGCTCCTCGAGTGGCTGCGTGGACAGGCCGCGGCGGAGCTCCTCGAGTATCACGCCCCGGACCGCTTCGAGCTCTCCCCCGCCGGCGCGCTCGTCCTCGCGAACGAGGCGGAGAGTCTCGTCTTCGCGGCGGGGGCCTTCGGTGCGCCCATGGGGCCGGAGATCGCCGAGCGTCTCGTCGACGCGTTCCGGACCGGGATCGGGCTCTCGTACGAGGACCTCGGGCCGAACGCCGCCCACCGGACCGAGCGCATGCTCGGACCGTGGACGCGGCAGGCGCTGGTTCCGAAGATCCTGCCCGCGCTCGACGGCGTCGAGGAGAAGCTGCGGGCGGGGTGCAAGGCGGCGGACGTCGGCTGCGGCTCGGGGGTTGCGCTGCTCGCGATGGCCGAGGCCTTTCCGGCGTCCGAGTTCCACGGCTACGACCCGTCCTCGATCGCGATCGAGCGGACCCGCGCGAAGGCGGAGGAAGCCGGGCTCGAGAACGTGCATCTGCACGTCGCAGGCGGCGAGTCGCTCCCGGCGGACCAGAGCTTCGACTTCCTGCTGACCTTCGATTGCCTGCACGACATGACGCATCCCGAGGAGGTCATCGCGTCGATCCGCCGTGCGCTCCGCCCGGACGGGACCTGGCTCATCAAGGACATCCGGAGCGAGCCGCGCTTCGAGGACAACCTGGGGCACCCGATGCTCGCGATGTTCTACGGCTTCTCGGTCTCGGCGTGCATGTCCTCGGCGCTCTCCGAGCCGGACGGCGCCGGTCTCGGCACGCTCGGCTTCAACCCGGAGGTGGCCGAACGGATGGTGCGCGAAGCGGGCTTCGGGCATTTCCGGATGCACGACTTCGACGACCCGACGAACCTCTACTACGAGGTGCGGCCCTAGCGGGGCGGGCGGTCGACCGGCGCACGATCCGCGCCGCTCGGGCCGCTTGGGCGGACCAGCGGCTAGAGCCCCCGGAGCGTCGCGTAGCGATCCCGGTGGAAGGCCTGGTTGCCGAAGGTGGCTTCCGCCGCGCGGGCGCGCTTCAGGTAGAGGCCGGCATCGAACTCGTCGGTCATGCCGATGCCGCCGTGGATCTGGATCAGCTCGTTGGACACGTGGTGGAGGAAGTCTCCGGCCTTCGCCTTCGCGAGGGAGCAGAGCAGGGCCGTGTCCTCGGCCTCCTCGTCGATCGCGGTGAGGGCGGCTTCGACGCAGGAGCGCGCCATCTCCATCTCGGTGAAGAGCTCGGCGGCACGGTGGCCCAGCGCCTGGAACGAGCCGATCACCTGCCCGAACTGCACGCGATTCTTGAGATAGTCGAGCGTCATGTCGAAGGACTGCGCCGCGGTTCCGAGCATCTCCGCGGAGAGCACCGCCCGCGCGCGGTCCAGGATCCGGTCGAGCACCGCCGCTGCCGCGCCGACCTCGCCGAGGACCGCGTCGGCACCGACGCGCACGCCCGAGAAGGTGACGTTCGCGTAGCCGCGGCTGTCCGCCAGCGAGAGGCGGGTACGGCGGATGCCGGAAGCGTCGCCGTCGACGAGGAAGAGCGTCAATCCTTCGGCGTCTCCGGCGGCGCCGCTCGTGCGCGCGACGACGACGAAGGCGTCCGCCGCGAGTCCTTCGAGGACGTGGACCTTCCGGCCGTCGAGCACGAACCCGTCGCCGTCGGCCTTGGCGTCGAGGGTGGCCTGGAGCGGCGCGTGACGCGGACCTTCGTCGACCGCGAGGGTCACGATCGCGGAGCCGTCGGCGATCCGCGGGAGCCAGGCGGACTGCTGCGCCTCGCTCCCGGCGAGGGCAATCGCCGAGGCGCCGACGATCCCGGAGGCGAAGAGGGGCGACGCGGTCAGCTGGCGTCCGAGCTCTTCGAGGACGATGCCGGCGGTCAGGTGGCCCATCGCCACGCCCCCGTGCTCCTCCGGGACGAGGATCCCGGCCCAGCCCATCTCGCCGATGCTCTTCCACGTCGCGCGGTCGAAGCCCTCTTCGGTCTTCGCGTCGCGCATCGCGCGGAACTTCGACACGGGCGCTTCTTCGTTTGCCCAGGACTTCGCCTGCTCCTTGAGGAGTTCCTGTTCTTCGGTCAGTGCCGCCATGATTGCGTTCTCTCGTTGGGGGAGGGGGAGCGTCGCTCGTGCGCGCGCTCAGCCCTTCTGGGTCGTCTCGGGCAGGCCGAGGATGTTCTTCGCGATGATGTTGTTCTGGATCTCGTAGGAGCCGCCGTAGATCGACATCGCCTTTGTGGAGAGCCAGCCACGGACCGCGGCGAGCTCGTGGGCCTCGAACTCGTCGCCTTCCCAGCCGAGGCCCTGATGACCCAGGATCTCGAGGGTGAGCTCGTCCTTCTCCTGAGAGACCGAGGAGGCGGCGTTCTTCAGGATCGACGCGGCGGCGCTCACCTTGTGGTTGCCCTTGGCCTCGGCGATCACGCGCTGCGTCGTGAGCTTCTGGGCCTGCGCCCTCATCATGTGGTCGGAGAGACGTGCGCGCAGGTCCGGATCGGCGAGCTTGCCGTCGTCGTCCGTGCCGACGTATCGCTTCGCGAGATCCTGGAGCGTCACCTTCGCCGCGGCACCGCCCGCGGCACGGGCGCCGGTCTGGCTCTGGCGCTCGTGCTGGAGGAGGCGCTTGCCCACCGTCCAGCCGCCGTTCAGCTCGCCCAGGACCTCGTCCTTGTCCGCCTTCGCGTCGTTGAAGAAGGTCTCGCAGAACGGCGAGGACCCGCCGATCAGCTCGATCGGCCGGGTCTCGATCCCGGGCTGGTCCATGTCGAGGATCAGGAAGCTGATGCCGTCGCGCTTCGGCTTGTCGAAGTCGGTTCGGACGAGGCAGCCGATCCACTGCGCGTGGTCGGCGCCGGAGGTCCAGGTCTTCTGGCCGTTCACCAGCCAGTGATCGCCCTTGTCCTCCGCCTTGCACTGGAGCGACGCGAGGTCGGAGCCCGCGTTCGGCTCCGAGTAGCCGAGCGCCCAGAATACGTCGCCTCGGCAGATCGGCGGGATGTGCTTCTGCTTCTGCTTCTCGGTCCCGTACTCGAGGATCGTGGGTCCGACCATCGTGATGCCCATGCCGGCCATCACCGGGAGCGGGTTGAAGGCGCCGATCTTGCGCATCTCCTGGTCGAGGACCTGGGCTTCGAGCTGCGAGAGGCCGCCGCCGCCGTATTCCGCCGGCCAGGTCGGCGTTCCCCAGCCCTTCTCGCCGAGGGCGACGCGCCACTTCTCGAGGTCCGGGTCCCGCGAGACGCTCTCCATGCCGACGAGCTCGGCGCCGCGGCCGGCGATGGCGCTCGGGAAGTGGTCGGCGAGCCAGGCGCGCGCCTCCTCGCGGAAGGAGTCGAGTTTCGCGTCGTCGGACATGGGGTGCTTCCTGTTCGGGGCGAGCGCGCAGTGCGGAGCGCGGTCGTCGTTCGGATGAGGGCCGTGGCCTCGGCCGCGAGCCGGAGCGGTCGCAGGCGGACGGCGAGCATAGGTCATCGGCGAGCCGCGGCGAGAACCCTGCGTTCTCCCTGGCAGGCGCCCCGGCGCCTCAGAAGCGACGGCTCTCGCCGATCGAGAACACCCAGGCGTCGCCTTCCCGCCCGCCCTCGCGCGCGCGCTCCCGAAAGCGTCGCGGCGGCTCGTCCGACGCCTCGTCCGATAGATCGAAGGTGCCGAAGTGGACGCCGAGGACCGCGGCGGCACGCACGTCGAGCGCCGCCTGCCACGCCTCTTCGGGATTCATGTGCGAGGCCGCCATCATCTCGCGAGGCGCGTAGGCGCCGATCGGAAGGGCGGCGAGGTCGAAGGGGCCGAGGGACTCGCCGATCTCGCGGAAGCCCTCGAAGTAGCCCGTGTCGCCGCCGAAGTAGAAGCGACGCGTCGGGCCGGTGACGGCCCACGACGACCACAGCGCGCGGTCGTCGTCCAGGAGCGTTCGTTTGCTCCAGTGCTGGACCGGGAGACAATGGACGACGACGTCGCCGATCCGGGTCGTTCCGGTCCAGTCGAGCTCGATCACGCGCGTGATGCCGGCATCGCGGAGGAGCTCGCCGTTGGCGAGGGGCACGATGAACCAGGTGAGCGGATCGCGTTCGGCGAGGGCGGTGAGACTCGAGAGGTCGAGGTGGTCGTAGTGGTTGTGTGAGACGACGACGAAATCGATCGGGGGCAGCGCGTCGAGGGCGAGGCCCGGCGGTGCGAGCCGCGGCGGACCGGCGAAGGAGAGGGGGCTGGCGGTCTGCGACCAGATCGGGTCGGTCAGGAAGCGGACGCCGTCCATCTCGACCAGGACCGTGGCGTGGCCGATCCAGGTGACGCGGGGCGATTCGCCGGGACCGCGAAAGAAGGCGCCGTCGGTCCGGTCGATTCTGGGCGCGCCCGGGCGCAGGTCGAAGGAGGCTCGAATCCGTCGCAGCATGAACGGGAGGCGGACGCCGAGAGGGCCGTGGCCGATCGGGCCGACCGGGTTCACGAAGCGTCCATCGGCGAGCCGGGGCGCCGGGGCGAGCCAGCGCTGCGGCGCGCTGGGCTCGCCGGCGGCGAACGCGCCGACCAGCAGGGAGAAGAGGGCGCCTGCGAGAACGCCTCGGCGGAAGCGGCGCATGGCGGTCCCTCTGTCGGATGGGGCGAGATGGTGGGCGGGCGCCCGGGCGCGATCGAGCGGTGGACTCAGCCGGCGGCCTCGGCGGTGACCCGGGCGATGGACGGGCGCTCCGCCAATCGGGCGAGGAGATCCGTCACGCGAGGCTGGTCTTCGAGGAGGTCCACGCCGCACACCGCCGAGGCGAGCGTGTTGGCGAGCGGGTAGCAGTACTGCACGTAGAGATCCGCCACGGTGAACTCCGGGCCGGCGGCGAAGGGACCCGCGACGAGAAGCCGGTCGACCGCCTTCACGCCCTTCGCGAGCTCCGCGCGCACCTGATCCTTCGTCTCCTCGCTCACCGGCTGCTTGAAGAGGAGCTCCGGGAGGCACCGTCGCGCGACGAGCTCCACGTCGAGCTTGAGGTGGCAGCAGAGCTCCATCACCTTGGCGGAGTCGAAGGGATCGGCCGGAAGCAGCGCCGGGTCGGGGGCGAGGCGTTCGAGATAGTGGAAGATCGCGAGGGACTCGGAGAGGAAACGACCGTCGACCTCGATCGACGGCATCTTGCCCATCGGTGAACGCGCCAGAGAGGCGTCGTCCTGGGACGGCGGTGCCTTCACCTCCTCGAAGTCGATTCCCTTCTCGATCAAGAGGGCCTTCGCGAGGCTGTAGTAGTTGCTCATGCGC
>JAUIMK010000196.1 GCA_030432735.1 bacterium
CCGCGCGCTTCGCCCGCTCCGCCGCGTCCGCGAACGCCTCGACGAGCCAGTCGAGGTCCTCGTGGGTCGCTTCGTGGACGACGGGCTTCCCGCCGCCGGAGGCCTTCGCCATGTCCATCATCTCGTCCATCGACAGGTCGAGGGGGCCGCTCGGCCGCGCCGACTTGCGGGGCTTCGAGGGCATGAGGAGCTCGCGCCCCTCGATCGTGTCGAGGCGGGCGACCTTGCCGTGGTGCGCGAGCTGGATCGCGATCCGGCCGCCGGCGGCGTGAACGGCTTCGGTCAGCGCCCGGAGACCCGGCAGGTACGCGTCGTCGGAGACCGCGATCTCGTGGGCCGAGTTGGCGCCGCGCGGATACGCGGCGCTCGTGTTCTCGGTGATGATGAGGCCGACGCCGCCACGGGCCCGTTCGACGTAGTAGTCGATGGTCGGCTGGCGGACGACACCGTCCGCCTCGACGAGCTCGACGCCCATCGGCGCCATGACGACGCGGTTGGGCAGCTCGAGCGAGCCGATCTTCGTGGGGGAGAGGAGGTGGGAGAAGGGCATGGGGTTTCCGTCTTGGTGGGACGTCCGAGTCAGGCGAAGCCGAACGGAGAGAGTAGCCGGTCGGCCTGTCGACTGCGGGATCGACCCTCGCGGCACCAGGTCGCGAAGTGCTCGCAGTTGTTGAAGAGCAGATCGTAGGCGCCTTCGCCGAGACGACTCTCGGCGCGGGCGATCACCGAGACCGCAGAGGCGTCGATGGCGCCTCCACTCGCCCGGCCGAACCATTCGTCGGTCCACCTCGAGACGTTCTCCGTGACCGATGCGCGATCCGGAGGGCGTTCGTTCTCGATCCGCCTGATCTCGCCGCCCGCTGCGAACGTGGCGATCGAGCTCCGCTTGACGCGCGCGCGGATCGGGTCGGGACCCTGGAAGTGAATCACGGAGCCATCCCCACAGTCGATGCCGTGATGGCGATACAGGCCCCACACGCGCTCGACGTAGATGTGGTCTCCGGCCGCCATGCGCGCTCAGTCCTGGAGGATCCGCGACGCGGCGCCTTCGAGCTCGGCCTTCAGCACCTTGCCGGTCGCGTTCCGGGGGAGGGGAGCCGTTCGGAAGGCCCACGAGGTCGGGACCTTGAAGACTGCGATCCGTGCTCGTGCCCAGTCGCCGAGATCGGCTTCGTCGAGCCGGGCGTCCGGACGCGGGACGACGACCGCATGAACCTCCTGGCCCAGCTCTTCGTGATCGACGCCGAGAACCGCGGCTTCGTCGACGCCGGGATGGCACTCGAGGGCCTGCTCGACCTCGATCGGGTAGATGTTCTCCCCCCCGCGCAGGATCAGATCCCGCGCGCGCGAGTTGATGTAGAGGTGTCCGTCCTCGAGACGCCCGATGTCCCCCGTCCGCAACCATCGGTCTTCGCTCAGTGCTTCTGCCGTCGCTTCGGGGTTCCGCCAGTAGGCCTTCATGACGAGAGGGCTGCGGAGGAAGATCTCGCCCTCCTCGCCTTCCGGCACCGACCGCCCCGCCGCGTCGCGAACCTCCACCTCCACGCAGGGCATCGCCCGCCCGGAGGAGTCCGGTCGCTTCGTCAGATCGTCACCGGAGTTGATCGTGGCGACTCCGCCGGACTCGGTGAGTCCATAGCCGAGGCCGATGCCCGCGCTCGGCAGACGTTCGCGAATCGTCTCCTGCAGATGGGGGCTGAGCGCGGAGCCGCCCGATCCCAGGTTCGAGAGGCTCGCGAGGTGGTACTCGTGGACTCGGGGGTGGTTGACCACTCGGTGCGCCATCGTCGGGGTCGTGCCCCAGGTCGTGACGCCCTCCTGCTCGATCAGTCGGAGGACGTCTTCGGGATCGAAACGCCCGTCCCGCAGGACGACCTTCGCACCGATCGACGCCATCATCACGACCCCCGCGACGAGACCCGAGACGTGGAAGAGCGGCGTGGTGAGGAGCGTACAGGGCGGCGAGGTCGGCATCGGCGCGCCCGTTGCGAGGCGCGTCGCCGCGCCGTTCAGGGTCTGGAGCGCGACCGCGGCGAGAATCGAGCGGTGGGTCAGGACGGCGCCTTTCGACCGGCCGGTGGTCCCCGACGTGTAGAGGATGCAGGCCGGGTCGTCCTCGTCGATCGCGACGCGGGAAAGCGGCGCGACGTCTTCCTCGATCGCCGAGAAGTCGGTCTCGAACTCGAGCGTCGGGTGCGCCTTCCACTTGCCTTCCACCCGAGCGAGTCGCTTTCGGTCGCCGACGATCAGTCGCGGCTCCGAGTCCTGGAGCGCATGGGTGATCTCGTCCGGTGCCCACCAACCATTCATGGCGACCACGATTCCTCCCAGCCGGGTGACCGCGAAGAACGTCTGGATCCATTCCGGGGAGTTCGCACCCAGGATCGCAACCCGGTCCCCCTGGCCGATGCCGTACTTGTCCGCGAGGCCGCGGGCGAGACCGTCGACTCGCGACCGGAACCGTCCGTAGGTCGTCCGCTGCGATCCCATGACGAGGAACTCCCGATCATCGTGGGCGGCGGTGCCGTCGAGGAGCGCGTCGAGGGATCGCGGGCGACGGGCGAAGACCTGCATCGGTACGCCGAGGACTTCCTCTTCGACGAGCTCGAAGGGGGATCCCGGAGCGCAGAGCTTCTCGTAGACGGGTCGGAGGTCGGGCATCGGGAGGTTCCTTTCGTGGGTGCGGTGGGGCGCGCGAATCGGGCGCGTTCAGCTCGCGAGGGTCTTCTCGTAGAGTGCTTCGATCTCGGCGATGTGCGCGTCCAGATCTTCTCGGCGCCAGTCCGCGGTTGGGATCGGTTCGTGGACCACGACGTCGACGGTGGTCGGCCGGATCACCATGCCGTGACGCGGGAGCGCATCGAGCGCGTTCTTGAGGACGACCGGGACGATCGGGACGCCGGCCGCCATGGCCATGTGGAACGCGCCCTTCTTGAACTTCCCGAGCTTGCGGGTCGCGCTCCGGGTGCCTTCCGGTGCGATCACGACGGAGAGTCCGGCGCGCATCGCCTCGACCGCCGGCTGCATCGCTTCGATCGCCTTGTCCTTGTCGCCGCGGTCGACGAAGACCACCCCGGCGGCCTTCATCAAAGGACCGACGATCGGGGTGGACTCGAGCTCCTTCTTCGCGATCCCGACGACGTCGCGGCGGGTCAGCTGCGCCATCAGCAGCGAGTCGATTCCGCTTTGGTGGTTGAAGATGAAGACCGCGGGGCGGTGGGACCAGAGATGCTCCTCGCCTTCGACGTTGAGCTCGACACCGGTCGCGCTCGTGGTCATCTCGGCGTAGGTCGAGAGCATGACGTCGGCGCCCTTGCGCAGGCTCCCCGTCGCCAGCGCCGTAGGGAGGGCGACGAGGGCCGCGGGGCCGAGCGAGGCCATGGAGCCCAGCAGGCCGGCGATCTCGCGCCTTCCGGGGCGACCGCGGCTGGTGAATGCGTACACGGGCCAGCCTCGCCGCGCGCCGATGCGCGCGAGCTCTTCGTCCGGGTTCACGAGGCGCGGCTTGGCGACGAGGTCGAGGAGCGGGAGGTCGTCGTGGCTGTCGGTGTAGAAGTAGGACTGATCGAGGTCGATGTCGTGGCTCCGGGCGAAGGAGGTCGCGACGTCGGCCTTGCCCTGCTGCCAGACCGCCGGGCGCTGGACACGGCCCGTGAATCGCCCCTCCGCATCGAACTCGAGCTCGGTGCAGAGGACATGCTCGATCCCGAGCTCCTCGGCGAGGGCATCGATCTGGAAATGGGTCGCCGACGAGACGATCACGACCGTGTGTCCGCGGGCCTGGTGCGCCTCGACCAGGGAGCGGGATTCGGGGTAGATGTCCGTCACGAGATGTTTGTCGAAGACGCGGCGCCCCTCTTCGAGCAACGCGTCCTCGGTCAGCCCCATCAGGTTCGTCGAGGTCTCCTCGAGAAAGCTGGGAAAGCTCGTCTGGCCGGCGCCGAACTTGAAGGCGCCGAGGGTGGCCTTCGCCATGTTCGACAGATCGAGGTCGCCCGTCGACCACTTGTCCTTCATGAACGCGCCGGCCGAGAAGCCGGCGAGCAGGGTTCGGTCGACGTCGAAGAAGGCGGCGACCTTCGGGCCGCCCGGCGCCGAATCGATCTCGTGGGTGAGTTCCTTGCGAGAGGTCATGTTCGTTCCTTCCCTGGGTCTCAGGCGCCGGGCGCGAGCTCGACGCCGGCGTCGCGCGCGATCCGTGCAAAGGAGGTTTCGATCGCGTCAGCGAATCGGGCGAGATCGGGGACGCTCTCGAAGTCGGCGTTGAAGCCCCAGCAGAGCTTCCCGGCGTAGCTGACGAGCGCGATCCCGAGCGCCGTGTTGTCGGCGATCGGAACCTGCGAGTAGAGGGACTCGAGTCGGGCGCCGAGCAGGTAGAGCGGCTGCTGGGGGCCGGGGACGTTCGTCACCATCATGTTGTAGGGCGCGCCACCGGAAGCCGACCGACTCGCGAGGCTCAGCAGGATCGTCGGTGTCCACTCGGCGATGTTCATGATCAGATCGGCGTCGAGCGCCTGGCGAGAGGCCTTCAGCTCTTCCGTCGCGGCCCGGATCAGGTCGACCCGGGCGAGGGCGTCCGGCTCGTGAACCGGAGCGCGCACGAACCACTGCGAGACGCGATTGCCCATTTCGCGATCGCCTTCGCTCCGGATGCTGACCGGCGCCGCGATCCGGAAGTCGACCTCGTCGACCGAATCACCGCGCGCGATCAGGAAGTCGCGCACCGCACCGGTCACGGTCGCGAGGACGAGATCGTTGATCGTGCAGCCGAGCTTCCGGCGGACCGCCTTGACGTCCTCCAGGGACATGTCTCGCCAATCGAATCGTCGATGGGGCCCCACGGGCTCGTTGAGCGCCGTCTTCGACGGCAGATCGCGCATCGAGCTCATCATCTGCTGGATCGACCGCGCCCGGGTCCCGAGGCTCTCCCCCAGCTCGCCCAACTCCGTGCGCGCTTCGCGCAGTCCCCTGGCCGCCCGGGCCGGAAGACTCACATAGCGCGCGACTTCGTCGGCGAGGAGCTGGAAGCCGCTCGGCGGCTTCACCGGGACCCAGTCCGGGCCGGCCTCCCGTCGACGCTCGTCCGGATCCGTCGAGTGGAGGATCTGGGCCAGGTCCTTGCCCGCCATCCCGTCGACCATGCAGTGATGGATCTTGCTGATGACGGCGAAGCGGTTGCCTTCCAGGCCTTCGACCACCCAGGCCTCCCAGAGCGGCTTCGAATGGTCCAGCGGCTGCGCCATGATGCGGGCGGAGAGCTGCTTGAGCTGCTCGTCCGTGCCCGGGCGCGGGAGGCTCGTGTGCCGCACGTGATAGTCGAGGTTGAATCCGGGGTCGTCGACCCAGACCGGATGGTCGACGATCGGGATCCATCCGAGCTTCTGCCGGTACCGGGGGATGCGGTGGAGCACGGCTTCCGTCGCGGCCCGATAGGCATCGATGTCGAGACCTCCGTCTTCGGTTGCGAGAGGACCCGCTTCGTAGATCAGGGTGGCGGACACGTGGAGCGGGGTCTCCGGCTTCTCGAGGATCAAGAAGGAGGTGTCCATCGCGGTGAGTCGTTCGTAGTGGGGATGGGATTCGGGCACGGCGTTCTTCTCCCTTTCAGTGCAAGGCGCCGGTTCGGCGCGCCTCGGCGAAGGCGCCGATCGCATCAAGGGCGTCCATCCGGCGAATCGTTTCCCGGAGCTCATGGGTGAGGCGGAGGCGCGTGTCGGCGTCGTCCTGGGCTTCGAGCAGACCGCGATTCGCCGCGAGACGGACGCCGTTCTGCAGGAGCGTCTTGGAGACGGACTCCGCGCTGCGGATGCGACGTTGGCGCTGGTACTGGGCGCCCCAGTCGAGACCGTCCCGGACGAGGCGCTTCTCGTCTTCCGCGGCGTCGGTGCCGAGCATCGACAGGCGCTTGGCGACGATCTCGTAGGACTCGAAGAACGCGCGCAGCGTCCGGTTCGCGACGAAGGGGCGGATCGACTCGAGCAGATCGCGCGCCTCGTCCGGGTCGTCGAGGCGCCGCTCCCAATCGACCGAGTGGATCGACATTTCGTGGCGCAGCTCCTCGAGGAAGGCCTCCTTTTCCGAGAAGAAGAAGTCGAACTTGAGCAGGTCACGCAGCCGGAGCGCCTCGTCGAAGAAGGCGCGGCTTCCCTCTCCGGCTTCGGCCTCACTCGCGCGAAGCAGAGCGAGCTCGCCGATCGCGCTCGTCGTGAGGAAATGGATCATCGTGTTGCGGTAGTAGGCGGCGGCGAGGTGCTGGCCCGGAACGATCGAGTAGATGACCTCGGGGCCCTCGTCGAAGCGCTCGAGGACGCCGCTCTCCACCAGGAGGTCCAGAGTCCCGCGGACCTCGTCGGGAGATTCGAATCGCAGCTTCTCGGAGGTCGGCAGCCCACGCGCGAGCACGAACTTCGTGAGGTCGGCGAGGGCGGCGTGGACCTCTTCGAGGCTCATCGCTCGATCGCCGGCGCCGAGCATCGCGAGCATCGCGAGGGAGATCGGCGTGACCGGTGTGACCCGGTTGATGCGCGCGCAGACCTCGAAGGCGAGCTTCGGCACGACGAGCGAGTCTTCGCGGAGCGCCTCCGTCGGCTGGCCGAGGGCCTCCGAGAGCGCGATGGGATCGCCGAAGCGAAGGTCGATGTTGCCGTAGCGTCGTCCCAGGCCCTTGAGGAAGCGGAAGAGCCAGCCGATGCCTTCGCTCTCCTTGGGCGCGCCGCGCTGCTCGGCGGCGTAGTCGTCCACCTCGGAGATCTGGTCGTAGGCCACCGAGACCGGGATCAGGATGACCTCGTCGGCCTTGCCGCGGAGATAGGAATCGACGACGTAGGCGAGGAGCCCGTAGCGCGGGGGGAGCAGCTTGCCCGACCGTGATCGACCGCCCTCGATGAACCACTGCAGGGGAAAGCGCTTCTCGACCAGGAAGTCGATGTAGCTGCGCATCACGAACTTGTAGAGCTCGTTGTCGCCGAAGGTTCGCCGGATGAAGAAGATGCCAGCGCGACGCGCGACGGGTCCCTGCGGAAAGAAGTTCATATTGTCGCCGCCGGCGGTATGGCTCGGCGGGAGACCCTGCTCGTGCAGCGCACGAAAGACGACGGGATGGTCGAGGTTCGACTTGTGGGTCGGAAGGAAGACGACCGTGTGTCGAAGGGAGAGCTCGCGGACGGCTTCGATCTGGCCCGGATCGACGCGGAGGTGGTCGTAGCCACGAGTCGACGACGAGCGGCACAGTCGCGCGAACACGTCGATCCAGAGGGGACTGTGGGTCGCGGCGATCTCCCGTAGGTAGCGGTCCGCCTCCTTCTGTACGCGACCGATCGGACGACCGAGCTCCCGCGCGATCCGTTCGAGTCCGCCGCGGAAGGCGGGGCTCGCGAGGATCTCCTCCTTCAGGAAGCGCGGGATCTTGTAGCGGCCGCCGCGGTGCCGCCGCTCGGCCCGGTCCAACGCGAGGGCGGCCTGGCGGACGACGAATCGCTCGAGTCCCATCGTCTCCGCGATGTCTTCACCGAGGGCTTCCCGCCAGCGGGATCGCAGCTCGTTCGCGCCGGCGGGCTCGCCGACCACGACCTGGCAGCGGTCCTTCGCGAAGTGACGGACGAAGCGCGCCCGGAGCGGTCCCGGATCGCGCGGATCTCCGAGCAGGAAGAGGTCGAGCGGGCCCGCCTCGCGACGACCCTCTTTCTCACGGGCCAGCCATACGACGCGGAGGGGAACGACCAGCGGATCGTCACCGCGCGCCAACGCGGACTCGAGCGGCGCGGCCTCGACGGGGCCCGGGCGTCGCGACGAGGCGATCCGAACGGAGTCGACGCGCGACGGATCGACGGCCTCCGGGCGATGGGCCTCGATCCATTCCTCCAGGATCCGGACCTCGAGGCCGGTCGCCGCATCGAGCAGGAAGAGAAGGGGCTTCGCAGCATCGATCGTCGGCCAGGTGGCTGCAGGGCGGGGCGCGTTCGGCGAGGCGGGAACGGAGTCGGGGCGCGGGTCCATGGATGAGCCTCCCTGGGAGTCATCACGACTGTCGCCACGATCTGACCATCATTCAAATGAATTGATATTATTGAAGTCATGCGCGAAGTGAATATATTGGCCATCGACCTCAATCTTCTGGTCGCGCTCGACGCGCTCCTGCGAGAGAGGAGCGTTTCGCGGGCAGCGGGGGCGATCGGGCTCAGCCAGCCCGCGATGAGCCGTGCGCTCGGGCGCCTTCGGGACGTGCTGGAGGACCCGCTCTTCGTTCGACAGGGCCACCGGATGCTGCCCACGCCGCGCGCGCTCGCGCTCGTCGAGCCGGTCGCGGCGGCGGTGGCCGCGGTGCGGCTCGCCTTCACGCCGACGGAAGCCTTCGACCCGGCGACGGCCCACCGCCGCTTTCGAGTCGGGGCCACCGACACGACCCTCGCCGTCGTCCTTCCGCTGCTGCTCGGTCGGCTCGACGAGGTCGCGCCGCGAGTGGCCGTCGGAACGGCGCCGCTTCGATCCACCGCCGACGGCTTCGACCGCCTCGTCGCGGGCGAGTGGGACGTCGCGATCGGGCGCTTCCCGACGCCGCTCGAGGGGTTGCACAAGCGTCGACTCTTCGACGACCGGATCGTCTGCCTGGTGCGGCGTGATCATCCACGGATCGGCGCGACGCTGACGCTCGAGGGGTACGTCGCCGAGGCGCACATCTCGGTCGAGACCGGCGCGCCGGACGATCAGCCCTTCACGGTCGATGACGTCCTGCGGAGTCGGGGACTCGATCGCCGCGTCGTGTCGCGTCTCGAGAATCTGGCGATGGCCCCGTTCGTCGTCGCCCAGACGGATCTCGTCTGCACCGCCCCGCTCCGCACGATCGAGCCGTTCGCGCGGGGCCTGGGCCTCCGCATGTTGGAGCCGCCCTTCGAGACGCCCGCTTTCGAGCTCGAGCTCGTGTGGCATGCGAGCGTCGACGCCGATCCGGCGAACCAGTGGCTCCGGGAGCTGATCGCGTCTCTCTTCTAGCGGGGCGCGTGGGTTCGACGCGGGGCGCGTGGGTTCGGCGCAGGGCGTGTGGGTTCGACGCGGGGCGCGTGGGTTCGGCGCA
>JAUIMK010000530.1 GCA_030432735.1 bacterium
CCTCCGTCGAAGCGACGACCAGGTCGCAGGCGAGCACGATCTCCATCCCGCCGCCGAGGGCACGCCCTTCGACCGCGGCGATCAGCGGCTTCTTCCGGACCCGCCGGATGATCCCGTACTCGCCGCCGCGCTCCGTGACGTAGTCCCCGTTGCTGCGCAGGTCGCTCCCGGCGCAGAAGATCGAATCGCCCCCCGTGAGCACCCCCGCCCAGAGCGAAGCGTCGTCGTCGAGCTCGTTCAGCGCGGCATCGAGCGCGTCGGCCATCTTCCGGTCGACGGCGTTCCGCTTGGCTTCGCGGACCATGCGAATGACGAGCACGTTGCCTTCACGCCGGGTCTCGACCCGGGCTTCGTCGGCGTGGGACATGGGGCACCTCCAGAGGGATACGGATCCGGGCGAGTCTCCGCGCTCGCTCCGACGAGGTCAAGCCGTCCCCGTCGAACACGACGCGCGCGACGGCGGATCGCCGAGGTCGCCGCCCGCTAGACGTCCATCGCCTCGCAGTAGTCGGCGAAGCGCTCGCGCACCGCCTCCCGAGACAGTCCGAGGGTCTCGAGCGCGTGGGCATGACGCCCCCCCGGCGACGCGGCGCGCGCTTCGAGGAAGCGGGTCATCGCCTCCCTCGCCTCGTCCGAGAACGGAAGCCCGAGCGCCGCGTAGATCGCCCGCGCCGTGCCGAGCGGGTCCGCCCGGAGCGCGGGGTGGCGAACGTCGGCGGCGTGACCGGCCGGAAGCTCCGACCGGAACTTCCGCGCGCGTTCCAGCGCCGGCGGCCAGTAGCCTTCGAGGATCTCGCGACCGATCGCTTCCGGATCGACGTCGTCGGTGAAGAGCGCGCGCGTGTAGGCGATCAGGCTCCCGACGGAGGAGATCGCCTCCGCCGGGTCGCGATGGGTGAAGACGAACTTCGCGTCGGGAAAGATCTCCCGGATCGTCTCGAGATGGAGGATGTGGGTCGGATCCTTGAGGACGAAGCGCTCGCCGGCCGGGCGCGCCGCGACGACGAGCTTCAGCTGGCGCCGATAGTCGTGATAGGCGATGCGCGGGTCCTGCTCGAGCAGCCACGCGGCGTAGCCGGGCACCCGGTACTGATAGTCGAATTGATGCGTACGAAACACGTTCATGAAGAGCGCGACGCACTCCTCCGGCGAGTCCGCGGTCATCGGGTGGATCGCGTCGTACCCGGGCGCCAGGAACCGCAGCTGGCGAAGCATCCCGTCGAGCCGCTGCGCGCGCGTGTCGGGGACTCCCGGGGCAGGCGGCACGGGATCGAAGCTCTCCCAGTAGGGCATCGTCCGATTCGCCGGGTCCTGCGCGAGGAGCTGGTGGAGAAAGGTCGTGCCGGTCCGGGCCCAGCCGATGATGAAGACGGGCGGCGGGAGCTCCGTCTCGAGGACGCCGGGGTCGGCCGCGAGGGCCCGCTCGATCCGCAGGTGGGTCCGCGCGAGCCTTCGCGTGTCGTCGAGCGCCGAGACGTGACCGAGCGGCGTGAAGTCGACGTTCCGCCCGAGGTCCTCGACGAGCGCGGAGAGCGCCTGCCGAGCCGCGGCGCTCGGCTCCGGGGCGCCCGGCTCCTTCGCGATCGCGTCCGCCCAGATCTTCTCCGCATCGAGCGGACGGATCGGCACGACACGACCGACCCGGTTCATCCCCCGCACGAGCCACGGATGACTCGCCCGAGCGGTCGTGAAGCGGGGA
>JAUIMK010000197.1 GCA_030432735.1 bacterium
GCCCGGCGCCATGTCGCCCTTCGAGGGCTCGAGCGACGGTGGGACCGAGGCGCTCAGCACGGACCTCTCGGCGGGCGCCAAGTTCGTCGAGGTCAAGGTCGCCGAGTCCACGGGCGTCGACCTGACGAAGGCGGACGTGATCGTCTCGGGTGGCCGCGGTGTCGGTGATCCGGAGAAGTTCCCGGAGGTCATCCAGCCGCTCGCCGATGCGCTCGGTGGCGCGATGGGCGCGTCCCGCCCCGTCGTCGACGCCGGCTGGCTCGACCACCCCTATCAGGTCGGTTCGTCGGGCCAGATCGTCGCGCCGAAGCTGTACATCGCCGCCGGCATCTCCGGAGCGATCCAGCACCTGGTCGGCATGAAGGCTTCGAACTTCATCGTCGCGATCAACAAGGATCCCGACGCGCCGATCTTCGAGGTCGCGGACGTCGGCGTCGTCGCCGATCTCTTCGACATCATCCCGGCGCTCACCGAGGCGGTGAAGACCGCCAAGGGCTAGTCCCGGGACGACCCTCGAGGAGCCCACGGCTCCCCGATCCTTCGATCGATCGAACGAGGTCCGCGGAGTGATCCGCGGGCCTCGTTTCGTTTCGGGCACCCGCTCGACGAAACGCCGGAGCCGCCACCTCCGGTCGACGCCCCATTCGTTTGTCGCGCTGTCACGTTCTCGAGGTGTCGGACCGATGTCACGCCCGTGGAACCGGAACGCCGCCTGCTGATCGTCGACACGCCCCATGGCGAGCTCCAACAGCTCGCCATGGATCTGCTCGGCCGTGACTTCGAGGTCCACTACGCCGCGGACGTCGACGAGGCACAGCTCCTCGCGGCCGAGTGCGACGGACGGATCAACGCGGTCCTCTTCACCGCAAGCGTCGAGATGGAGCGGGTTCCCGATCTCGCTCGCCGCCTGCGAGTCACGCCCGACGCCCTCATCCCCTTCGGCCTGCGGCCGCCCGAACGCGTCGTCAAGGCGCTCCATCACCACGGCGTCCGCTGGCAGCTCTGGGACGACCCCCCGGACGAATCCATCCGCTTCGTGATCTCGGGCGTCCTCCACGACCACGACCCCTTCGAGCTCCGCTACCACCTCCGCGTCCCCACGAATCTCGCGGCGCGCTTCGAAGTCGAGGGCGAGAAGTCCGAGACGACGATCCGCGACCTCGGCCTCGGCGGCGCGTGCCTCGTCGGCGGCGCGCTCGGAGAGGAAGGCAGCGAAGGGGAGCTCTCCTTCGACTTCGGCGGCCGCCCGCTCTCGCTCCCGACGCGCACCGCCTGGTCCGCTCCGGCGACCGGCGATGGCCTCACGATCGGCGGCGTGGCCTTCCTCGAGGTCGACCACGAGGCCGGCGAAGTCCTCGACGACCTGATCGGCTCGATCGTCGCGCGCCACCGCATCGAACCCGGCGACTGATCCCTCACGCGGCCTCCGAGCACATCGCACGCGATGCCGCCGCCGCGGCGGTTCGCACCACCCGGCGACCCCGGAGAACCGCGGTCTCGCAGCCGGGGTCCTTCCGAGCGAATCCCGAACCACCCCGGTGTCGCCGGATTCGCCTTCGCCTAACACGGACCGCTCCGCGCCCCAGAACGCGCGAGGCATCGCCGCGTTTCCGGCGACGAGGGCCGCGGCACCCCGCATGGCCCTCGTTCGCGCGGCGCTCCGGCCGCGACGGCCGAGCTGCGCCCGGAGAACGCGATGCGCGCCTCGAGACCCCGAACCGACCTCCTCTTCCTTCTCTCGCTCCTCCTCGCTCCGCTGACCGCCCTCGCCGCGCCTCCCGACCTGGGCCCCGTGCGCGATCCCGGCGAGCTGGGCGCCGGCGGATTCCTGATCCGGACCAACGAGGGGCTCCGCGAGGCGCCGCTCCTCGAGACCGACGTCGCCATCGAGGTCTCCGGCCTGATCGCGCGCACCCGCGTGACCCAGCGCTTCACCAACCCGACCCCCGAATGGGTCGAAGGCGTCTACGTCTTCCCGCTCCCGGAGGACGCCGCCGTCGACACACTGACGATGCGGATCGGCGAGCGCGTGATCGCGGGACGGGTCGAGGAGCGCGCACGCGCGAAGCAGACCTACGAGAAGGCGAAGTCGGAAGGACGCAAGGCGAGCCTCGTCGAGCAGGAGCGCCCGAACGTGTTCACCACGTCGATCGCCAATCTGGGCCCCGACGAGACCGTCGAAGTGACGATCGCCTACCAGGAGGACGCACGGTACGACCGCGGGCGCTTCAGCCTGCGCTTCCCCCTCGTCGTGGGACCGCGCTTCATCCCCGGCGCGCCCGTCGCGAGCGGCTTCGACGGCACGGGCTGGGCCGCGAACACGAACGAGGTTTCGGACGCCGCGCGGATCACCCCTCCGGTCGCGAGTCCCGGCTCGGGCCGCGAGCACCCCGTCATGCTGCGCGCCGAGATCGACGCGGGCTTCCCCCTCGACTCGGTCTCGAGTCCGAGCCATCCCCTGCGTGTCCGGGCGCAGCGGGGCGACGTCTACGCGATCCGTCTCGATGATCCCGACGCCCGGGCGGATCGCGACTTCGTCCTCGAATGGGTTCCGGCGGTCGGCAACGCCCCGAGCGCCGCTCTCTTCCGGGAGTCCCTCGACGGCGAGGAGTACGCGCTGCTGATGGTGATGCCGCCGCAGGCCGAAGCGCCGAGCGTCCGCGTCTCCCGGGAGACGATCATCGTGATCGACACCTCGGGCTCGATGTCCGGCGAGTCGATCGTCCAGGCCCGGCGCGCCGTTCGCGAAGCCCTCTCGACGCTCCGGCCGGAAGACGCCTTCAACGTGCTCGAGTTCGCCTCGACCTTCCGTATGCTCTTCCCCGAATCGCAACCGGCGACCCCGTCCGCCGTCGAAGGCGCGAAGCGTTGGGTGGACGCCCTCGACGCGGACGGCGGAACGAACATGCTGCCCGCGCTCGTGTCGGCGCTCCAGCCCGGCGGCGAGTCCCGCGCCGTCCGGCAGGTCGTCTTCGTCACCGATGGCGCGGTCGGCAACGAGGCCTCCCTCTTCTCCGCGATCGAGCGCCACCTCGGCCGCAGCCGCCTCTACACCGTCGGGATCGGCTCCGCGCCGAACGGCCACTTCATGTCGAAGGCCGCCGAGTTCGGCCGCGGCACCTTCACGTACATCGGCAACCCCGCCGAGGTCGTCCCGAAGATGGCGGCGCTCTTCGAGAAGATCGACAGCCCGGTCCTCCACGACCTGCGCGTCGACTGGGGCGCCCCCTCCGTCGAGAGCTGGCCGGCGCGGATCCCGGACGTCTACGCCGGTGAGCCGGTCGTCGTCGCGGCGCGATTGCCGAAGGAAGCGACGCGGGTCGTCGTCTCCGGGCGGCGCGGGGGCGAAGACGTCCGGCTCCCGCTCGAGCTCGGCGGCGGCGCGGACCACGCGGGCGTGTCCCGCTTGTGGGCCCGTCGGAAGGTCGCGGGATTGATGGACACCCTCCGCGAAGGTCGCGCCCTCGACGACGTCTCCGCCGAGGTCGCCGCGATCGGCGTGCGACACCAGCTGGTGACGCGCTGGAGCAGCCTCGTGGCCGTCGACGTCACACCGACGGCGCCGGTCGACGCCGACCTCGAGACACGGAACGTCCCGTCGCTGCTCCCCGCCGGCTGGGACTTCTCGAAGATCTTCGGCGGCGGGCGAAGGCGCACGACCGCGGAGGCGAGTCCGATGCCGATGGCCGCACGACGGCCCTCGCCCGAAGCGCGTGGGGCCGGCGTCGCCGTCGGACAGAGGATCGCGAGCGTCCGGATCGGAAGCCTGCCGCAGGGCGGAACGCCGGCCGCGCTCCTCGTCGCCCTCGGCACGAGCGGACTCGGCGTCGGTGGAACGCTGCTCGCCCTCGCCGGCCGGCGGCGGCGCGAAGCGCGCGGCGGGGGACGGGGCTGATGGCGCGAGTGGGACGCCACCGGGGCGGCCGACTCCGATCGGCCGCCCTCGTCCTCCTCTTCGCGAGCGCGGTCGCCCTCGTGCACGGACTCTGGATCCCGGCGAAGGCCGTGCTCGCCCAGCACCTGATCGCGCGGGCCTGGGCGCGCACCGAGCCGGATTCGGCACCACCGAAGCCGTGGCCCTGGGCGGATACGGGGCCGATCGCACGCCTCTGGCTCGCGCCGAGCGATCCCGCGACCGGGCCTCTCTACGTCCTCGCCGGTGCGAGCGGGGAAGCGATGGCCTTCGGTCCGGCCCACGTCTCGTCGACCGCGCGGCCCGGCGAGGCGGACAACGTCGTGATCGCGGGACATCGCGACACCCACTTCGCCGCGCTGCGAGACCTCGAAGCGGGGGATCGGATCCGCCTGGACGGTCCGGACGGAACGCGGCGGGACTACGAGGTGGTCGCGACCACCGTCGTGCACGAGTCGCGCACCGACCTCCTCGAGCGAACCGGCCGCGCGGAGCTCACGCTGATCACGTGCTTTCCGTTCGACGCAGTCGTGCCGGGGGGACCCGAGCGGTACGTGGTCCACGCGCGCGGCGTCGCCCGCTCGAAGGCCGAGCGCGCACGAGGCTAGAGCGCGAACGTCGGCGGATGCGCCCCGGTGACGCGGATCGTCCGCCCTTCGAGCGCTGTCCCCGCGAGCGTCGGCAACGTCGCTGCGTCCGCCACGGCGCAGATCCGCTTGCCGTCGGGCAGCGTCGCGATGACCGGCGCGAAGGCGGGCGAGCCGTCGCGCCCATAGACGACGGTCCCCGCATCGACGACCGCTTCCCCCTCCGCCTCGCAGGTCCACTCGAGCGCGGAGTCCTGGATCGCCTGCTGGGCCGCGCTCGTGTCGGCGAGCTGGAAGGGGCGGCTCGGTGCAACGTTTCCGTAGATGCCGATCGAGTGCTTCGAGAGGATGCCGCCGTTGCCCGTCACGTAGCCGAGACGCCCGCCCTCGCGCAGACGGAGCGCGACCGCGGCGATGCCGTGGGTCGTGTAGTTGTTGCCGGGACCGCCGAAGAAGGACATGCCACCGGTCTGGGTCAGGCCGCGCGGATCGTCGAGGGCGAGGCCGATCTCCCGGGCGCTGATCTGGACCGCGACCGGGAAGCAGGAGTAGAGGTCGATGAAGTCGATCTCCTCGAGACCGACGCCCGCGGCTTCGAAGGTCGCCGCCGCCGCCGCGCGGATCGCCGGCGACGCGGCGAGATCCTCGCGCTCGATCGGGACGAGGTCCGCGCTGTTCGCGCCGGCCCAGGGGAAGATCGCCTGCCCGTCCAGCCCGAGCTCCCGCGCGATCGCGAGGGTCGTCACGACGAGCGCGGCGCCCTGGTCGACGTTCATGAAGCTGTTCATGCACTTCGTGTAGGGCTCGGCGGTGAGCCGGTTGTCCGGAGTGGGCGTCGCGATCCACTCCGGCGAACGCACGTCCTGGAACCAGGCCATCGGATTCTTCGCCGCGATCTCGCTCGAGCGCGCCATGAACGCGGCGATGCGCGCGCGGGAGCCTTCGGGGTCGGTTCCGAGCTTCGCGGCGAGGGCGTTCTCGAAGACCGGATACGTGTCTGCGGGGCGGACGAGATTGGCTTCGATCTCGGCCTGGCTGAGCATGCCCCGCATGCTCGCGCCCACGACCTCGTCCTTCGGCCCGCCCTCCTCGCGCGTCTCGAGGCTGGCGCGCATGAAGTCTTGATCCGGGTTCGCCTTCCGCATCGAGCGCGTCGATTCGGCGCCGACCACGATCGTCGTCTCGAGCTCGCCCCGCACGATCTGCTCGCAGGCCCGGTTCATCAGCCACTGCGGCGTGTTCCCGCCCGGCGTCGTCATCTCGCGCGCGACGTCGGGGAGCCCCAGCCGATCGCAGACCTCCGTCGCCGCCCCCTCGCTCGCCGGCGAAAAGATCACCGACACCATGCTGAGACGCTGGACCTTCTCGCGGATGCCGGGCGCGTCCTCGACGGCGAGCTCGGCGGCGCGGGCGCAGAGATCGACGGTCGTCACGACGTCGTCGCGTTCGACGCATTGGCCGATTCCGATCAGGACGGGCGTTCGGGTGGGATCGAGGGACATGGGCAGGGCTCCGTTCTCGGCTCGAACCGATCTTAGTCGTTCGGCCGCGGGCGCGAGAGACCGGCGGCGGACCTCGCGTCCCGCTACCGCCTCACACGCGACGGCGCTTCCACGAGCCACGCCGGAAGCGCTCGACGAAGAGCACGGCCTTGATCGCGTAGTCGAGCAGGAGCACGGACCAGACCCACTCGATCGGCGCATCCAGGAAGAGGACCAGCGCCGTCGCGACCCCGAGGCGAACGACGACGAGACCGGAGAAGACGCAGATCAGCGGGAAGACGGTGTCGCCGGATCCCCGGAGCGCGCCGCCGAGCGCGAACTCGATCGCCATCAGGGGATGGGCGAAGGCGAAGATCGTGAGCACGAGCACCGAGAGCTCGATCACCTCCGGGTCGTTCGTGAACACCCAGGCGATCGGGCGCGCGCAGAGTGCGAGGACGAGGCCGATCACCGACATGGTCCCGATCGCCCAGAACGTCGCCCGCCAGCCCTCCCGCTCCGCGCGATCCGACGCGCGAGCGCCGAGGTGCTGCCCCACGAGGGTCGATGCCGCGACGGCGAACCCGACGCCGGGCATGAAGGAGAAGTTGAGCAGCATCGACCCGACGTTGTAGGCCGCGACGACGTTCGTGCCGAAGGTCGACATGATCCGCTGGAAGAGCATCAGGCCGATCTGGAAGAGGCCGCCTTCGAGACCCGACGGAATGCCGATCCGGAGCAGTCGTCGCTGGAGATCGCGGTCCGGGCGCCAGGAGCCCGCCGTGGGAACGAGGACGAGTCGTCGCATCGCCCAGAGAACGACGAAGTGGACCATCATCACGACGAGGGCCAGGTTCGACGCGATCGCGGCGCCGACGACGCCCAGCGCCGGTGCCCCCAGGTTCCCGTAGATCAGGACCCAGTTCAGGAACACGTTGACGCTCGCCGCGACGAGCCCCGCCCAGAGCGGCGTGCGCGCATCTCCCGCTGCCCGCAAAGCGGCGCCGAAGTTCATCGCGATCGCGAGGGGCACCGTCGCCCAGAGCCGCCACCAGAGATAGTCGGACGCGATCGCGACCACCTCCGGCTCGACCCCGTAGATCCCGATCGCAAACTCCGTCGCCGGAAACACGAGCGCGCACCCGAGGAGCGCCAGGGCCACGCCCTGGAGCTGCGCCTGCCGGTGGGACGCGTCCGCGAGCGCGGCGTCCCCGGCACCGACCGCCCGCGCGAGGATCGCCATCAAGCCGAGGGAGGGGATCGACGCGAGGGACTCGATCAACCAGTAGAAATTGCCGCCGACGCCGATCGCCGCCGTCGCGCTCGGACCGAGGTCGCCGACCATCGCGAAGTCGGTGAGCCGCACGACCGTCCCCGCCCCCATCGCGAGCATCGTCGGCCAGGCGAGCCCCCAGATCCCGAGCGGCGTGACGCCGAGGCCCGCGACGTCTTCGCGCTCGGCGGGCGCGTCGGCTTCTCTCGAATCCGGGGCTTCGGGGGGCGACATGAGGCGAGGCTCCGGGCGACGCGTCGAGCGGCCCGGCAGCGTAGCAGCCGGTGCGATCGGGACGACCGAACGATCACGCGGATCGGACACTTCGCCGTGCAGAAGCTCGCGCCCTCGTCCGACGCATTCCTGGATCGCCCGGTCGACGGAGAGCCCGGAGCGGAGCGGTCCGGTCAGGGGCACGCCCCTGCGTGCGCCCGACCCCGCTCGTCCGCCCTCCGCTCAACTCGGCGTCCGGACCGGCCGATCGAGACCCCAGCCGCCCGTTTTCTAGCGAGGGAGCGGCCCTCCGCTATCCTCGCCGCCCGGCCGGCTCCGCCCGGGCCCGACCCCCTCGAAAAGACGAGTCTTCGAAGCGCACCCGCTCGACCGCGTGCGCGAATGACGCACAGGATCCCACCCGCCATGGCGACGACCGACACCTCGCAGTTCAAGAACGGCCTCAAGCTCGAGCTCGACGGCCAGCCCTTCACGATCACCTACTTCCAGCACGTGAAGCCGGGCAAGGGCGGCGCCTTCGTCCGCACCAAGATCAAGAACCTGCTGAACGGCCGAACGGTCGAGCGCACGTTCCGGTCGGGAGAGAAGGTCGAGCTCGCCGACATCAGCGAGAAGACGATGCAGTATCTCTACAACGACGGCGAGTCGATGATCTTCATGGACCAGGAGACCTACGATCAGATCCCGATGCCCCCGGACGTGATCGGCGATCAGAAGCAGTTCATGATGGAAGAGATGATCGTCGACGTGCTCTTCTGGAAGGGCAATCCGGTCAACGTCGATCTCCCGAACTACATCGAGTCGAAGGTCGTGCAGTCGGATCCCGCCGTGAAGGGCGACACGAGCTCGGGCGCATTGAAGCCGGCGACCCTCGAGTGCGGCGTGACCCTCGACGTCCCGCTCTTCATCAAGGAGGGCGACGTCCTCCGGGTCGACACGCGGACCGGTCAGTACTCGGAGCGCGTGAGCGGCTAGTCCGCTCCCCCGAGCCCGATGGTCGAAGCGACCGGACCCGGCACGACCTCCCCGACCCCGCGCGGCGACCGCCCGAAGCGCGCGATCGTGCTGTCAGGAGGAGGCGCGCGCGGCGCCTACGAAGCCGGCGTCCTCCGCTTCATCCTCGACGACCTGCCCCGGCGGACCGGCGTCCAGCCCGACTTCGAGATCATCTGCGGAACGAGCGTCGGGGCGATCCACGCCTGCTTCCTGGCCGCGACCGCCGACGAGACCGAGAGGCGCGGCGAGCACCTCGTCGACATCTGGCACCGCATGAAGGTGCACGAGATCTTCGAGTTCACGACGCGGGACTTCTTCCGTCTACCCCGGCGCATGCTCGGCGTGAAGCGCGTCGCGCAACAGCTCCGGGAGGGTCAGCGCCCCGACCGCCTCTATGGCCTCCTCGACACCGAGCCCCTCGAACGTCTCGTCCTCCAGTCGATCGGCGGTCTCGGAGAGACGCCGCTCGTGGATGTCGGAGATGAGCACGCGGCCACCCTCGAGCAGGCAGCGTTTCGCCACGGCGGAGCCGATGCCGGTGCCGGCGGCGGCCGTGACAACGACCCGCTTCCCTGCGAG
>JAUIMK010000531.1 GCA_030432735.1 bacterium
ACGCCCCCGAGCCGCCGGGCTAACCGGGAGGCATGTGCCCGTCCACCCCCGCCGCTCCGCCGGATCCGCCCCGGGATCGCCGTTGGAGCCGCCGCGCCGAGTCCCTGACGCCCTTCCTCGCGATGGAGGTCCTGGAGCGCGCCGCCGAGCTCGAGCGCGACGGCCTCGACGTGGCCCATCTGGAGGTCGGCGAGCCCGAGTTCGCCCCGCCGGCGGCGGCGAGCCGGGCGATCGTCGAGGCCCTCGCCCGCGACGACACGAACTACACCGACAGCCGCGGGCTCTGGGAGCTGCGCGCCGCCATCGCCGGGGACCTCGACCGCCGCTTCGGTGCATCGGTCGATCCGGAGCGGGTGCTGGTGACCCAGGGCACCTCGAGCGCGATGACGCTGGTCTTCGCCTGCCTCGTCGACCCGGGAGACGAGGTCATCCTGCCGACGCCCCACTACCCCTGCTATCCGAATTTCGTGCGCTTCTGCGGGGGCGAGCCGGTCTTCGTCGAGACCGACGCCGAGACGGGTTGGCACATCGATCCCGAGCGCGTCCGCGAAGCGATCACGCCGCGAACGAAGGCGATCGTCGTGGGCTCCCCCGCGAACCCGACCGGCGCCGTGCAGCCGCGGGCCGTCATGGAGGCCCTCGCCGGTCTCGGGCCGACCCTCGTGTCGGACGAGATCTACGACGGACTGGTCTACGGCGGTGTTCGGACGGCCTCGGCGCTCACGGTGTCGCCGGATGCCTTCGTCCTCGACGGGTTCTCGAAGCGCTATGCGATGACCGGGTTCCGGCTCGGTTGGGTCGTCGCACCGCAGGCGGCGATGCGTCGGCTGCAGATCCTCCAGCAGAACCTCTTCATCTCGGCGAGCAGCTTCGTCCAGCACGCGGGGATCGCGGCGCTGGCGGAAGGGGGCGAGATGAGCGCGGCGCTGCTCGAAGCCTGCAGCGACCGGCGTCGGCTGCTCGTCGACGGCCTGCGCGATCTCGGCTTCGGGATCGAGCACGAGCCCGAGGGCGCGTTCTACGTCCTGGCGGACGCGCGGGCGTTCTGGGACGACTCGCGGGCACTGGCCTTCGAGATCCTCGAGCAGGCCCACGTCGGCTGTACGCCGGGCATCGATTTCGGGGAGGCGGCGGAGGGACGGTTGCGCTTCTGTTATGCCCTCGCGCGCGAGACGATCGAGACGGCCCTCGAGCGGATGGCGCCGGTGCTGGCCGCCCGGCGCGCGAGCCGCGGGACGCGGGAGAGGGGCGCGTGAAGATCCTGGACGCAGAACTGATCGCCTCGGCCCCGCGCGTCGAGAAGCTGCCCGAGTCGGGACTGCCGGAGGTCGCCTTCCTCGGGCGCTCGAACGTCGGCAAGTCGAGCCTGCTGAACGCGCTCGCGCGTCGCAAGAAGCTCGCCCGAACGAGCAGCACGCCAGGCAAGACCCGGGAGCTCGTCCTCTTCCGCGTCCGGACCGATCGCGGCGAGATCGGCCTCGTCGACCTCCCCGGCTACGGGTGGGCGAAGGTGTCCCGCAAGGAGCGCGCGAGCTGGCAGCGCCTGGCAGAGGGCTATCTGGCACAACGGGAATCGCTTCGTCTCGCGATGGTCCTGCAGGACGTCCGGCGCAGCTGGAGCGAGGACGAGGCGTTGCTCCTCGATTGGCTCGCGGAGCGCAACGTCCCCGGCCGCGTCGTGCTCACGAAGACG
>JAUIMK010000532.1 GCA_030432735.1 bacterium
ACCGTGTGCTGCGGCGGCTCGGGCGCGGCGGCTTCGGCTCCGTCTTCCTCGCGCGCTGCCTCGACGCCGATCGCGGCGCGACCGAGAACGCGCCGCCGAAGCTCGTGGCGCTCAAGGTCATGGCCCGGCCCGATGATCCCCAGGCGCGCAACTCGCTGAAGCGCGAGCTCGCGGCGCTGCTCGCGGTCCGCAACGACCGGATCCCGAAGGTCTACGACTGGAACCTCGACGGCGAGACCTGCTTCGCCGCCATGCAGTACTACCCGGCCGGCAGCCTCGCCGACGCGTGGCCCTTCCTCGGACGGCTGACGCCGGAGCAGACCTGGCGCCTGCTCTCCGACCTGCTCCAGGCGCTCGGTGCGGCGCATCGGGCCTCGGTGCTCCACCTCGACGTCAAGCCCTCGAACGTGCTGCTCGACGGCAACGGCGGCTACGTCCTGACGGACTTCGGCGTTTCCCACTCCTCCCGCATGTCGAAGGGCCTGCTCCACCAGGGCCAGCTCTCGATCGGTCTCGGCACCCACGGCTTCCGTGCGCCGGAGCAGGCGACGGCGAAGGTCCAGAACTTCGACCTCCGCACGGATCTCTGGGGCGTCGGGGCGACCGCCTGGGCGCTCTTCACGGGCATCGACCTCAACAAGCGGCACGACGTCCTGCGCACCCGCGAGCAGGGCAACATCTTCGGACTGCAGGCCCTCTCCGACGTCGCCCTCGACTGCCCGCCGCCCCTCGAAGAGATCGTGATGGAGCTGCTCTACATCGATCCGGCCCGGCGGCCCGGCGGAACCGGTGAGGTCCTCGCGCGCATCCGCGCGATCGCCAGCGGCTTCGGGCTCGATACCGCCACGATCGCCTCCGCCCGTCGCGCCCACGTCGACCCGGCGGAGATCGCCGCGATCGTCGACGGGCTCGTCGATCCGCTCTGGGCCTCGATCTGTCGCGGTCCGGGCTTCGACCGCTACTTCGTGAAGTTCGAGGACGGCGAGACGATCGCCGCGGTCTCGGATCCGGCACAGCACACGGTGCTCCTGCTGTCGGGCGCGATCCGGGTCGAGATCGACGACCGCGTCGTCGCCGAGGAGACCCGGGAAGGCACCTTCCTCGGCGCGATCTCCACCCTGACCGGCGCACAGCGATTCGCGAACCTCCGCGCCCAGGGCCCCACCTGGTGCTGCCTCTTCAACGAGGCGGAGCTCGAGCAGCTCGTGACCTGCAATCCCGCGGTCGCCGTGCGCATGGTCCGGAGCATGGCGGACCGGATCGCCAGCGGCCCTCCGCGCCGCCGCGGCTGACCCCGACTAACACCGACTTCGACCTCGGGGTTTCCCCCTGACCCGCCTCGGGTCGAACATGGCTTTGTCCGCCGTGGGGCCATCCCGCGTCAAGCCCCTCCCACGCGCATCCGATGCGCAGAACGGGAGGGATTCCCCGTCCACAGGCGCGATTCCTGTGCGCGGGACACGCCATGGCCGACGACCACCAGACCGCAGCAGAAGACGAGAAGCTCGACGCGTCGTACAAGCCCGACGTCGGCGCCCTCGATGGCGAGGAAGCGGACTTCGCGAAGGCGCTCGGATTCGGCCTGGGCGGCAACGACGGCGCGGAGTCCCACGCGACCGACGAAGCGGCGGCGCCCGTCTCTTCCCAGGTCGAGGACGAGGTCGATGACGCGGACGACGAAGTCGTCGCG
>JAUIMK010000533.1 GCA_030432735.1 bacterium
AAGGGCCCAGCTCGAGAGGTCGAGGGCCTTCGTCTCGGCGGGAACGGCCTTCATCGCCTCCGGTCGCATGAAGCCGTAGATGCGCATCGACGCGTCCCAGGACGGGAAGCCGAGGTCTTCGAGGCGGCCGGTCCGCCAGCGGAGCGCCCATTCCTCGTTCTCGGTCGAGAGCTCCTCCTTCACCGCCTGGATCAGGCGGAAATAGAGCCAGTAGTCGCCCTGGAAGAGCGAGTGGAGCAGACGCAGCAACGGCGCGAGATCGTCCTTCGGATCCTTCGCGACGAAGTAGAACTGCCCTTCGAGGGTCTGTCCGCCTTCCGGCGGCTGCCAGTCGGGATCTTCCTGCTCGCTCGGCTTCATCTCGACGTCGACGTGTTGGCGCAGATAGAGGACGAGGATCTCCGGATCGACGGCGCGCGCCGCGCGCAGCAGCGTCTCGTCTTCGGCGGAGGCGAGCGCGGCGACCCAGCCGTCGAGCCGCGCGTGATCGACCGAGAGCCCCGACCAGGCGTCGAGGTCGAAGCTCGTCACGATCTGCGCGTCCGTCGCCATCGGTAGCAGCCAGCTCGCGTCTTCGAGTCCGATCGAGCGGCACGTGTAGGTGAACTCGGCCTCGGGAAGGAGCGGGATCACGTCCTCGGGGCTCGGCAAGAGCTCGATCACCTGACGACGGATCGAGAGCGGGGCTTCGCAGACGACGGTGGCCTGTTCTTCGGCCGGGAGCGAGGCGAGTGCGCGCTCCGCCTCGCGTCGGTCGTCCCGGGCGAGCTTGAGCAGGCGGCGTGCCTCCGGCACGAATGCGCGGGGGAGGTCCATGGCGCGCACGCTAGCAGCCCGCCGGAGCGTCCGCGCGGCGGACCGCTCCCGGTCGCCGTGCGAGAGGCGCTACCGTCGAGTCGTGGACATCGACCACGTACGCAGGAAGCTCACGGACCACGCTCCGGAGCCGCTCTCGATCGAGGAGCACAAGAAGGCCGGTGTCGCCGTCGTGCTCCGGGAAGGCCCGCGCTCGGCGGAGGTCCTGCTGATCGAGCGAGCGCATCACCCGGACGATCCCTGGTCCGGTCACATGGCGTTCCCCGGCGGCCGGATGGACCCGGTCGACGACTCGACCCGGGCCACCGCGACGCGCGAGACCTTCGAGGAGGTCGGGCTGTCGCTCGAGGGCGCGGAGTACCTGGGCCATCTCGACGATCTGACCGGGAACCGCCGGACGACGCCGCGCCTCGTGGTCTCCGCGCACGCGTTCCACGTCCGTGAGCCCCTCGAGCTCGCCCTCGACCCGGCCGAGGTCCAGCACGCCCTCTGGTTCCCGCTGGCCGGGCTCCACGACCCCGAACGTCAGGTCGAGCACATGATCCACGAGATGCCGGAGGCGCGGTTTCCGGGCGTCCTCGTCGGTGAACCCGGACGGCACGTGGTCTGGGGGCTCACGTTCCGGTTCCTCGAGCGGATGCTGCACGCGATCGAGCACCCCTTCGACCGCACGTGGGGGAACCTCTCGACCCTGGTGGACGCGTCCGGGAAGCCGCTCTTCCGTTAGTCGCCGGCTGGATCCCTTCGTCGCCCGTCAGGCCGGTCGCACGTCTTCGAATCCACGGCATCGACCGACGGGAATCGGCGGGTACTTCGGGAACGTCGCGTCTTCGTCGGCGCGGCCGCAGCGATAGAAGGTCG
>JAUIMK010000198.1 GCA_030432735.1 bacterium
GACCTCCGGCTCGATGTCCGGGACGATCGCGGGCGAACAGGTCCCTCCCCCCGCCGCATAGCACCAATCGAGCGAGTGGAGGTTCACCCCGGCCACCGCGAGCCCCCGACGCCGCACGATCTCCATCGAAGTGCAGTCGCTCGCGCCGAAGGGGAACCGGAAAAAAGCGGGGAACCAGCAGGGATCCCCGATCGCCGCGCGCAGACGGGCGAGTCCTTCGTCGACCTCGTACTCCACCTCCGCCGGCGAGAGGCTCGTGAAGTCCGGATGACCGACGCTGTGCGTCGCCACGCGGAAGAGCGGGTCCGCGTGGATCTCGAGGGCCAGCGCCTGCTCCGCGGGCGTGGTCAGGTTCTCGCCCACCATGAAGAAGGTGGCGGGCGCGTTCCAGGCGCGCAGGGTCGAGAGGATCGCCGGCGTCGTCGCCGGGTTCGGTCCGTCGTCGAAGGTCAGCGCGACCGGCCCCGCGAAGGGCCCCGGATCGAGCGCGGGCCACTGCGAGCAGCTGTACCCCGTTCCCGCCGGAACGAGGCCCCAGTCGAGGCAGACCGCGGGGCCGAACGCGACGTCGATCCGCAGCCAGAGCTCGTCCGTCGTCGGGTCGACCGCGGCGGAGAGCCCGAGCAGGTCCGCACCGGCAGGCGCGTCACCGGCGGGGTCGGCGGCGACGTGCTCGTCGTCGGACCAGTCGCGGTACAGCCCGTCGCCCAGGAGCGCGCGGGCCTCCACGCCGGCGACGAGTCCCGCGCCCGCGAGCGCCCAGACGAAGAGCGTGCCCCACTCGCGCCCGCGCGCCGAACGCATCCCGACCAGCATCCCGACGAAGAGCGCCACCCCGAGACCGACGACGCTCATCGACGGCACCACCGCCGCGGCGAGCGACAGCGGCAGCCCGGCGCCGTTCCCGCCCGCCAGGGCATCGCCGTCGCCCTCCACGTCGAGAGCGACGAAGGCCAGGGCCCGCCGTGCCCCTCCGAAGAGCGCGCTCGGCAGATGGGTCTCGACGAGGTTCGATCCTTCGATGCCCTCGCCCGGCGACACGCTCCAGGGCGGGAGGGGCGCAGTCGACGCCGGCACGTCCGACCCGAATTCCCCCGCGACGGCGTCGACGCAGCTCGCATGCTCGATCGCGGTCAACGCTTCGCCCGCGACGTCGATCCGCGTTCGCAGCCGGAGCTCGATGCCGTTCGCCACGCCCTCCGCCGTCGTGACGTCGCAGCCCGTCGAAGGATCCCGATCGACGTCGAAGAGCACGTCGAGGGTCGCGAGCTGTGCGGTCCCGACCCCGGCCCAGAGCAGGCTCGCGCAGAAGATCACGACGGCGGCGGACACGACTCCTCCGGGAAGCGATCGCCTAACGCGCGGCACGGCGCCGTCCCGTCCAGATCCTGAACGGCTCGACGAGCACGCGCAGGAAGGCGGCGTCGCCGGGAAGTGCGTCCGCTCCGGTCGGCGGGAACTCGTCCTTCCCGGGACGCGAGAAGGTCCCGAAGAGTCGATCGATGAACGGAAAGTACTGGGCGAAGTTGCAGTCCCGATGGACCGGGAGGCGCGAATGATGGAGGCGGTGGACCTGCGGCCCGATCACCCAGCCGCTCAGCGGGCCGAGGGAGAGGCGCAGGTTCGCGTGGGAGAAGATGAGGAAGAAGAGCGAGCACGCGAGCACGATCGTCGCGTGCCGGGGCCCGAGACCGCCGAAGAGAAGCAGCGTCGGCGTCGAGACGAGGACGGCCTGGACGGGCATCTCGAGCCAGTAGGTGCGGTAGCTCGAGGTCGCGTTGAGCTCCTCGTCGGCGTGGTGGAGCTCGTGGATCGCCCAGAGGAACGGGAAGCGGTGCTGGGCGCGGTGGTATGCGTAGTAGACGAAGTCGATCGCCAGGAGGTTCGCGACGACGAGTCCGGCGCTCGCGAGCGGCCCGGGATCGAGGACCGGCGGCGCGAACCGGGGACCGAAGACGAACCACGCGGAGAGCGCGAAGGTCCCGAGGACCTTGAACTGCACGAGCAGGAGCAGATTCCGGCCGCGGCCGCGCCAGCCCTGACCCTTCTCCCCCGGCTCGGCGATCTCGAAGAAGGTGAGCAGCGCGATGCCCGCGAGGGCCCACGCCGTCGCCTCGGCGTCGCTCCGCAGGACCTGCCCCCAGACGTCGAGCCAGCGCTCCATGCTCTCCTCTCGTCCCCGCCTCTCGTCGCTGTCTTCCCGGCTTCGGTCCCGCCGGCTCCCCGGCGCGAGCGCCTGCGGTCGCGCAGCCGCTCGAAGCTACCACTTCGCGGGGTCGCGTGTCCGGAGCCCGCAAGACCGTGTGATACCGTCGCGCCTCGCCTGCGCGACGGCGTGGGCAGGAGGGGTCCCCATGTCGCGCATGCTCGTTCTCGTCGTCGTCGCCCTGCTCGCGGTGCTGTTCTTCTGGTTCGACCACGTGGGGAACGGCGGCATGGGTGAGCACGAAGCGCCCGGTCAGGTGACGGATCGGGTCCGCCCGGCCGACGCCGTCGCCGCGACGAGCGCCGCCGTCGCGAGCGCCGCGGACGAGATGCTCGTCTCGCGGCCGAAGCAGATCCTCTTCGGCGACCTCCACGTCCACACGACCTTCTCCTTCGACGCGTTCATGATGAGCCTGCCGATCCAGGGCGGGGAAGGCGCGCATCCGCCGGCGGACGCCTGCGACTTCGCCCGGTTCTGCTCCGCCCTCGACTTCTGGTCGATCAACGATCACGCCGAGAGCATCACGCCCGCCCACTGGAACGAGACGATCGAGACGATCCGCGCCTGCAACGAGGTCGCCGGCGACGCCGCCAACCCCGACACGGTCGCCTTCCTCGGCTGGGAGTGGACCCAGGTCGGGCAGACGCCGGAAGCGCATTTCGGGCACAAGAACGTCGTGCTCCGCGGTCTCGAGGACGACGAGATCCCGACGCGTCCGATCGGCGCGACGGGCACCCGGGACATGACTGTCGCCGCCAACCCCTTCGGCGGCCCCCTCGCCGGCGCCTACCTCCACGGCGCGGGGGACGAGCGCCTCCACGACCTCGCCAACTTCTTCATGGAGCGCGACCCGCTCGAGGTCTGCCCCCTCGGCGTCCCGGTCCGTCAGCTCCCGGCGGGCTGCGTCGAGATGGTCGACACACCTGATCTTCTCTTCGACAAGCTCGACGACTGGGGCTTCGACTCGATGGTGATTCCGCACGGGACCACCTGGGGCTTCTACACGCCGCCGGGCTCCGACTGGGCGAAGCAGCTCGAAGGGCCGATGCACGACGAGGAACGCCAGATCCTGCTCGAGGTCTACTCGGGTCACGGCAACAGCGAGGAGTGGAGCGACTACGACGACATGCTCTTCGCCGACGACGGCACGCCGATCTGCCCCGAGCCGCGCAACGCATACACCCCGACGTGTTGGCGTGCCGGCGAGATCATCGAAGCGCGCTGCCTCGAGGAAGGCGGCGGCGCGGACGAGTGCGGCGAACGCGCGTCGCAGGCCCGCGCCTGGTCCGCCGCCGCCGGCCCCCAGGCCCACCTGGCGGTCCAGGGCGCCGAGCCCGAGGAATGGCTCGACGCGGGCCAGTGCCCGGACTGCTCGCTCCCGGCGTTCAACTATCGCAACAAGGGCGCTGCCCAGTACATCACGGCGCTCGGCAACTTCGACGACGACCCGAACGAGCCGCGCCGCTTCCGCTTCGGCTTCATGGCCTCGAGCGACAACCACTTCGCGCGCCCGGGAACGGGCTACAAGGAGACGATCCGAACGGGCTTCACCGAATCCCGCAGCGGTCTGACGGACCCCGACGGCGCGATGGCGGCGGCCCTGGCCCCGCCGCAGGAAGCGCCCTCCGCCTGGCCCCGCGAGTTCGACGCCGAGAACACCGACCTCGTCGGCTTCGCCCTCATGGAGATGGAACGCCAGGCTTCCTTCTTCCAGACCGGAGGCCTCGTCGCGACCCACGCGAAGGGCCGCGACCGCGACTCGATCTGGGAGGCCTTCCAGCGGCGCGAGGTCTACGGAACGAGCGGCCCGCGAATGCTCCTCTGGTTCGACCTGCTGAACGCGCCCGACACCCGCGGCCGCCCGCTGCCCATGGGCGGCGAGACCGCGATGGACGACATCCCGATCTTCCAGGCGCGCGCGGTCGGCTCCTTCGAGCAGGTCCCCGGCTGCCCGGACTACGCGGCGAACGCCCTCGGACCGGATCGCCTCGAGCACGTCTGCCGCGGCGAGTGCTACAACCCCGGCGCCCTGCGCCGCCCGATCACGCGCATCGACGTGATCCGCATCCGCCCCCAGAACGCACCCGACGAGGCGATCGACGCGCTGATCGAGGACCCGTGGCGGAGCTTCGAGTGCGACGGGGACCCGGCCGGCTGCTCGATCACGTTCTCCGACCCCGAGTACGCCCGCTTCGGACGCGACACCGTCTACTACGTACGCGCCCACGAAGCGCCGGCCCCGGCGGTCAACGGCCAGAACCTCCGCTGCGAACGCGACGTAGAGGGCAAGTGCACGAGCGTCGACCTCTGCGACGGCGGCCCCGAGGACCTGTGCCTGGGCGAGCACGAGCCGCAGGCGTGGTCGTCACCGATCTTCGTGGACTTCCGAGCGCCAGGGCGGGGCTGAACGAAGGACGCCCCGCTCGCGAACGAGCGGGGCGTCCCCGAAGCGTGCTCGACGCAGCGAGCGAGCCCGCGGCCCCGAAGCGTGCTCGACGCAGCGAGCGACCCGGCAGCCCCAGGCTGCCCGACTCCGTCCCGCCCTCTCGGCTAGAAGTCGATGACGCTGCGGATCACCTCGCCCGCTTCCATCGCGCGGAAGGCGTCGTTTACCTCGTCGAGCTTGATGCGGCGGGAGATCATGCTCTCGAGGTCGAGCTTGCCGTTCTTCCAGAGCGCCAGCAGCTCGGGCATGAAGGTCCGCACGTTGGCCGAGCCGTACATCGAGCCCTTGAGCGTCTTGTTCGCGTAGAAGAGCTCGAAGGCCGAGAACTGGACCATCTGCTCCATCCGGCCGACGCCGACGATGACCGCCGTGCCGCCGTTGCGGGCCGCATCGTAGGTCGCGCGGATCGTCGCGGGATTGCCGATGCACTCGAGGGCGAAGTCGAAGCCTTCGCCGCCGGTCAGCTTGGTCTTCGCGTCGTCGAAGCCGTCCGGGGTCGTGACCGACGTCGCGCCGAAGTGCTTGGCCTGCTCGAGCTTCCCTTCGAGCGTATCCACCGCGAGGATCTCGGCGGCGCCCGCGATGCGCGCGCCCTGGATCGCGGAGATGCCGACGCCGCCGCAGCCGAAGACGACGACCGAGGAGCCCGGCGTGATCTGCGCGGTGTTGATCGACGCGCCGACGCCGGTCGTCACCCCGCAGCCGATCAGCGCCGCGACGTCGAGCGGCACGTCGTTGTCGATCTTGACGCAGGCTGCCTCGCCGATGATCAGCTCTTCGGCGAAGGTCCCGAGGCCGGTCATGCCGCCGATCGGATTGCCGTCGAGGCGGAAGTTCTGGCTCATCGCCTGCGGTCCCGCCTGCTGGCAGAGATAGGACTGCTGGCGCAGGCAGGGGTTGCAGTGGGAGCAGGCGGGCACGAACGAGAGGATCACGTGGTCACCGACCGCGAGACTCGTCACGCCCTCGCCGATCTCTTCGACGACGCCGGCGCCCTCGTGGCCGAGCACGGACGGCGGCGGCATGGGGATCGTCCCGTTCACCGCGGACAGGTCCGAGTGGCAGACGCCGCTCGAGCCGATCTTCACGCGCACGTCCTTGGGTCCGACCTCGCCGAGGGTGACGTCGTCGCGGATCACGAGATCCGCGTTGTTCTCCATCATGATGGCAGCCTTCATGGCAGCTCCCTTTCTTTCTTCTTTGTCGATCCGGTCGCCCTCGCGTGCGAGGGGTGGATCGGGCGATCCGCTGATTGAGGGTGGTTGCGAGGACGAACGATAGCGCCGGCCGCGGCCCGCGCAGGCGCCCTCCGGACGGACTCAGGCGAGGGGCTCGAGCTTCCCGCCCTCGAAGAAGCGCCGCGGATTCTCGACCACGAGGCGTTCGAGCTGCTCGTCGGTGATGCCCTGCTCCTTCAGCTGCGGGACGATCTTGCGATCGAAATGGGTGGGGTCGAACGCGTCCGGCACGTTCTCGAGCATGCCCGGCGGGAAGGGCTGCCCCTTCCAGCACCAGACCGAGTCGTGGGACACGACGCAGCGGTCCCCCGCCCCCGCCCGGATCATCGCCGCCAGCGACGCGACCCGCTTCGCGTCCGGGAAGACGATGTCGAGGCCGAAGCGGTCGAAGCCGAGGTACGAGCCGCCGCGGGCGATGTTCATGTGGTAGGCGTGGTCGTCGGTGCCGCAGGAGTGACCGATGATGATGCGGTTCGCCGGCACGCCGTTCTCGGTCAGGATCCGCTGCTGCTCGTCGCCGACGGTGCCCTGATCCGTGTGCGTGTTCACGGGCGCGCCGGTCGCGACGGAAGCCTTCGCCGCGGCGACGAGGACCTGCTTTTCGTAGTCGGTGATCCGGCCGGGGCCGCTCGCGACCTTGATGATGCCGGCCTTGATCCCGCTCTCGCCGATCCCCTCCGTCAGCTCGTGCACGAACTGCTCCGCCATCACGTCGGTCACGTCGCCGAAATTCGACCGGAAATGCCAGTAGGGGACGCCGCCCTCTTCCTGCTTGTAGAGCCCGGTCGCGAGCACGATCTGGAAGCCGGTCTGCTGGGCGACCTTCGCGGCGAGCTCGACGTCGCGCCCGAGATCCGAGGGGCACGGGTCGAGCATCGACGTATACCCGAAATCCTGGAGCTGCTGGATCTTGTCGACACAGATCGCGAGCTCGTCCTCGGGCGACGGCGTCTTGATCTTCGTATGCGACTCCCAGCCCGGGTAGCCGATCACGAGATGCTCGTGCATGAGGGTGCGGCCGAGCGCGTCGGTCGTCGTCTCGCCGCTCGCGGTCGCGATCGTCGTCTGGGTCATGGGGCCTCCCGACACGGCGGAGAGTCGCCGTCAGGAGACCAGTGTAACGCCCCGTCGGCGACGTCGATCCGACTAGCGTTCGCCGATCGGGACGCGGACGCGGCCGCTCCTCGGCGCGTAGCGGTAGTGCTCGAGCACCCCTTCCTTCGTGAAGCGCAGCTCGAGGTCGTGGATCGTCGCGTTCATCATCCGCGACCGCGAGTCCCGGGGCTGGCGCGGCGGATAGAAGAGGAGGCCGTCGAGGAAGCGCCCCGTCTTCGCCAGCCCGTCGGCGGCGACGTCGACCCAGGTCTCCTCCGCCTCGATCGGCCGGCCATCGGCGGCGACCGCGGGGCGATCGGGATCCTCCGCGGCCCAGTGGACCTCGGCGTAGGCATAGCGCCAATGCAGGCCACCGAGCGCTCGCTGTTCGACCTGCGCCGGGCTCCCGAAGACCGCGGCGACCTCGTCGATCCCGGTCGTGCCGGTCTCGAGATGCGAGACCCAGCGCGGGAAGGGATGCGCCGGGATCGCCTCCGGCTCACCCGTCTTCTGCGTGGCGCAGCCGACGATCATCAGGGCGAGGGCCCCGAGTCCGACCCGCCTTCGGAGCCCGCGCCGTCCGCGCGACCCGATCTCTCGTCTCGTCATGCCGATGCCTCTCCCGAGCGCTCGTCCGCCCCGTCTCGCGGCAGGAGCACCGTCACCCGCGTGCCCGCCCTGCCCTGGTTCTCGATCTGCAGCGCGCCGCCGTGACGCTCGACGATCCGCAGGCACACCGTCAGGCCGAGCCCCGCGCCGGCGCCCGCCGGGCGATCCCCGAAGAAGGGATCGAAGACCTCGTCGACGGCGCTGGACTCGATGCCGACCCCGCGATCCTCGACGGAGAGCTCGAGGCCCCCCGGCGTCTCGCGCAGCCCGATCACGACGTCCGGCTCGTCGCTCAGCTCGACGCTCGCTTCGACCGCGTTCTTCACGAGCTGGACGACCACGTGTTCGATCTGCACGGGTTCGCAGAGGAGCGGCGCCAGGTCGCGCTCCGACTCGATCCGGATCTGCGCGCGGCCGGCCAGCCCGGGCCGCGCGGTCGCC
Organism: bacterium; assembly: GCA_030432735.1. Classification (GTDB taxonomy): domain Bacteria; phylum Myxococcota_A; class UBA9160; order UBA9160; family UBA4427; genus UBA4427. The sequence goes on from JAUIMK010000198.1 coordinate 8,036, forward strand.
ACGGCGCGCTCCACGAGGCGCACGAGATCGACGGGCGTCTTCCAAGCCGCGGTCTCGCTCTGCTCGGCGATGCGCGCCGCCCACTCCCGGATGTCGCGCACCCGGCCCCGTTCGTCGCTGATCTCGCCCGCCTGCCCGCGCTTCTCGTCGTAGTGTTCGAAGAAGCACTCGAGATCACCCGCGGCCGCGTGGATCTCGTGGGCCGCGCGGCGAAGCGCGTGCTCGGCCTCCTCGGATCGATGCGCCTCCGCCGGCGCGTTCGAACGGACCGGGCAGGGCTCCGGGTCGGCCTCGAGCTTCGCGTCCGCCCGCGCGAGCGCATCGAGCTTCGCCGCCAGGGCGTCGTCCACCTGATCGAAGAGCGCGAGATGGCCGCGCCGGGCACCGGCGACCGCCTCCAGCTGCCGGCGCAGATCGCTCGCGGCGCCGAGGGACGTCGCGGTCAGCAAGGCGCAGCCCGCGACGACACCGATCACGGTCGCGCTCGAGCCGGCGACGAGCGGCAGACCGCCGAAGGCGATCCCCGCGCCCACCGTCGCGACGGCGATCCCGAGTCCGACCGCGAGGCCGGTGATCGCGCCCGAACGACGACTCGCCTGCCACCGCACGACGTAGCGGCACGTGGCGTCACCGCGAGCGACGCAGGTCTCCTCGTCGACGCCTGCCGGCAGCAGGCCGTAGAGACCCGGGACGGCTTCCAGCATCCCGCGACGCATCGCGCACAGCGCTTCCGCCGTCCGACCGACTTTCCCCGGCGCGTGATAGACGAGCGATGCGCTCCGCCCCTCGATCGACTCCACGTTCCAGCGCGCGGCCGCCGCCTCCCGCGGAAGCAGCGACTGGACGCGGCGATAGGCCTTCTCGGGCGTCGCGAGGCCGAGGCCATAGA
>JAUIMK010000199.1 GCA_030432735.1 bacterium
CCCGCAGGCACGGAGAAGGAGAGCGGATCCTCGGCCGTCACGACGTCGTAGCTGTGTTCGTACTCGAAACGGAAGCCGTCGTTGACGTAGTTCTGGACCTCGATCGGACGCCAGAGGACGGTGGCCGTCTCGACCTGGCGTCCCTGCTCGGTGATCAGGCTTCCTTCGACCTGCGTGTCCACCGTCTGGAGGATCGAGTCCGCGGGGCGCCAGCGTTTTCGAAAGTTGCCCCGGAACTCGCGGATCCCGACCCGATTCGCGAAGCCGAGGGCCGGCGCGAACCTCTCGTCGAAGACGTTCGCGACGAGCTCCCAGTTGTAGGCGTCGTTCGGGTAGGCGAGGCGCCCTCCGAGGGCCCATCCGGTCCCGCGGATCGGCGGCGACACGGCGGGGCGCTGGTGGGGGTCGTTGTGGCTGACCTGCGCCCAGGCCGCCGCGCGAAACGTCTTCCCGCCGCGGAAGTCCGTGTTCCGGTAGATGAAGTCGAGCCCCGCGACCGTGTTGTTCGCGTCTCCGTCCGGCGCGCCGTTCGTGACGATCCCGCCGACGGTCGACTCGCCGACGTTCGCGGCGGCGCGGGCGACGAAGAGGTTCTGCTGGTCGGAGCGTCGCTGCTCGTCGATCACGACGTCCAGCGCGCCGAACTTCACGGGGCCGACGCGGCCGGTGAGCTTCCCGCCGCCAACGATCCGCACGGGCTCGCCCTGGGGATCGAGACCGATGTTGCGCGAGAAGAAGGGGCGCCCGTTCTCCGTCAGGTCCCCGAAGTCGAAGATCAGCGCGTCCTGCAGGAAGAAGTCCCGCTTCTCCGGGAAGAAGAGCGCGAACCGGCCGAGGTTCACCTGCCGGTCGTCCACCTCGGTCTCGCCGAAATCCGTGTTCCAGGTGACCGACGTCGTCACCTCCGGCGTGACCTTGTAGAAGGCATCGAAGCTCGGATCGACCCTCGAGTAGTGGCGCTCGTCCTCGTCCGCGCGGTCCGAGGGCAGGTTCGTGTCGTCGACGCGGCGACCGGCGAGGGAGGGGACCGCCTGGAGGCCGAGCCCCTGCCGAATGCCCTTCATTCCGATCAGGTCGCCGGCGCGGCCCATCGCCGTCAGGAAGCGCTCGCGCACGGGATCCGACCAGCGATCGATCTCGTCGCGCCGCCGGATCCCCCGCGCCATGTTGAAGCCCCAGACGTCGGTATCCGGATCGAAGTTGATCGACCGGTACGGGATCGCGAACTCGACGGACCACCCTTCCGCGTCGATCGAGGCCTTCGCGTACCAGCGCCCGTCCCAGCTCGGCTCGACGGTTCCGCCTTCGATGAGCGCGTCGCGCCGAACGCTGTTCGCGTTCACCTGGAAGAAATACCCGTTCTGGCGATCCAGGAAGGGATCGAGGGTGAAGCCGAAGCGATCGTCGAGGAAGGTGTCCCCGTCGCGGGCCATCGTGTTCCGGACGATCCGCGTCGGGTCGGAGTCCCAGAGCCGAGCCGCGACGTAGAGGTAGTCCTCGTCGGTCATGATCCAGACCTCCGTCCGCTCGGTCGGAGGTCGGCCGGCATCGGGCAGCGCCTGCGTCAGGCCATCGACATGGCTTGCGTCCTGCCACTCCCCGGGCTCGATCCGGCCGTCGAGCTCGGGCGGCGAGGTCGTCCAGCCGATGTGGATCGTCGGCCGCTCGGGCTCCTCCGCGGCGACGCGCGCGGGCAGACCGCCGCCGGCGGCGATCCAGGATGCGAGCAGGAGCGCGGGCAGACTTCGACGCATCGGCCGCACGATGCGCTCGGACCGGACGGACATGACTCTCCTGAAGGACGGACCCACGAGAGTAACCGGGCTCTCGGCCTCGCGACAACGCGCGCCGGGCGTCGCGGCCGGGCGGTTCGACCCGACGAATTCGTTTAACGTCGAGCGACGAAGCGGGCGCACCATGGATCGATGGACGCCCGCGAGGCGCACCTCGACGGGCGCGCCCCAACGGAGGGAGCTCCATGCGGATCGGGATCATGTCGGGACACGGGCGCCAGGACGAGGGCGTCGAGGCGCTGATCGCCAAGGCGAAGGACCTCGAAGCGCGCGGCTTCCCCTCGCTCTGGTTCGGCAACATCTTCGCCATCGACGCGATGACCGCGATCGCGGTGATCGGTCGCGCGACCGACGCCATCGAGCTCGGGACGGCGGTGGTCCCGACCTTCCCGCGCCACCCGACGGTCATGGCCCAGCAGGCGCTCACCGCCCAATCGACCTGCGGCGGCCGCTTCACGCTCGGCATCGGTCTCTCGCACCAGATCGTGATCGAGCAGCTCTTCGGACTCTCCTACGGTCGGCGCGCGAGCCACCTGCGCGAGTACCTCGAAGTGCTCCTCCCCCTTCTCCGGGGCGAGCCCGCGGACTTCGACGGCGAGGAATATCGCGTCCACGTCGCGATGCCGGTACCCGACGCGAGTCCGGTCTCCGTCGTCGTCGCCGCACTCGGCCCGAAGATGCTCGCCCTCGCGGGAGAGAAGACCGACGGCACCAGCCTCTGGATGACCGGGCCGAAGACCGTCCGGGACTACGTCAAGCCGACCCTCGAAGCCGCGGCCGAACATGCGGGACGCCCCGCGCCGCGCATCATCTCGGGTCTCCCGATCGCGCTCACGAACGACGAAGCCGCGGGGCGCGCGCGGATCGCGGAGCGGATGGACGCCTACAACACGATCCCGAGCTACCGGGGCGTGCTCGATCGCGAGGGGGCGGCCCATCCGGGAGACGTCGCCCTCGTCGGCGACGAGCGGCGTCTCGACGAGCAGCTCGATCGGCTGCGCGAGGCGGGCGTGACCGACCTGAACGCGGCGATCATCCCGATCGACGAAGGGGCCGAGACGCGGACCCTCGACTTCCTCCAGAGCCGGCTCTAGCGCCGGCGCGGCGGATCGCGACGGCCGAACGAAGAGGGCCCGGGAACCTGACGTTCCCGGGCCCTCGTGGGTCGAACCACCATGAGCTCCGCGCGCGGAAGGCGCGGCCTCGACGATCAGTCGAGGATCGTGAGCTCCACGCGGCGGTTGCGGCGCTTGTTGGCCGCGGAGTCGTTCGGGGCGACCGGCTCCGACTCACCGAAGCCCTTCACCTCGAGGCGATCGGCCGAGATGCCCGCGGCGACGAGGCGATCGCGCACCGCGCTCGCGCGGCGCTCGGAGAGGCCCTGGTTGTAGGCCGCCGGGCCGTCCGAGTCGGTGTGACCGTCGACGCGAATGCGAACGCCCGGGTTCGCCTTGAGGACCGCGATGTCCGCCGCGAGGCTGCGGTCGAAGTCCGTCTCGATCCCGGCCCCGTTCACGGCGAAGCGGAGATCGTTCAGCCGCCAGCAGCCGCGGCTGTCGACGGGCGCCTTGCTCAGGGTGCCGGGGCACTCGTCGCGGGGATCGATGACGCCGTCCCCGTCCGTGTCACGCGGCGCCGCCGCCACGTTGACCGCCGCCGCCGGGGTCTTCGCCACGGCGGACTTCTTGCTCAGGTAGACGTTGCGCGAGAACTGCTGGAGCGCCGAGGACGAGCCGAGGGCGGTCGTCGTCGTGAAGCTGCCGCAGCTCGTGACGTCCGCGATCGAGCGCAGCAGCGTCGCGCCGGCGGGGTCGTTGCCGTTCTGGACCGTGTGGAAGCAGACCTCGCCGGAGCGGCTCTCGGAGAGCGCCCGGGCCGACGCGATCGCGCGGCCGGCTTCGTCGGCGCGACCCTGGTAGTCCGTCGCGAGGCCGTCGGAGATGATGACGACGGCGGCGCGGCCCGAGCCGTCCCCGATCGCATCCGTCACCTCGTTGTCGAGCACCGAGTAGAGCGGCGTCGAACCCTGGAGGAAGGTGGCGCCCTTCGCCGCGGCCGCGAGGGTCGCGCGATCGAAGTTGCCGCCACCGGCGGTCTCACGCTGGCTGCCGCCGAAGCTCAGCTGGCTGGCCTCGTAGCGACCGCTCGGCATCGCGGCGACGATCGACTCGAGCGTCGCCTTCGCGCCGGGAAAGCCGACGTTCTCCGAGCCGGAGGCATCGAGGATCGTGACGGCCTGGGTCACCCCGACGGAGCCCGACGGCGGCGTCACCGCGACCGGCTCCTTGTACTGAACGGGCGTGGCGCATGCACCGAGCATCGCGACCACGGCGAGGCCACCGGCGACGCCGAGGGTCTGGGAAGCGAGAGACTTCTTCATTGCGGATTCTCCTGTCGATCGATTCCGCTCCCCCCATGGAAATCATGGCAGGGAGACGCGGATCCCCGCGAAACCTGAGGATGAGCGCGTGAAGACACCCGTCCTCCGCACCTCGATCCCGAATTCGCGGCAACACTAGCCGTCCGAGTCGCCGTCGCGCCTCCGTCGGCGCGGCCCGAGCTCGTTTTTGCACTCGACTCGCCGGTTGCCCCTTCCGATACGCGCACCCACGATTCCTCTCGTGGATACGCCGACCATCGGAGGCACGGTCCGGGTCGTCGTAGAGGTGAATGCAGGGCCCTCCCGAACCGCCACACCCCCCGCCCGTGTCTTCCCCGAAAATTTCATACTCGCAGTCGCGAAAACGGGCCGGGCCTTCCGCAGCCCCCCGGCAAGGTGCCCGCGGGCCCCCCGCATCCTTCCCCTGCGTCCCGCGCAGCCCCCGCCGGAGGGGTCACCCGTCCCGCCCCCGCGGCACTCACTCCGCGAGAGCACGTTCCGGCGATCCCCTGGGCGGACCGATGCCCGTGGGAACGAGGAGACCATGAAGCACCCTGCGCTGATCAAGCGAGTCCGCTGCCACTACGAGGGCCGCGCCTTCTCGCCTCGTCTCGTGGGCGCCCTCTGCGAGGAGATCGAGCGACGCACGAGCGACGCGGGGATCGAGATCGCGAAGGGCTGGCAGATCCCCGTCGACCAGGTCGTCGACGCCTTCGAGCCCATCGAGCAGACGCCCCGGCCCGCGATCCTCCACCCGGCCCCCGCCGCCATCCTCGCGCTCTCCTTCGGCTACCGGCTCGACTCGCCCTTCGCCCGGCGCCCCGAGGATCGTCAGCCCGGCCCGAACAACGCCGCGCTGGCCGACAACCTGGCACGTTGTCACGCCCTCTATCCCGAGGCCTGGGTCGGGGTCCAGCACGAGATCGGCCTCGCGCTGGCCCAGCGCGGAGGCGCACCGGCTCCGGCCCTCGCGACGCCGCCGCGGGACTGGAACACGAGCCAGGTGCTCCAGTACTTCGTCGACCACCTGCCGCGATATGCCTTCGCCGAGAACCGATGCGTGATCGTCGTGAGCCACCTCCATCACTACGGACGCTGCGAGAGCCTCCTCGCGCGCCATGGTCTCGAAGCGTTTCCCGCACCGAAGGAAGTCCCCGCCTACGCCGACTACGACCCGGGCGAGGCGCAGCCCCGCTTCCGATCGCCGTGGGAATACCTCGTCAACGACTTCCTGGCGCTCTGCAAGGCGTCCTGCGCACCGCGCACGCGGACCTTCGGTCCGACGGCCCACGTCGACACCCTCGGGTAGCGAGCCTTCGACCCGGCCTCGTCGACTCCCGTATCGGCGCTGCCGGCGGGTTGCGTCCGGGCTTCTCGTGCCGACTCCAGGGGGCAAAGTCGACGCGCATCTGGCGCCCGCGAGTACAGCGGACGTCGCGACGCGTCGATGGGTCGAGGGACGTAGGAGCTCGCGATGCGGATCGGTGTGCCCAGAGAGATCAAGAACGAGGAGCGGCGCGTCGGCCTCACGCCGGCCAGCGTTCGCGAGCTGGTCGCCTTCGACCACGACGTCTTCGTCGAGACCCGCGCGGGCGAAGGCATCCACGCCTCGGACGAGGACTACGCGGACGCCGGCGCCCGGGTCCTGCCGACCCCCGCCGAGGTCTTCGACGCCGCCGAGCTGATCGTGAAGGTCAAGGAGCCGCAGGCGCCCGAGCGCGCGATGCTCCGGCCGCATCACACCCTCTTCACCTACCTCCACCTCGCCCCGGACGCCGCCCAGACGAAGGACCTCGTCGCGAGCGGCGCGACCTGCATCGCCTACGAGACCGTGACCGACGAGCGAGGCGGCCTCCCCCTCCTCACGCCCATGTCCCAGGTCGCGGGCCGCATGTCGATCCAGGCAGGCGCCGCGAGCCTCGAAGCGAGCCGCGGCGGCGCCGGGCTGCTGCTGGGCGGCGTGCCCGGGGTCGCGCCCGCGCGGGTCGTCGTGCTCGGCGGTGGCGTCGTCGGCGCCAACGCGATCCAGATGGCGCTCGGACTCGGCGCCGACGTCACGGTCCTCGACCGCGCGCCCCGCGTCCTCGAGGCCCTCTCCGCGCGCTTCGGCCCGGCCCTCAAGACCGTCTACTCGACCCGCGAGTCGATCGGGCGCCACGTCGTGGACGCCGACCTCGTCATCGGGGCCGTGCTGGTCCGCGGCGCGGCGGCCCCCCACCTCGTCACCCGGGAACACGTCGCGGCGATGCGGCGGGGCTCGGTCCTGGTCGACGTCGCCATCGACCAGGGCGGCTGCTTCGAGACCTCACGTCCCACGACCCACGCAGAGCCGACCTTCCTGGTCGACGGCGTGGTGCACTACTGCGTCGCGAACATGCCCGGCGCGGTTCCGCAGACGTCGACCCACGCGCTCAACCACGCGACGCTGCCCTTCGTCCAGCGCATCGCGGATCGCGGCGCCCGCGCGGCCCTCACGACGGACACCGGCTTGCTGAACGGCCTGAACGTCTGCGCCGGCCACGTGACCGAGCCCCACGTCGCCCAGGCCCTCGGCTACGACTACGTCGAGCCGATCCTCGCGCTGGAGTCGCGCTAGGCCGCCGACAGGAAGTCGAGGATCCGCGCGAACGCGCTCCGGTCCTCGAGCAGGAAGCCGTGCCCCCCCTCGAACCAGGCGAGCTCGGCGCCGGGGATCCGCGAGGCGAGGTTCTCCATGTTCTCGGGCCGGGCGATCCCGTCGTAGCGACCGCCACAGAGGAGCGTCGGCGCCCGGATCCCCTCGAGGCGATCCCAGGTGTCGTGGGCGAGCCGCGCCTCGAGCTGACGCGCCGCGCCGCGGGCCTTGCGCTCGGGATCCTCCGCGTCGTCGGGGATCGCCTGCCGCTTCTTCATGAACTCGACGATCTTCGCGAACCGCGAGGGCTCCCGGCCTTCTCCGCCGGAGGCCCAACGCGTGTCCCCGAGCTCCAGCACGCGGGTCATGTATTCGTCGGGCCCGAGCTTCGCGAGCTCGTGGAGCGGGTACGACGCTCCGCCCGCGCCTCCGCTCGAGGTGCAACACAGAACCATCCGGTCGATCCGGTCCGGATGCCGGAGCGCGAGCTCCTGCGCGACCATCCCACCGAACGACACGCCCAGCACGTGCGCCCGGTCCCAACCCACGTGGTCGAGAAGCGCCGCCGCATCGTCCGCGTAGTCGGCCATCGAGTAGGGCACGTCGGGCTTCGCGGTCTGGCCGAGCCCACGCTGGTCGTAGGCCAGGATTTCGAAGGCGTCCGCGAGCGGTCCGTCGATCAGACGCGGCTGCTGACGCAGGTCCCCGCCCGTCCCGTTCACGAAGAGCAGCCGCGGCCGCCCCTCCCCCGTTCCCGAGTGCTCGTAGTAGAAGTCGAGCCCCCGGAGCGTCGCGCGCGAAGCCTGCATCGTTCTCCTCGTTTCGACGGGATCCGTCGTGCGGCCCCTTCAGCGGGCGGCGAGGCGCGCGCGCGTCTCCGCCGGCGTCGCGATCTCGCGACCGTGCCGGCGCGCGATCTCGACGACCGCCTCGACGACCCGGGCATTCGTCGGCGGATCGCCGCCGAGCTCCAGGTAGGGGTGGTCCCCGAGGCCGATCGCGACGTGACCGCCCTGCTCGATCGCCTGCTCCGCGAGCCCGAGGGCGTTCGCGCCATAACACGCCGCCGCCCAGACGCAGTCGACCCTCGCGGGCACGAAATCGATCAGCGCCTGGAGCCCCGCCGGCGTGCCGGGATGCCCCGAGATCAGGCCGCCCTCCGTCGTGAAGAGCTCCGCGAAGATCGTGTTCGGCAGGACGCCGGTCTCGCAGAACGCCTCGAGCAGCCGGAGCGACCCCACGTTCCAGATCGCGGCCATCGGAAGCGCCCCCACGGCCCGTGCCCGGGCGGCGAGGGCCTTCAGGGTGCCGATCGGGTTGTAGTAGACGAGGTCGTCGCCCCGGACCTCGTCCATCCCCTTCTGCCACATCCCGAGCGAGAGGCTCGCCAGGTCGAGGGGGACCATGTCCGCGCGCGTCGCCGCGTCCGCGGCCATCGACTCGACGTGCCCGATCCGCGCGTCGAGATCGGTCACCGTGTTCGCTCCGAGGGTCGGCATGACGATCGCGTCGCAGCGATCGCGAATCGCCCGCGCCGTCGCCGCGTAGAGCCCGGTGTCGCTCGACGGCGCGCCGGTCTCGGGCTCCCGCGCGTGGTAGTGGACGATCGAGGCACCGGCAGCGACGCAGGCCTCCGCGTCCCGGGCGATCTCGTTTGGCGAGTAGGGAACGTTCGGGTTGGGCTCGCGGAACGTGTACTCGTTCAGGCGGGCATCGATGATCAGCTTGTCCACGGGCCTCCCCTCCGCACCCCCTCGCGAACGACGCCACGACGGGACACGCGCCGCCTCCGAGGATCGCGCGCCCGCGCGCGCCCCGAAACCGCCTCCGCCCGTCGGGGTGGACGGAAACGCCCCCCACTTGCCTCTTCCCGATGTGTCGCCGACGACCGGGGGTTGGCTAGACTCGCGGTGTCCTAACGATCGTTCGGAGTGCGGGCCGATCCGCTCGCGCGCCCACGCGCGGCGCAGGAACGGCCGCTCCCGAGCCTGATCCCAACAGGAGTTCTCCCATGGCCTTCTCGACCGACAACCCCGTCGCCCAGGAACTCGGCTACCTCCCCTTCGACTGCGACAACCACTACTACGAGGCGCTCGACGCCTTCACGCGCCACGT
>JAUIMK010000200.1 GCA_030432735.1 bacterium
AGGGGATGATCCTCGGCGAGAGCTTCCGCTACTACGACGACAACCCGAGCGACGACCCGGACGCGACGCCGACGCGTTATGCGAGCGACGCCGTTCGGGAGACCGACGAGGGCCCCGTCGCGAAGGACGACGGCCGCCCGCTCAAGGCCCGCTGGCTCCAGCTGAAGGACGTGACCCTCGACGACGAGCGCAACGCGTTCCATCCCGAGGACGCGTCGCTGCCCCTCGAGCGGGTCGTGGAGAAGATGTCCAAGAGTCGTGGCAACGTGATCAACCCGGACGACGTGGTCCGGGAGCACGGCGCCGACTCGATGCGCCTCTACGAGATGTTCATCGGCCCCCTCGAGAAGTCCGCGCCCTGGTCGACCGAAGGCATCCAGGGCATCTACCGCTTCCTCCAGCGCGCCTACCGCCTCTTCCACGAAGGCGAAGACGAGGACGAACGCTTCGTCGCTCCGGTCGACGGGGCCGGGACCGACGAGCAGCGCCGGCTGACCGCCGAGACGATCGCCGGCGTGACCGAAGACCTCGAGAACATGCGCTTCAACACGGCGATCTCGAAGCTGATGGTCTTCGCGCGCGACGTCGCGAAGGACGCCGCGCTGCCGCGCGAGAGCGCAGAGGCCTTCGTGCTGATGCTGTCGCCGATGGCGCCGCACCTCGCGGAGGAGCTCTGGTCGCTCCTCGGCCACCCGGAGAGCCTCGCCTACGTGCCGTGGCCCGTCGCGGACGAGAGTCTGCTCGTCGCGGACACGATCAGCCTCGTCGTCCAGCACAACGGCAAGAAGCGGGGCGAGATCGAGGTCGCGGCGGACGCCGACGACGCGGCGATCGAGGCCGCCGCACTCGCGGTCGAGAACGTGCAGAAGAGCCTCGACGGCCGCGACCCCAAGAAGGTCATCGTCGTCCCGGGTCGACTCGTCAACATCGTCGGCTGAGCGACGGCCGGGAGCCGCCTAACGCGGAATCTGCGCCCGGGTCTTCTCGATCATCTGGGCGGCGCGACCGGCCTCGCGCCCCTTCTCGACGAAGTGCGCGCGGAAGAAGGCGTTGTGCGTCTCGGTCTCCTGGTAGTTGTGCGGCGTCAGGACGACCGAGAGCACCGGCACGTCGCTGTCCATCTGCGCGCGCATCAACCCTTCGACGACGGTCGAGGCGACGAAGTCGTGGCGGTAGATCCCGCCGTCGACGACGAACGCGCAACCGACGACCGCCGCATAGCGACCCGTCGTCGCCAGATCCCGCGAAACGAGGGGGATCTCGAAGGCGCCCGGGACGTCGAAGACGTCCACGTTCTCCGGACCGACGATCTCGCCGAAGCCGGCGAGGGCTTCGTCCACGATGTCGGCGTGCCAGCCGGCTTTCACGAATGCGTACCGAGTGGGTGTCATCGGACTCTCCTCATCGATCGGGCCCCTCCGCCTCGGAAGCGGGCCCGTGTCCTCACGAGCACCCAGAGCGCAACGATCGAGAGGGCGCGGCACACCCGTGCCTCGCGTCCCCGACGACCTTCTCTTTCATCCGGACTATCACCGTCGGCTCCGGCCTCTCACCGGATCTGCTGACCCGACCTGCCTTCCCGGCACGTCGGCGCTCGCGGGCTCGCGACGTGCGTCGCATACCGCCGGTGGGGACTTCCACCCCGCCCTGAGAATGCGTCGACTGTACCGGCGAGGGGTCGCGACGCAACCGACCGGGCGTCCCTCGCGCGCGCGTCCCTCGCTACGCTCCCGCACGCTGCGGCAGACGGCGCGGTATCCGACCGTTCCAACAGACGAAGTCCCTGGAGGCGTGCGTGTCCCAACCTCTCGAAGACCGCGTGGCGATCGTGACCGGCGCCGGACGCGGGATCGGCCGCGCGACGGCGCTGGCGCTCGCGAGCCGGGGCGCGCGGGTCGTCGTCAACGATCTCGGCGGCGCCCTCGACGGTGCGAGCCCCGACGCGACCCCCGCGGCGGGGGTGGTCGAGGAGATCCGTTCCGCCGGCGGTGAGGCCGTCGCGAACGCCGACTCCGTCGCGGAATGGACGTCGGCCCAGCGCATCGTCGAGACCGCCCTCGACACCTTCGGTCGAATCGACCTCCTGGTGAACAACGCCGGGCTCTCGGCCTCCGCGCCGATCTGGGAACAGGACCCCGAGCTCTTCGACCGCGTCGTCGCGAGTCATCTGCACGGGACTTTCTATTGCCTCCGCGCCGCCGCGCCGCACATGAAGGACGCTGGCTACGGACGCGTCGTGAACGTCGTCTCCCGCGCCGGACTCCTCGGCGTCCCCGGCCAGGCCGCCTACGGCGCCGGTAAGGGCGGCGTCTTCGGTCTGACGAACGTCGCCAGCCGCGACCTCGCCGAATTCGGGATCACCGTGAATGCCGTCAACCCCGCCGCGACCGAGACGCGCATGGTCACGACCGCGATCGACGATTTCCGGGAACGGGGTGCGGAAGGCGAGAAGATGGCGGCGGGGCTCATGGCCGCGCTGCAGCCCCCGGAGAACATCGCGCGCCTGATCGCGGCGCTCTGCCACGACGAGGCCGCGCGGTGGAACGGCGAGATCTTCTACGTCGAGAAGGACCGCGTCGGCCTCTTCGATCCACTCTCCGTGGGACAGGACGCGACCCACGAAGGCGAATGGACGATCGACGACTTCCTCCGTCTGACCGCGCGCTTCGAGCCCCACGGACAGTCGGTCATCTACGCAGACAGCTGATTCGCCGCCGACGCGCCGCACCCGTCGGATCCCGCGACGATCCGTTCCCTCGAATCCGAACGGATCCCGCTTCGGATCGACGCGACCGGGCGCCCGTGCGGCCCCCTCGACTTCGCGCATCCCTTCTTCCATCATCGCGCTCTGCCCGAACTTCCACCCGGGGCCCCCGGGCCCGAACCGCGGAGCGCGACGCCATGAGCGAGATCACTCCCTTCGAAATCAACGTCTCCGACGCGGAGATCGCCGACCTGAAGCAGCGCCTCGCGAATACGCGTTGGGCCAACGCGGAGACCGTCGACGACTGGGAGCAGGGCATCCCTCTCGCCTACATGCAGGAGGTCTGCGACTACTGGCTGAACGAGTACGACTGGAAGAAGCGGGAAGCGCTCCTCAACCGCTTCCCGCAGTGGAAGACCGGGATCAACGGCCTCGACATCCACTTCGTCCACGTGAAGTCGCCCGAAGCGAACGCCACGCCGCTCGTGATGACCCACGGCTGGCCCGGATCGATCGTCGAGTTCCAGAAGGTGATCGAGCCCCTCACGAATCCCGTGGCCCACGGCGGGAGCGCCGAGGATGCGTTCCACGTCGTGTGTCCCTCGCTCCCCGGCTACGGCTTCTCGGGCAAGCCGACGGAGACGGGCTGGGGACTCGGCAAGATCGCGGACACCTGGGCCGAGCTGATGGCGCGGCTCGGCTACGACGAATACGTCGCCCAGGGCGGCGATTGGGGCTCGATGGTCACGACCTGCATCGGCGGTCAGGACCCGGAGCATTGCCGCGGCATCCACCTGAACATGGCGATCGCGCCGCCGACCGAGGAGTCGATGAGCGACCTGACGGAGCTCGAGCAGCGCGCCCTCGCCGGCATGCAGCACTACCAGGAGAAGGACTCGGGCTATTCGAAGCAGCAGTCCACCCGACCGCAGACCCTCGGCTACGGACTCGTCGACTCCCCGGCCGGTCAGGCTGCCTGGATCATGGAGAAGTTCTGGAGCTGGACGGACTGCAACGGCCATCCCGAGAACGCCCTCACCCGGGACGAGATGCTCGACAACGTGATGCTCTACTGGTGGCCGGCGACGGGCGCTTCGTCGGCGCGACTCTATTGGGAGAGCTTCGCCAACCCGCCGATGCAGGAGGTCTCGGTCCCCGTCGGCGTGAGCGTCTTCCCCCACGAGATCTTCCAGGCGTCCAGGCGTTGGTGCGAGGCGCGGTACGAGCATCTCGCCTACTACAACGACCTCGACAAGGGCGGCCACTTCGCTGCCTTCGAACAGCCCGAGATCTTCGTGGACGAAGTCCGCGCGGCGTTCCGCGCGATCCTCGGTTAGCCGGATCAAGGAGCCGATCGATGCCCTCTCTCCGAAGTCGCCTCGTGCCCACCCGCGTGATCGCCCTCGTCGTCGCCGCCCTGCTCGCCGCGACCACGACGGGCTGCACCCAGGCCTACTACTCCGCGATGGAGAAGATCGGGCAGGACAAGCGCGACATCCTGTCCTCCCGGATCGAGGGCGGACGGGACGACCAGGAAGAAGCGCAGGAACAGATCAAGACGACCTACGAGCGCCTCAAGGAGGCCGCCCGCTACGACGGTGGCGATCTCGAGTCGATCTACAACCGTCTGAACGACGACTACGAGCGCAGCGTCGACCGGGCCGACGACGTGCGCGACCGGATCGAGTCCATCGAGCAGGTCGCGTCCGATCTCTGGACGGAATGGGCGGCGGAGATCGAAGAGATCCCCCGCGAGAGCCGCAAGCGGCAGAGCCGCCAGCTCCTCGAGGACACGAAGGCGCGCTACGGCAAGGTGATCGGCGCGATGAAACGGTCGGAGTCGAAGATGCAGCCGGTCCTGGACGCGTTCCGCGGTGAGGTGCTCTTCCTGAAGCACAACCTCAACGCGCGCGCGATCGCCTCCCTCGAGGAGACCGCGGTGGAGATCCGTGGCGACGTCGAGTCCCTGATCCGCGACATCGATGCGTCGATCCGCGAGGCCGAGTCCTTCCTCGACGAGCTCGAGCGCGGCTGATCCGCGCCGAAGCCCGAGCTAGACGTCGAAGGCGGGCCGCGTTCCGATCACCTGCTTGCGTTCGAGCTCGGCCAGCTCTTCGTCGGAGAGCCCGAGCTCGCCCTGCAGGACCTCCCGGTTGTGCTGGCCCATCGTCGGCGCCGCCCAGGCGTAGACGTTCGCGGCGTCGTTCGAGAGCGTGAACGGCAAGCCGGCGTAGAGCATTTCTCCCGTGACGGCGTGGGTGAGCGGACGCCGGAAGCCGCGCGCCTCGAGCTGGGGATTCGGCGAGATCATGTACCCGTTCACCAGCGTCGCGGCGGGAACGCCGACGGCGAGCAGCCGATCGACGACCTCGTCGCAGTCCTGCTCGGCGAACCACGCGGCGAGCTCCGACTCGATCGCGTCCTCGGCGGCGCGTCGGCCCGCCTCGGTCGCGTAGCTCGCGTCGAGCGCCCACGCCGGCCGACCGAGCCGCTCGACCAGGGCATGCCACTGCTCGTCCGTCTCGATCGCGAGGGCGACGTGCTTCTTCTCGTATCGCGTCTCCGTCGCCGACGGCTTCGTCACGAACACGGCCTGCGGAGACGCGACCGGCCCGCGATTCTCCCGGCGCTCGAGGAACGCGCCGTAGGCCGTCCACTCGATCACCTGCTCCGCAGCCATGTTGAGCGCGGGCTCGACGAGGGGCACTTCGACGAGCATGCCCTCCCCGGTCCGCTCCCGCTCCAGGAGCCCCATCGCGAGGGCATGGACCGTGTGCATGCCGCCGAGCGGATCGCACACGCCGCGCGGAATCAGCGGCATGTCCTCGTAGCCGGTGATCCAGGCGAGTCCGCTCGCCTGCTCGACGTTCGGCGCGAATCCGGTCCGATCCTTCCAGGGTCCGTCGAGCCCCCACGCCGGCATGCGCACCGAGATCAGCCTCGGGTTGATCTCGTGGAGTACCTCCCAGGTGAAGCCGAAATTCTCCATCACGCGAGCGGAGAAGTTCTCGATCACCACGTCGGCGTCCTCGAGCAGTCGCCGGAGGATCGCCTTGCCCTCTTCGGCGTCGAGGTTCAGCGTGATCCCCTTCTTGCTGAGGTTCGCTCCGTGGAAGATCGGCGCCGTCTCCCAGAGCGCTTCCGAGGGAACTGCCCCCGCGAAGCGCATGCCGTCGGGACGCTGGATCGACTCGACCTTGACCACGTCGGCACCGAGCGTCGAGAGGAGGCAGGTGGCGTAGGGCCCGGCCCAGAACGCGGTCAGGTCGATGACCCGCAGCCCGTCGAAGGCGGGCTTCACCCCGGACTCGTCGATCGCGGCGTCCGACGCCGAGGACGCCGGAAGCGAGGCTTCGATCGCGTCGCGATCCGCGCCGAGCTCGGGCGCCTTGCGGTACGCGGGCACGGGCATGCCGTGCACCTGATACGGCGGACGCGGCGCCTTGAACCCGTCGGGGTGGTCGACGAACACGCCGCGCTCGCGAAACTGGTCGAACTCGAGCACCGACTTCCCGTCCCCGATCGGCGAGACCGGAATCCGCATCAGGCCGGCGAGCTCGGTGACCTCGGCCATCGTCTGCGTCTTCGTCCAGCCGTGGATCACGTCGAGGATGAAGTCGAGGTGCTGCATCCGCGCGGAGCCGTCGTAGAAGCGCTCGTCCTCCCCGACGTCCGGCCGTCCCATCAGCGCGCAGAGATCCTTCCACTGCTGACCGGTGTAGGTGCAGAGGCCGATCCAGCCGTCCTTGCAGGGCTCGATCGACGGGGTCTCGAGGGCCATCGGGATCGCTACGCCCGGAACGAACTGACCGAAGAGGTCGTGATACGTGGTGAAGCTCAGACAGAGCGCCTCGAGCATCGACACGTCCGCGTGGAGACCCACCCCGCTCGCCCGCGCCGAGCGCCAGGTCGCGAGGACCGCGACGGCGACGGCGGATCCCGCCGCGTACTCCCCGAGCCGGCCCCCCGCATGGACCGGGCCCCGCTCGGGCAGCCCGCGATAGGCCGTCGAGCCGACCTCCGCCTGGAGCGTGAAGTCCGTCGCCGGACGCGTCGCCCACGGACCCGTTCGCCCATAGGGCGAGACGGAGACCAGGGAGAGCGCCGGGTTCCGCCGGCGCAGCGTCTCGAAGTCGACGCCCCGCGCTTCGAGCCAGCCAGCGCCTCCGCTCTCGACCACGAGGTCCGCCGTCTGCGCGAGACGCAGGAACGCCTCGCGATCCGCGGGCAGATCGAGGTCCCAGTCGACGCTCCGCTTGCCCCCGTTCAGGAACTGGAACAGCGCGCCGTCCCGCTGCGACAGGTCCTGCCCCGAGCTGCTGAAGCGCCGCAAGGGATCGCCCTTCGGCCCCTCGATCTTGATGACGTCCGCTCCCGCGTCGACGAGCATCTTCGTCGCGTACGGCCCGGCGATCCCGGTCGACAGATCGAGGACGCGCAATCCGGCCAGGGGGTACGGACTCTCTTCGCTCACGGACGACTCCTCCGCCGCAGGACCGCGACGCGGGAACGATCCTAACCGAGCGAGGGGGGCGATGGCCCGCGCCGCACGCAGGCCTGCCTCGGCCGCCGATCGACTCCGCGGAACCGGCTACGCGAAGACGACGAGATCGACGAGCAGCGCCAGGAAGACCGCGAAGAGGAAGACGAGCGACACGCGGAAGACGCCCTGCGCGGCTTCGTCCGTCCGTTCCTGGAAGAGCCGGACGGCGCGGTAGAGGAACCAGAGGCCGCTGGCACCGGCGACCGCGACGTAGATCGGCCCCGCGAGCCCGAGGAAGTAGGGCGCGACGGTCACGGGCAGGAGCCCGGCGGTGTACCAGACGACGCGCTTGCGGGTCGCCTCGTCGCCGATCACCTCCGGCGGCATCGGGATCCCCGCCGCCTTGTAGTCGTCCTTGCGGTAGAGGGCGATCGCCCAGACGTGGGGCGGCTGCCAGAAGAAGACGATCGCGAAGAGCGTCCAGCCGGCCGGCCCGATCGTCCCGTTCACCGCCGCGTCCGCGATCAGCGGCGCGGCGGCACCGGCGGCACCGCCGATGACCGCGTTCCAGATCGAGCGGGGCTTCAGCCAGACGGTGTAGACGAAGACGTAGAAGAGGATCGACGCGACGCCGACCAGCGCGGCGGGCGTCCCGCTCACGACGTAGAGCAGGATCGTCGAGAGGACACCGAGGGCGAGGCCGAACATCAGGGCCGCCCGCGGCGCGATCAGGCCGGAGGGCAGCGGGCGCGACTTCGTCCGCTCCATCAGCGCGTCCTTGTCGCGCTCGATGTAGGCGTTCAGCGTGTTCGCCGACGCGGCGGCGAGCGCAATCCCCGTCATCACGAGGAGCGTGAAGCCCGCGTTCGGCCATCCGCCCGCCGCCATCGGAAGCACGGGCAACCCCGTGAAGAGCACCATCGGGAGGAGACGGGGCTTCGTCAGGTCGAGATAGTTGCGGGCGATGGTGAGTGCGGAGTCGCTCATGGATTCCAGGGGTCGGCGCGGCGGGTGATCGACGGGGGGCCAGCGGGCGCGGGGCTGCCTGACCCCGCGCGATCCGGACGGATTCACCCCCTCGGGACCACGCCAGCGCAGGCCAACGGGTACCACAGGGACCCTCCCGACGCACCGCCACGGGACGCGGCGGCGCCGACTTCGCGAGCCGATCGAGGGCCACCGCAGCGGGGCTGCCCTAGCCTTGCGGAGCGATGAGCGAGCCGGCCCCTGCGCCCGATTCCCAGCCCCCCGAGAGCGGCTCCGAGCCGCCCGAGCGCCGCGCCCGCGCGCGGGGTCCCCTGTCACGCTTCGGCCTCTGGCTCTTCGGGCGGATCACGAGCGCCCTGCTTCGGCTGCTCGGCGCGACCTGGCGGATCGAGGTCCACGGACGCGATCCGAGAACCCCGAGCCCGTCGGATCCGCCGCACCTCGCCGCGCTCTTCCACGAATCGATGGTCCCCTGCGCCTGGCTCTACCGCGACCTCCGCTACAGCGTCGCCGTGTCCCGCAGCCGGGACGGCGACCTGATCCGAAGCGTGCTCGAGGCCCTCGGCTACGCCGAGCCCGCCCGGGGCTCGAGCTCGCGAGGCGGCTCCGCCGCGCTGCGCCAGATGGTTCGCCTCCTCCGCGAAGGGACGACCGCCGCGGTCC
>JAUIMK010000201.1 GCA_030432735.1 bacterium
GAGCGGCGCGATCACCGCCGCGTCGACGCCACAGTCGAGCGCGAACTCGAGGTTCGCCAGCGTGTCCCGCGCCGTCGGCGCCGTCACCCCGGCCCAGCTCTCGACCGCCCCGCCGCCGTTCGCGACGAGCCCGAGATTCAGCTTCGAGACCTCTTCCGCACAGACCCGGATCACCGCCTGCCGCGTCTCGTTGTCGACCTTGTCCCACTCGCCCGTCGTCCCGGCCGAGAACAGGATGTCCGCCCCGTACCCGTCCTGCACCACGTGACGCACCAGCGCCCGCTGATCCTCCTCGAGGAGCTTCCCCTCCTCATCGAGGATCGACAGCACCGGAACGGAAAGCCCAGGCTTCGGACGAGACGTCTCTACGGAACGAATGGGAGGATCCTCCGCGCCAAGGTCGAGCGCGAAGGCATGATAGCGACCCACGCCTGCCGCCGCGGATCCAACAACGCGAAACGAGACGCGCCCCCAGATCCGCAGGCCCCAACGAACACGCCCCCAGACCCAAAGGCCTGAGGGCGTGCTGAGTGCCGTGGATTTTCGCGCCTCGGAACGAAGCCCCCCGCAGACGTACTCCCGTACGTCGAGGACGGGCGCAGTGAGAAGCGCGGAAAGACGCGGTGCTCAGCGCGTCCGGTACGAGATCTAAAGCGTTTCGAAGAAGTAGGTCATCCGCACACCCAACGCGGCTGCCAGCTTGTGCATCGTCGACATGCTGGCGGCACTCTTGCCGAGCTCGATCTGCGAAATCAGGCTGACGGAGAGGCCGGTGCGGTTCGCGAGCTGCTTGAGCGTGAGCTCCGCTTCGTGTCGCTGGGTGCGGATCCGGCGACCGACCTCGGTGTTCAGGTGGGTCTCGAGGTCGACGAGCAGGCCGCGATCCTTGATCGCTTCCTTCACGACCGCGAGGACCTCCTCGGTCTCGATCGGCTTCTGGAGATAGTGGAAGGCCTGGTGCTTCATGGTCGCGACCGCGGCCTCGACCGAGGCCACGCCGGTCGTCGCGATCACGCAGACGTCGTCGTCGAAGCCGCGGATCGCGGCGAGCGCTTCGGTCCCGCCGCTGCCGGGCGAGACGTCGAGCACGATCAGCTGGAAACGATTCTGCCGGACCTCGTCCGGCGCGCGCAGCGGCTCGGAGAGCGTGGTGACACCGAACCCTTCCCCGGTCAGGACGTCCTTGAGTTGAACGCGCGCCGCTTCTTCCGAGTCCACGACGAGAATGTTGAGAGTCTGCTGGTTCGCCATTTCCTGAGATTCCGGTTTCTTCGATCCGGGCCTCGTCGCTTCCCCACAGCAGCGACCAGGATCCGCATCGGGCAGGAAGGGCGCTCCGAGCCGCACCTTTCCTGCGCATCACTTGCCGATGGGATCGGGCGTTTACCCGATCGGCATGAGTGGTTTGTTGGAATCTTTCAGGATTTCCGCGGAGACCGGACTCCTGGAGAGGCCGGAACGGCCGGCCCGGCGAAGCACCGGGAGCGCTCAGGGCGAATCCGGAAGGGCGCCCGGCGGCGCGGCCGGCGGGGATCCGTCGGCGCCACCCGGCGGATCCCCCACCGGCGCGAGCAGCCATTTGCGGCTGAAGGCCTGGGGCGGCGCGTTCACCTGGACGGCGCGGTCGACCTCGAAGCGGATCGGCTCGGCACCGGGCTCGTGGATCTCGAACCAGGCGGGGATCATCAGCCGGTCGAACGAGACGACCGGACCGAAGATGGTGAAGACACCGCTGGCGCGGTCGATCCGGCGGACCTGAAGATCCTCGGTGTCCACCCAGAGCCGCGGCAGGAGCGTGTCCTCGGGAACCGAGAGCTCCGGCCCGAGCAGCGACTCCCCCCTTCGACCGACGACCGGCTCGCCGTCGGTCCCGAGCAGGGTCTCCGCCGCCAGCGCGTATTCGTCGCCATCGGGGCCGAGCGGGTCGCGCAGGACGCCGTCGCCTTCGAGGACGAAGTAGTCGGACTCGCGCTCGGAGAGCGGTGCGGCGAGTCGCGGATCCCCGATCACGAAGCAGTCCTGGTCACCGCAGGTCGCGAGGCCGATCACGTCGCTCAGCACGCCGAAGGTCTCGAGCGCCGTCTCGAGCGTCGACGAGGTCGACGGCTGGAGGAAGAAGAGCGGCTGGAGCAGCGGCTGGGGTCGCTCGATCCGGAAGCCGTCCTTCGCCCCGGCGAGCTCGCTTCCCGAGAGCAGGTAGCGGTCGATGCGGCCGCTGAACCCGCGGAGCTCGAGCCGTGCGAGGCCCGAGGGATGCGTGATCAGCTGGCCTCGCGCGACCGGATCGCGCTGACCGACGCGCATCGTCAGCTCGAGCTGGATTGCCTGGCTCCGTCCCGAGCTCCGGTTCACCTTCGCGATCTCGCGGATCGTACGATCGGCCTGGGGGATGTACGCGGACGCGATCGGGGAGAGCGCCAGCACGGCCCCCGCGATCGCCAGGGCGAGCCCGCGCGCGATCCGTGCGTTCCCCCGACGAATCATCCCTGACCCGCCAGTCGCGAGGCGCCCGCATAACGAGCCGCCGACCCGAGCTGGGACTCGATCCGCAGCAGCTGGTTGTACTTCGCGATCCGGTCCGAGCGGCACATCGAGCCCGTCTTGATCTGCCCCGTCCCCGCGCCGACCGCCAGGTCCGCGATCGTCGTGTCCTCGGTCTCGCCGGAGCGGTGCGACGAGATCGAGCCGAAGTCCGCCGCGTCCGCCATGCGGATCGCCTCGAGGGTCTCGGTCAACGTCCCGATCTGGTTCACCTTGATCAGGATGGCGTTCGCGCTCTTCTCGTCGATGCCGCGCTGCAGGATCTTCGGATTCGTCACGAAGAGGTCGTCGCCGACCAGCTGGCAGCGGTTCCCCAGCTTCGCCGTCAACGTCGCCCAGCCGTCCCAGTCGTCCTCGGCGAGGCCGTCCTCGATCGAGACGATCGGGTAGCGCGAGACCCAGTCCGCCCAGAACTCGACCATCCCGGCGCTGTCGAGCTTCCGGTTCTCGCTCGCCAGGTGATAGGTCCCGTCCTCGTAGAACTCGCTCGACGCGGGATCGAGGGCGATCGAGATGTCCTTGCCCGCCTCGTAGCCGGCCTGATCGATCGCCTGGAGGATCAGCTCGAGGGCCTCTTCGTTGCTCGAAAGATTCGGCGCGAAGCCGCCTTCGTCACCGACCGCCGTCGAGTAGCCCTTCTCGAGCAGCACCTTCTTCAGCGTGTGGAAGACCTCGGCGCCCCAGCGAAGCGCCTCCGAGAAGGTCGGTGCGCCGAGCGGATAGAGCATGAACTCCTGCACGTCGACCGAGTTGTCCGCGTGCTCGCCGCCGTTCAGCACGTTCATCATGGGCGCCGGCAGGAGGTTCGCCTCGGGCCCGCCGATGAAGCGGTAGAGCGGCGTCTTCGTCGCGTTCGCCGCGGCGTGCGCGGCCGCGAGGGAGATTCCGAGGAGCGCGTTCGCACCGCAGCGCGACTTCGTCTCGGTCCCGTCGGTCTCGATCAGCTTCGCGTCGAGCGCCGCCTGCTCGTCGAGGCCGCCGAGCGCCATGCCCTTCACCGCCGCAGCGAGCTCGCCGTTCACGAACTCGACCGCCCTGGTCACGCCCTTGCCGAGGTAGCGGCTCGCGTCCCCGTCCCGCAGCTCGAGCGCCTCCCGCGCCCCCGTCGAGGCACCGGACGGAACCGCCGCGCGACCGAGCACGCCGTCGCGGGTCACGACCTCGACCTCGACCGTAGGGTTGCCGCGCGAGTCCAGGATCTCCCTGCCCTCGACCCGATCGACGCTCGTCTGCGCCATCGCCGTCCTCTCCTCTGGAACCGCGCGCCGATCGCACGCGGGGCTGTTCGTTCGACCCGGACACGAGCGCCTCGCGCGCGATGTACTTCGGGCGCACCGGAGTCGACCGCGAGGCCCGAGCCCCCCGGGCTCCCGGGCGGGCGCAGTCTAGCAGCCCACGCCCCGGCTCCCGCGCGCGAATCAGTCCCGGGCGTCCGGAATGCGCGGCACGACGACCCGACGACCGTCCGGGGCGGTGAAGCTCTCGGCCTCGATGTCGAAGGCGCGGCGCAGGGGCTCAGGCTGGAGGACGTCGGCCGGGGCGCCGGCGGCGACGAGCCCTCCCTCGCCGAGCAGCACGACGCGATCGCAGGTCCGGGCCGCGAGGCTCAGGTCGTGGGACACGACGAGGGCGGCGCGACCGCGAGCGGCAAAGGCGCGCACCTCGGCGAGGACCTCGACGCGGTGCTTCAGGTCGAGGAAGGCGGTGGGTTCGTCGAGGAGCAGGATCTCCGGATCCTGGACCAGGGCGCGGGCGAAGAGGGTGAGCTGCCGCTCGCCGCCGGAGAGGCTCGTGATCTCGCGGTCGGCGAGATCGGCGATGCCCAGGCGATCGAGGGCTTCGAGGGCGCGCGCCACGTCGGCATCGCTCTCGAGACCGAGCAGCGGCTGGTGCGGCGCACGGCCCATCAGGACGAGCTCGCCGACCCGGAAAGGGAAGGGCACGTGCAGATCCTGGGGGACGAGGGCAATGCGTCGCGCGAGGGTCCGACGGGGAAGCGACGAGACGTCTTCGTCGCCGAGGCGCACGCGACCCGCGGCGGGGGCGAGGGCGGCGGAGGCGATCCGCAGCAGCGTCGTCTTGCCGACGCCGTTGCGCCCGATCAGCCCGACGACCTCGCCGGGACGCACGACGAAGTCGAGATCCGAGAGCAGCGTCCGTCCGCCCACGTCCGCGCGAACCCCTTCGAAGCGGAGCGCCGTGCTCATGCCAGCGGCCCTCGCGCCTGCGCCCGGCGCAGCAGGTAGATGAAGAGCGGTCCACCGACGATCGCCGTCACCGCGCCGACCGGCAGCTCCCGCCCGTCGAGCACCGTGCGCGCGACCGTGTCCGAGAGGACGAGGAAGCCCGCTCCGGTCAGCGCCGTCGCGGGGAGCAGCAGGCGGTGATCGCTTCCGATCACGAGGCGCAGGCTGTGCGGCACGATCAGGCCGACGAAACCGATCAGCCCCGAAACGGCGACCGCGGCACCGACCATGAGCGACGTCGCGAGCAGCAGCCAACGTCGATGGGCCTCGACCGGGACGCCGAGATGCGCCGCCGACTCGTCCCCGAGCGCGAGCAGGTTCAGGCTGCGCGAGAGGAGGAGCGCCGTCGCGAGCCCGAGCGACACGCTCGCGGCGACGATGCCGGCGGCATCGATCTCGACGGCGGAGAGGTGGCCGATCAGCCAGAGGAAGATGCGCGATCCCTCGAAGAAGCCGGCCACCGAGGCGAGGAAGACGATGCCGGCGGAGGCGAAGGCGTTGAAGACGACGCCGGTCAGCAGCAGCCCGGTCGGCGAGCTGCGGCCGCGGCCGCCGGAGACCCAATAGAGGAGGCTCGTCGCGAGCAGACCGCCGGCGAAGGCCGCCATCGGCACCGAGGACGTCGGCAGCGCGAGCGTCGTGCCGAGCGCCAGCACGCTGATGCCGGCCAGCGCCGCGCCGCCGGACACGCCGAGCACGTACGGATCGGCGAGCGGATTCCGGAGCAGCGCCTGGAACACCGCGCCCGCGGTCGCGAGCGCGGCGCCGACCAGGAGCCCGAGCACGACGCGGGGCCCCCGTACGCGCAACACGATGTCGCGGGTCGCCGCATCGACCTCGCTCGGGTCGCCCGCGATGACGCGCACCACCTGCGCGAAGCCCACGTCGGAGGGGCCGGTCGCCAAAGCGACGAGGCTGATCGCGACGACGGCGGCGAAGAGCACACCGAGCACGACCACGAGCCGCGTCCGCGAGAGGCGCATCATCGCGCGGGCACCGCCAGGGCCTCGCGAGCCGCGGGCAGAGCCGCCTCGATCTCCTCCGCGATCGATTCGCCGTGCACCAGGATCGCGAGCGTCCTGAGCGCATCGTCGAGGTCCGGACCCGGCATGCTCACGCGACTCGCCGGGGCCGTCACCACGCGATCGTTCGCCACGGCGGGCAGACTCGGCCAACGTCCCCAGAACGTCCGTGCCTCCGAGGCACCGGGCGTCATGTCGAGCACCAGCTCCGGCCGCGCGGCGATCAGCCACTCGATGGATCCGCGCGGATAGCCGGGCGCGAGCGTCCGGCCGAGGTTCTCCGCACCGACGGCTTCGAGCATCTCGTCGAGAAAGGTGCGGCCCCCGACGAGATAGAGCGGC
The DNA here is from genome assembly GCA_030432735.1 of bacterium. Lineage (GTDB taxonomy): Bacteria > Myxococcota_A > UBA9160 > UBA9160 > UBA4427 > UBA4427. Next base: position 6,152 of record JAUIMK010000201.1, read on the forward strand.
GAGCGATCGACGACCGCGACCGTCGTCGGACGGGGTCGATCGGCGGTCGCGACCGAGACCGCGGCCTGCATGGCGCGGATCTCACGGATCCGCGCCGCGGCCTGCGGTTCGCGACCCAGCGATCGGCCGAGGCGATCGATGTTCTCGAAGACCTCGCCGAGGCGCTCGTTCGGATAGACCTCGACCTCGACCCCCGCGCGGTCGAGTCGCGCGGCGTGCCCTTCCTGGTCGACGCCCGCGACCAGCAACACGCGATCGGGATCCAGGGCGACCACGGATTCGAGGCTGGGATCGAAGAGTCCGCCCACCCGCGGCAGCGTCGCCACCTCCGGGACCACCCGCGCGGAGTAGTCGTCGACGCCGACGAGGGCCGACGCTGCACCGAGTCGCACGATGATCGCGGTGAGCGACGGGTTGAGGGAGATCAGGCGCGGCGCCACCGCCGGAGGGTCGCCGTCCTCTGCTCGTGCCGAAGGCGCCACGAGCAAGATCGCGATCGCGATCGCAATCGCCGCCGCCGCCGCCGCGAGGATCGACCCCACCGCCCCGAGCACGAGAACGTGCCGGCGGGATCCGTCGAATCGCGGCGAGCTTCCGGAGGGGGGAACCAAGCGAGCCTCTCGCCGGAGCGCCCGAAGGGACGGCGACCGGTCGCGGGCGGTCCGGATCCGGCGCACTCCACGCGGGGCCCGGCCGCCGGGGCCGGCCCATCATAGTCGGCGCACCCGCGCGCGGCATTGTCGTGCCCGTGAGGATCCGCGCCTGCGGACCGAGCCGATGGACCGCCGGAGCACGCGGCCCCGGCGGTCCGAGCCCGGCTCTCCGAGCTCGGGAACCCGAGCTCAGCGGCCGGACTTCACTTGGTAGCCACCTTTCGGGTCTGCCCGCCCCGAGGCGGCCCGACCTTCACGCGACCGCGCAGCTTGCCGAGCAGCGCAGGACCGATCCCCCGCACGCTCTCGAGCTCTTCGACGGACTTGAAGCCGCCACGCTCGGCGCGCACCGCGAGGATCGCCGCCGCCTTGACCTCGCCGATCCCCGGGAGCGCCTCGAGCTGCTCGGCGGTCGCCGTATTGAGGTCGACGGTCGCCTGGGCATCGGCGGCGACGGAGGGCGTCGCTGCGAAGCCCAGACAGAGGGCGGCGATCAGGAATGCGAACACGTTCCGCAACGCCGGCGCACCGTGCCCCGTCGCTGCGCCGCGGCGAATGGCCACGCCACGACCCGTGGAAAGAAAGGACATGGAATCGATCTCCCCGGGACCTGGGGCGAATGGATTCACGGGGAGGGCGCGCGCAGGACACGCGCCGATCGGCGGCCCGCCTAGCGGTCGCGCAGCACGGAGAACTTCGCTGCGGCGAAGAGGGCTTCCTTCGCGGGACCGTCGGGGAAGGGCGCGATCGCTTCGAGCGCGCGGCCGATGTGTTCCTCGGCTCGCTTCTGGGTATCCGTCACGCCGTGGTAGCGGTCGACGAGCTCCGCGATCTCTTCGAACTCGAGCTCCGGCGCGCCTTCCGGCGCCTTGCCGCCGTGCTCGTCCGCGAGTCGCGCCGCGCTCTTGAGGACGCTCGCGACGTGATCCTTCTCGGCGACCCGCGCCCGCTTGAGCGTCAGGATCAGCGGCAACGTGATCTTGCCCTCGCGAAGGTCGGCGTAGGGCGCCTTGCCCATCGTCGCGAGGTCGGCCTCGTAGTCGAGGCAGTCGTCCTTCAGCTGGAAGGCCGTCCCGAGCTGCTTGCCGAACTCGGTGATCCGGTTGCGTTCGCCTCGGGTCACCTCGCCGAGCAGGGAGCCGATCTCGCAGCAGGTCGCGAGCAGCGCCGCGCTCTTGCGCTCGATCACCTCGTAGTAGTTCTTCTCGGTGATGTCGACGTCGAAGCTGCGCTCGAGCTGGAGGAGCTCGCCCTCGGCGAGCAGCCGGATCGCTTCCGCGTAGCTCTCGACGATCGCCAGGTTCCCGTCCTGGATCACGATCGACGAAGCCCGCCCATAGAAGAAGTCGCCGGCGAGCACCGCGCGGCGGTTGCCCCAGATCGCGTTCGCCGAGGGACGACCGCGGCGAACGTCCGCGAGATCGACGACGTCGTCGTGGACGAGGGTCGCCGTGTGCAGGAGCTCGAGCGCGGCGGCGAGCTCGATCCGGCGCGGGCCCGTGTAGCCGCAGAGCTCGGCAGCCAGGATCACCAGGGCCGGCCGCAGTCGTTTGCCACCCGAGTCGAGCAGATGCTTGCCCGCGTCGCCCACCACCTGCGATCGCGACTCGACGGTATCCCGGAGCGCGACCTCGACGAGCTCCATCGCAGGACCGATCCGCTGGAACGCGCGGCCGAGGCTCTCTTCGAGAGAAGAGGGCGATTCCTGGGCGCTGTCGAAATGGGTGCTTGACGACATGCCGAGCAATCTAGCCGCGCGCAAACCGGGTGTCAAAGCTGGGAATCTCCAAAAACGCTTCAAAAACGTGCGTTTACCGCCGTTCTCGAAGTGTGGCGACAACAACTCGTGCGAGGCGCGCGGTCGATCCGCGGACCGGCGATCGCCCCGCGACACGGACCCCTTCGTCCTCAGCGACCGCCGTGCTCGCGAAGCCAGTCGACGGCCTGGGCCACCTCCTCAATGGGAACGAGTTCGCAAACCGGCCCCGAGCCCTTTCGGCGCCCCTTGGC
>JAUIMK010000534.1 GCA_030432735.1 bacterium
GGAGATCCGGAGAACGCCCTCGATTGGGCGCTACTGATGGCCCGATTGCCGGATGCGGATCGCGCGGCCGATCGGTTCGAAGCCGGGCGCCTCTCCGACGCGCATCTGGCCGCGGTCGCGCGGTATCTGGCTCGATTCCACGAGCGGGCGCGCGGTGCGTCCGTCGATCCGGGGGTGGCCCTCGAACGACTCCGCCGCCTGATCCGGCTGCGCGCCTACGCCCCGGACGTGTCGCATCGCGCGCCCCTGCCCGAGGAGTGCGCGCGCGCGGAAGCCTGGCAGCTCGCGTTCGTCGATCGCGAGTCCGAACGCCTCGTCCGGCGCGCTGCGAACGGATCGATTCGAGAGGGGCACGGTGAGCTCACGCTCGACCACGTCTTCATCGACGACGCGGGCGGCGTCCGGATCCTGGCGGGGCTCGAGATCGCGCCGCGCGCGCGGGACGTCGACGTGGCGGCGGACGTCGCGTTCTTCGCGACCGACCTCGCGGGACGCGGCCGCACCGACCTCGCCGAAGGCTTCGTCGCCGAGTACGCGCGGCTCGCCAACGACTTCGACCTCTACCCGCTGCTCGACTTTCATGCGAGCCTGCGCGCATCGATCCGGGCGAAGCTCGACTGGCTCTGCGCGGATCTGTCCGTCGCCGGATCGCAGACGGAGCGGCGATATCGCGAGCGGGCGCAGCGATTCCTGGCCCTCGCGCTCGCGCAGCCGCGCCCCCCGATCCTGCCGCCGATGGTGGTGGCGATGGGAGGACAGGTCGCGAGTGGCAAGAGCACCGTCGCGCGACACGTGGCGCGCCGGATCGGCGCGCCGGTCGTCGGTTCCGACGCGACCCGGGACTACCTGATCGGATCGCGACTGAACGAGGATCTCCACGAGATGCGTTGGGAGCGTTCCTACGCGCCGGGCTTCGGGGAGCGTGTCTACGGGGAGGTGCTGCGCCGCGCGGCGCAGGTGCTCGAGGCCGGTCGTCCGGTGGTGGTCGACGGCTGCTTCCGTTCCCGGGACCAGCGTTCCGGGGCGCGGGCCCTCGCGGCGCGCTTCGGGATGCCCTTTCTCTTCGTCGAGGCGCAGGTCTCGCGCGCGGTGCAGCGCGAGCGGCTCGCAGAGCGGGCCCGGCGCGACGGCGTGGCGATCGACGACTGGGTCGCGATCGCCGACGAGATGCGCGCGCAGTGGGAGTCGGCGGCGGATCTGCCTCCCGACGAGCGTCTCACGCTCGATACCTCCCGGCCGATCGAGGACAACGCGGACAGGATCGAGGAGCGCCTCGCGGCCTGGCCCCCCGGCTTCACGGGCTAGGCCGGGCGGCCAGCGGGAGGGAGCGGCGGATCGCGACGGGAGCTACGCCGACAGGCCGAGGACCCGGAGCAGCTCGGCGTGGGAGTCCACTACGTGGTCCGCGTCCGCGAGCGGAGTGTCGTCGTCGTGGGTCGCCCGGATCCGGATCGTGCCCATCCCGGCGCCGCGTCCGCCGGCGACGTCCGTCCGTCGGAGATCGCCGACGTGCACCGCCTGCTCCGGCGGCACCTCGAGGGCCTCGAGGGCGGCCTGGAAGACGCGAGGATGCGGCTTCGGAAGACTCCACTCGTCGGAGAAGATCGTGGCGCCGAGGGGGGCGAGGAGTCCGTGGCGGTCGAGG
>JAUIMK010000535.1 GCA_030432735.1 bacterium
CGGCAACCCGGCGACGATCTCCCTCGCCTACTTCACCTCCCTCGCCCAGGGCTTGCAGCTCCTCGATGCGCGACCCCGCAAATCGGAGTTCGTCCTCGTCGCGCTGTCGCTCTTCCAGGTGATCCTCGCCTCGAACCTGACGGACAGCGTCTTCTTCACGCCGCTGCTCGTGGTCTTCCTCGTCACGGTGACCTGGACGCTCCTCGTCCATACGCTGGCGATCGAAGCCGCCGAAGCGGGCGACCCCACCTCCGTCTCCCGGGTGATCACCCGCGACCTGCGGCGAACGACGATCCTCGCGACGACCGCCTCCCTCGTCCTCGCCGGCGTGCTCTTCGTGACGCTGCCGCGCCTGAAGGGCAATCTCGTGCGCGGCGGAGGCGGTCCGAACATCGCCCTCTCGGGCTTCAGCGACCGCGTCTCCCTCGGCACCGTAGGCCGGATCCGCAAGGACCGGAGCGTCGTGCTGCGCGTACAGAGCGCGACCGACGAGGCGCCCCTGCCCGCGCCGGACCAGGCCTACTGGCGCGGCCTCGCCTTCGATGCCTTCGACGGCCGCGACTGGTCCATCTCGAGCGAGGAACGCGTCGCCTCCCGCCGCCCGGTCCCCGGCGTCGGACGCTTCGGCATCGTCCTCGAGCCCGATGCCTTCGAAGCCTCGTCCTCCCTCGTCGCCCAGCGCATCCTGCGCGAGCCCGTCGAAGCCGGCGTCCTCTTCACGCCCGGCGAAGCGCTTCGCATCGAGGGGCCCTTCCAGGGGCTCGAACGCGATCGCAACGACGGGCTCTACCTGCCGGGCCGCGGCGACGAGCGCATCCGGTACACCATCTGGAGCCGGCCCTCCGAGCGCGACGCCGTCCGTCTGCGCGCGGACGTGGCAACGCCCCCGCTCGAGCCGCGGCCGGGCGGGGCTCGGCCGGCGATGCGCTATCTGGCGCTCCCGGACCTCGACCCACGCGTGGAAGCCCGGGCCGCTTCGCTCGTCGCGGGCCAGGCAACCGATTTCGAGCGCGCCCTCGCCCTGCGCGACGCCCTGCGCCGGGACGGGCGCTACACCGACGCACCGCCGCCCCTCGGTGACGACCAGACCTCGCCGATCGAGGCCTTCCTGCTCGGAGAGCTCGAAGGGCACTGCGAGTACTTCGCGAGCGCCATGGTCGTCCTCGCCCGCAGCGCCGGACTTCCCGCGCGCCTCGTGAACGGATTCGCCGGTGGCCTGCCGAACGAGGTCGGCGGCTTCGTCGAGGTCTCTCGGGCGGACGCCCACGCCTGGGTCGAGATCCACTTCGCCGAGGCGGGCTGGGTGCGCTTCGATCCGACGCCGCCGGATCTGCGCCTGCGGGCCTCGGAAGACCCCTCGCTCTTGCTCCGCATGGCACAGCTCGGCTCGGCGATCGAGCTCTGGTGGTTCCAGCGCGTCGTCGACTTCGACAGCGCCGACCAGATCGGCGCGCTGCGGGGACTCTTTCGGCGATGGCGGCGGGACCGGAACCGCGACGAGGCCCCCGACGCGCCGTCCGAGGAGTCCCCGACCGTCTCGAATCCCTTCGAGGGGATCGACCCGATGCTCGTCTTCGGAATCGTCGTCCTCGTCGCCGGCGGCATGGCCTGGCTGCGACGCTCGGACGCGGA
>JAUIMK010000202.1 GCA_030432735.1 bacterium
CTCACCACACAGCCAGCGCATCGGCCGATCCGTGAGCTCGTCCTCTCCGTAGAGCGGCGGCGACTCCGGAAGCGCCTCGACGATCGCGTCGAGGAGCGGCTCGAGTCCGCTCTCCGACTTCGCCGAGACCGAGAGCTGGGGCCAGGACGCCGGAACCTCGGGCATCGGCCAGGGTGCGTTGCGCGCGCGGCCGAGGTCCTCCTTCGTCCCGACGACGATCGTCGGTCGACCGAGCTTCTCGAGCGCCGCCGCGATCTCGTCGTGGATCTCCGTCCAGCCCGTCGTCCGATCGACCAGGAGGAGCGCGACCTCGCTGTCGCGCGCGACCTCGTCGACGACTTCGTTGAGCGCCTCGTTCAGCTTCTTCTCGCTGCGGTGACGGCCCGGCGTGTCGAGGAAGAGGATCTGCGCCCCTTCCCGCGGCAGGATTCCGAGGATCCGACTGCGGGTGGTCTGCGGCTTCGCGCTCACGATCGCGAGGCGCATTCCGAGCAGCGCGTTCAACAGGGACGACTTGCCCGCATTGGGCGGCCCGAGGAGCGCCACGAAGCCCGCCTTGAATCCGTCACCCATCTCAATCGTCCTCCGCGGAATCGAGCGTCGCCGCCAGGGCTTCGCGCGCGGCCGCCTTCTCCGCGCGGCGCTTGGTCCGGTCCGTCCCGCGGCCGAGCACCTCGCCCTTCGAGACGACCTCGACCGAGAAGCGGACGTCGTCCCCCTCGATTCCGGAATCGTTCGTCAGCCGGTACGACGGGAACTCACCGACTTCGCGCATCAGCCGCTCCTGCAGCTCGGTCTTCGGGTCCCGCTCCACCAACGCGGCATCCTCCGCGAGGGCCTTCGAGAATCGCGCGCCGACGAAGCGACGAACCGGGTCGATGCCACCGTCGAGATACAGCGCCCCGATCAGCGCTTCCATCGCGTCCTCGAGCACCTTGGGCTTCGAAGCGCCCCCGGAGCTCTCCTCGGTCCGCCCCAGGCGCATCACCGCCCCGACGCCGAGGGATTCCGCCAGGCTCGCGAGGCTCCGCCCCTCGACGATCGCGTGGAGCGCGCGTGTGAGCGCCCCTTCCCGCCAATCGGGCTTCGCGGCATAGAGCGCCTCCGCCACGACCAGCGCCAGGACCGCGTCGCCCAGAAACTCCAGGCGCTCGTTGCTCTCGCGCTCCGGATCGTCGTCGTCGCGGGCGTCGCGGACCCGTTCGTGGGCGTAGGAGGCGTGCCGGAGCGCCGTCTCGAGGAGCGACGAATCCGCGAAGCGATGGCCGAGGGCTTCCTCGAGCCCCGCGACGGCGAGCGCCCGCTCGTCCTCTCCGCCCGCGTCCTCTCGCGAACGACTCCGAGCCTGCTCTTCGCTCACGCGCTCCCCCGCAAGAGCCAGCCGCCTCCGATCACTTCCTCGTCGTTCGACGCGTCGTAGAAGACCGCCGCCTGTCCCGGCGCGACCGCGCGGACCGGCTCTTCGAAGGCGATCTCCGCCGTCGCGTCGGCGGACGGCGTGACCGTCGCGAGGACGGCGGAATGCCGGTGGCGCACCTGCACGCGCACGCGAAGGGGCGCGGAGGGCGGCGCGCAGGCGATCCAGTTCACCCGGTCGACGGAGGCGCGCCCGCAGTCGAGTCCCTCGACGCCGCCGACCACGACCTTCTGTTCGCGAGGGTCGAGCCGCAGCACGTACAGGCGCCGATCGGCGGAGATGCCGAGGCCGTGACGCTGGCCCACGGTGAAGTGATGGACGCCTCGATGCTCCCCGAGGACGTGCCCCGATTCGTCGACGATCTCGCCGCGGAGCCGACGCGCTTCGGGGCGCAGACGTTCGACGACCTTCGCGTAGTCCCCGTCCGGGACGAAGCAGATCTCCTGGCTCTCGGGCTTCTCGGCCGTGCCGAGCCCGAGATCCCGGGCGCGAGCCCGCACCTGCTCCTTGGTCAAGTCCCCGACCGGAAACGACGCCGCGCGCAGCTGCGCCTGGGTGAGCGGAAAGAGGAAGTAGCTCTGGTCCTTCTGCCGATCGCGCCCCCGGAAGAGCCTGGCATCCCCGGTCGTCGGGTCGTGCTCGAGACGCGCATAGTGTCCCGTCGCCACGCGATCGGCGCCGAAGACCCGGGCGCGGTCGAGCAGGTGGTCGAACTTGAACGAGCGGTTGCACGCGATGCAGGGAATCGGCGTGCGCGCGGCGAGGTAGTCGTCGGCGAAGGGCTCGACCACTTCCTCGGTGAAGGCCTCGGCGTAGTTCGCGACGTAGAACCTGATCCCGATCCGCTCGGCCACGCGCCGGGCGTCGTCCGCGTCCTCGAGCGAGCAGCAGCGCGACTCGCTCTCCGAGAGCTTCATCGTCACGCCGATCGCGTCGACGCCCTCCTCGACGAGCATCGCCGCCGCGACGGAGGAGTCCACGCCACCCGACATCGCGACCACGACGCGCTCGGCAGGCGTCGTCCGCACGCGCTCGGCGGATTCCGTGCTCACGCGTTCCCCCGCTCGCGCACCCGCGGCACCAGCCGCGCGAAGAGTGCCACGGCTTCGTCGATCGCGGCCTCGTCGAGACCGTGCCCAACCGACAAGCGCAGGCTGGCGCGCGCCTCTTCCGGGGACCGTCCCATCGCCGTCAGGACCTTCGAGGGATCGATCGACCCCGAGTGACAGGCCGCGCCGGCGGACACGGCGACGCCCTCGAGATCCAGGGCCTGGACCAGCACCTCCCCGGCCACGCCTTCGAATTCGACGTTCAGGGTGTTCACGAGCGTACGCTTCGGATCCCCGTTCCAGCGCAGCCCGCCGACCGCCTCCCGCAGGCCCTGCCAGAGACGATCCCGGAGCGACGCGTAGCGAGCGAGCCGATCGTCGAGCTCGGCCTCCGCCAGCGCACACGCCACCCCGAATCCGACGAGCCCCGCGACGTTCTCGGTGCCGCCCCGCTTGCCCTTCTCCTGTCCGCCCCCGAGCAGGTAGGCGGGCACATCGCGACCGTCGCGAACGAAGAGCGCGCCGGCGCCCTTCGGCCCGCCGAGCTTGTGCGCCGAGGTCGACAGGTAGTCGAGGGGCACGCGAGAGAGATCGATGACGAGCTTGCCGACGCCCTGGGTCGCGTCCGAATGGACGAGCACGCCTCGCGACCGTGCGCGCTCGGCGATCGCCTCGACCGGCTGCAGCGCACCGGTCTCGTTGTTCGCCCAGATCACGCTCACCAGCTTCGTCGACGGACCGATCGCGTCGAGCACGTCGCCCGCGGCGACGCAGCCGTCCGCGTCCGGCGGGACCCGCGTGACCCCGACGCCCTTCGCCTCGAGCAGCTCGAGCGGCGCCAGGACCGAGGGATGCTCGATCGCGGTCGTCACCACGTGGTCGCCCGGCTCGAGCAGCCCCAGCAGGAGCGTGTTGTTCGCCTCGGTGGCGCCGCTCGTGAAACGGATCTCGCTCGCGTCCGCGCCGAGCAGCGATGCGATCTGCGCACGCGCCGCCTCGAGCCGTGCCCGTGCGTAGGCTCCCTCCTCGTAGACGCTCGAGGGGTTGCCGAAGCCGTTTCGAAGCACGTCCGCCATCGCGTCGACGACCTCGTCGCGGACCGGCGTGGTGGCGTTGTGGTCGAGATAGATCCTCACCTGGGGGACTCCGTTCCAGAGGTCTTCGAGAGCGCGGCGAGGGTCGTCTCGTCCGCGACCCCGCCCCAGGCGTCCTCGAGACGCTCCATCAGTCGCGCCACCGCGTCGCTGCGCGCGAACGCGTGCTCCCCGGAACCGTACACGTCCCCGCGCGCCGCGCGCAGCACGGCGCCGACGGTGATCTCGTCGATCGGTCCGGCGGGCACGAAGCCCGGGTCCACGCCGTCTTCGGTCGCGACCGGAATCACGAGCCCCGCGTCCTCGAGCCCCTCGCAGAGCCGGCGCACGAGCCGAACCGGCTCGTCGAGGACGTCCGCGAGATTCTCCGCGGTCGGCGGCCTCGCCCGTGCCCGGAAGCAGCGCGCGATCGCCACCGCGATCTCGAGGGCGATGGCCTCCTGCTCGGCGACGCCGGCCTCGCCGTAGCGCATCTCCCGGCGGGCGAAGGCCAGGTTCTGGGCCGCGAAGGCCACCTCGGCCCCCAGCAGCAACACCGCCCAGCACGCGTAGAGCCACGCCAGGATCAGCGGAATCGCCGAGAGCGCCCCGAAGACCGTCTCGTACGTCGCGGCGCCGACCTGGAAGTCGACGTAGATCGTCCGCGCCGCGGAGAAGAGGATCGCCGCGACGAGCCCCCCGAGCGCCGCGGCGCGAATCCGGACCTGGGTGTTGGGGAAGAACCAGTAGAGGAACGTGAAGCCCAGGAAGAGAACGAAGACCGGGACCTGCTGCAGCCCGATGCCGTAGAGCCAGGCGAAGGTCGGGTCCTCGAGGAGCCATTCGACGACCCGCGCGCTCTGGAGCGTGGTCGCGAGGCTGACCGCGACGCCGGTCGAGACCGGCGCGACGATCAGGACCGCGAGATAGTCCGAGAAGCGACGGGCCCAGCTCCGCGCGGAGGCCACGCCCCAGATCTCGTTGAGCGTCGCCTCGAGGTGGCGCAGCGCGAAGATCGCCGTCCCGAAGACGACGGCGCCCCCCACCGTCCCGAAGCTCGCGAAGTCGAGCCGGCCGACGAACTCCCGGACGGTCTCTCGCACCTCCGGCGCCACGGTCGTCAGCTGGTCGATCGCGAACTCGACGAGGGTCTCGTCGCCGCCGAGCGCGCCGACGATCGCGATGATCACGCCGAGCATCGGGATGATCGAGAGCGCCGTCACGTAGGTGAGCGCGCTCGCGCGGAGCAGCAGGTGATCGGCGTAGAAGCCGCGCACGGTCAGCGCGACGAGCTGCACCGCCGACCGCAGCCCCCGATGGACGAAGCTCTCGTCCGGGTCGCTGCGCCAGAGCTCGTGCTCGAAGAACGCCTCGACCCGGCCCCACCGTTCCGCGAGGGTCGGCCGGGCGGGCTCCTCGGCGTCGAAGCCGGTGTCGGTCCGCTCACCCTGCGCCATCGCGGACCTCCGCGCGGCCCTTCACCTCGACGAAGGCCGCCAGTCGGGCGCGGGTCGCCGGACCGATCCCCGGCACCCGCTCGAGCTCGTCGATCGTCCGGAAGGGCGAGACGCGCCGTGTGGCGACGATCGCCGCGGCCCGCACCGGTCCCACACCGGGGAGCGCCTCGAGCCAGGCCTCGGGCGCACGGTTCACGTCGAGCCGATCGCCGTTCACGAGCCGGGCGACGCCAGCCGGGCCCGCGACGGACGTCGCCTCATCGAGCTCGAGGCAGACCGCGTGGGTCGTGCCGTAGCCGTCGGCGGCGCGTGCGGCGAGCACGCTGCAGGTTCCCCCCTGCCCGAGCCGCGCGGGGCCGACCGCCTCGATCCCCGCGACGAGCACCGCCCCGGCCGCGAGCACCAGCGTGACGAGCGCCGCCAGACGCTCGAAGCCTCCGGCCTCGCTGGCCCCGCCGGCCCGCGCCTCGACCCGCTCGAACCAGTCCGCCGCGAGGCGCTCGCTGAACGTCCCGACAGGGGTGACGCGTGTCCGCCGCCCCGGGCCCGTGGGCCGACCGAGGGTGGCGTCGGTGCCGTCGGCCTCGGCGGCGCTCGGGCCTTCGAGCTCGATCCGGAGCTGGTCGCGGCCGAGGACGCCCGGGAAGCGGTCCGCCCACTCGACGGCGAGGACGCCGCCGGGTGCGAGCATGTCGTCGAAGCCGACGTTCACGAGCTCGTCTTCCTCCTCGAGGCGATAGAGGTCGACGTGATGCAGGGCCTCCGCACCCTCGGGCAGCGGATACTGCTGGGCGATCACGAAGGTCGGCGACGATACGCTCCGTGGATCGAGGCCGAGGCCCTCCGCGAGGCCCTTCACGAACACGGTCTTGCCCGCCCCGAGCGGCCCGATCAGCGCGAGCACTGCCCCGTCCGCCCCGATCGCACGCCCGAGCTCCCGCGCGATCGCGCGCGTCTCCTCAGGGTCCCGGGAAACGAAGGTCCAGGATGCCACCCGGCTCGCCCTCCTGATCGTTCGCACCGACCTGCGCCCCTTCGCGAATCGCTCGCGCCGCCCCGGGCAGCGCATCCGCGAGCTCGCTCGCCAGCAGCCCGAAGCCGGTCTCGCGCACCGGGAGTCCGTCCGCCGTCGCGCCGTGCCACCAGGCGCCGAGGGCCGCCGCGTCCGGCGCCGCGAGGCCGGACGCGAGCAGGGCCGCGATGATCCCCGTCAGGACGTCGCCGGTTCCCCCGGTCGCGAGCGCGGGCCCGCCCGTCGGCGTGACGATCGCCTGTCCCTCCGGTGCCGCGATGATCGTGCGTGCGCCCTTCAGGACCGCGACCGCCCCGGTCCGCTCGCTCAGTCGACGCGCCGCGGCGAGGCGGTCGGCGTTCACCTCGCGGGTCGCCACGTCGAGCAGACGCGCGGCCTCCCCCGGATGCGGCGTGATCACCGTCGGCGCACGCCGCTCACGAAGCCGCTCCGGCGCGCTCGCGATCGCGTTCAGGCCGTCCGCGTCGAGGACCAGCGGGCGTTCGATCCCCGTCACGAGCTTCTGCACCAGCGCGTCGGTCTCCGGGTGGCGCCCCAGTCCGGGCCCGAGCGCGACGACGTCCCGGGCCTCGGCGAGCTCGAGCAGCGCCTTCTCCGCCGCCGACGCGAAGCCCCCGTCCCCGGTCGACGCCACCGGTGCGCTCATCACCTCCACGGGCAGCGCCGCCAGCTCCGGCTCCAGTCCGGCGGGATACGCGAGGGTGACGAGCCCGGCCCCCGCCCGCGCGGCGGCGCGCGTCGAGAGCGCCCCGGCGCCGCATTTCCCGGTCGACCCCGCGATCGCGAGCACGTGTCCGAAGGTGCCCTTGTGACCCGCGGCCCCGCGATCGGGGAAGCGAGCCGCGGCGGCCCGGGCGTTCCACAGCTCGACCCGGTCCGCGTCGCCGGGGTCGGGATCCACGATCCCGATCCGGGCGACCCGGATCGCACCGGCATGACGCGCGCCGGGCTCGAGGACCAGCCCGAGCTTCGGGAGCGAGATCGTGATCGTCTCGTCGGCGACGATCGCGGCGCCGAGCACCGCGCCGGTCAGGCTCTCGATGCCCGAGGGCGAGTCGACCGCGAGGACCCGGAGCCCGCGCGGGCGCGCGGCGTTCACCGCCTCCACGACCGCCGCGTACCCGTCCGTGAGATCGCGCTGCAGACCCGTCCCGAAGAGCGCGTCGACCACGACGCTCGCGGACTCGAGTCGCGGCGCGACGAACGCCGGAGCCTCGGCAGCGGCGACCGCACGGGCGGGCACGCCGGCCGCGCCGAGGCGTCGCCAGTTCGCGGCGGCGTCCGGCGGGAGCCGGCTCTCCTCGCCGACCAGTACGACCTCGACGCAGACGCCCTCGCCGAAGAGATGGCGGGCCACGACGAAGCCGTCGCCGCCGTTGTTCCCCGCGCCCGCGAGCACGAGGATCGTCCCGTCCGGCCGCGCGGATCGGGCGCGCAGGTGCATCGCCGGTTCGACCAGGGCCCGGCCGGCGTTCTCCATCAACACCTCGCCGGGCACCCCGCGGCCCTCGATCGTCGCTTCGTCGAGTGCGCGCATCTCCTGCGCGGAGACGAGCCGCCAGACGCCGCTGTCGCGCAGCGAAATCGGCGGCCGCGCGACGCTCTCGCTCTTCTCGGCTGCACTCACGGATCGGACCTCCCGCGCGTCCCGGGCCCGGGGCACCACGCGCGCTCCGGGCAGGGTAGCCGGTCGGGCACCGCGAGTGCCGGCGTTCACGTTCGTGAGCCGATGGCGGAGCGGGCCTATCGCATGCGGTCGCGGAAATCGCGGATCGCGCGGTCGAGCCCGACGAGCAGCGCGCGGCGGGCCAGACCCCGCCCGAATACGACGCGCTCGACCGAGGGAGCGGCCGCCAGCACTTCTCCGACGCTGCGATCGTCGAGGCCTCCGGCGACCGCGTGGCCGAGGCGGAGCTTGCTCGCCAGGCGCGCGGTGTCGCCGAGGGTGACGAGGGCCGCGCGGCGTTCGGCCTCCGGGAGATCGACGACGTGTCCCGTGAAGAGCTCGACGTCCGTCACGCCCTGGGCGTGGACCGCGCGGATCGCGTCGGGATCCGGCGCGACGCGGACGCTCGTCGGGATGCCCGCGTCCTCGAGGGCGCGGAGCACGGTGCCGAGCGCCTGACCCGCGACCCGGGCGTCCACCGGCGGCGCCTGCCCGGCCTCCGCGTGCCGCTCGCCTACGAGCACGACCCGATCCGGTCGCGCCTCGAGCGGAATCTTGAGCAGACTCTGGGAGACCGGCATGCGCAGCTCCATCGAGCGCACCGTGCGACGAAGCGTGTCGACGTCGGTCTCGCGGACCGGAACGAGGTCTTCGTTGACGGAGAGCCGCAGGGCGTCCACCCCCGCCAGCTCGGCCAGACTCGCCGCCGCGCCGAGCTCGCTGCGGTCACTCGCCGCGAAATCCCGGAGCACCGGCCAGCTGTCGAGAGAGAGGACGACGCGCACTTCAGCTGCCCGCCGCGAGCGCGGCCTTCAGCTTGCTCGCCAGCTGGTTCGCGATCTCGTGGACCCGCGCTTCCTCGCGGCCTTCGACCATGACCCGTGCCTTGTTCTCGGTCCCGGAGTATCGGATCAGCACGCGACCCGTCTCGCCGAGCTCGTCCTCGACCTCGGCCACCTGCTCCTGGAACGCGGCGAGCTCCTCGAGC
>JAUIMK010000001.1 GCA_030432735.1 bacterium
CGTGTCGGAGATCGCGCCGACGACCGACGCGAGCTGATCGTCCCGGACGACGACCTCGAGCAGGCTCTTGGGCAGCAGATCGACTTCGTACTCGGCGCCGCGGTAGACCTCGGTGTGGCCCTTCTGACGACCGAAGCCTCGGGCGTCGGTGACGGTCAGGCCTTCGACGCCGACCTGCGAGAGGGCATCGCGCACGTCGTCGAGCTTGAAGGGTTTGATGATGGCCTGGACGAGCTTCATGGAAATGGGTCCTTGTCGCGCGGCGCGCTGCGCCACGCAGGCGGGACATCGGCGGGGCAGGGCACCACGGCGCCGTGCCCCGCCGCGCCCTAGAGGATGTAGCCGCGCTCTTCGTGTTCGGAGAGGTCGAGGCCCCGGGACTCCGCTTCTTCGTCGACGCGGAGACCGACGATCGCGTCGGTGACCTTGAGGAGGACGAAGCCGGCGGTCGCTGCCCAGGCCGCGGTGATCAGCGCCGCGAGGAGCTGGATGCCGACCTGGGAGCCGATCGACATGTCGTCGACGAGGCCGCCGAGGGCCGATGCGCCGAAGACGCCGGCCAGGATCGTGCCGACGAATCCGCCGACGCCGTGGACGCCGAACACGTCGAGGCTGTCGTCGTATCCCAGCCGGGTCTTGAGGCTCGTCGAAGCGAGGAAGCAGACCACGCCGGACGAGAGGCCGATGGCGAAGCCGCCCATCGGACCGACGACGCCCGCGGCCGGGGTCACGGCGGCGAGGCCGGCGATCGCGCCGGTCGCGATGCCGAGCACGGACGGCTTCCCGTGCTTCCACCACTCGATGAACATCCAGGTCAGCGCCGCCGTCGACGCGGAGACGTGGGTCACCGTGATGGACATCGCCGCCGCCCCGTTCGCGGCGAGGCCGGAGCCGCCGTTGAATCCGTACCAACCGACCCAGAGCATGCCCGTCCCGGTCACGCACATCGTCAAGTTATGCGGAGGCATCGGCGTGGTCGGGTAGCCCTTGCGCGGGCCGATCACGATCGCCGCGACCAGGGCGGAGACGCCGGCGGTGATGTGGACGACGATGCCGCCGGCGAGGTCGATCACGCCCCAGTCCCAGAAGAGTCCGCCGTCTCCGCCCCAGGTCATGTGGCAGATCGGGACGTAGACGACGAAGAGCCACATCGCGGAGAAGAGCATCACGGCCGAGAACTTCATGCGCTCGGCGAAGGCGCCGACCATGAGGGCAGGCGTGATGACCGCGAAGGTGCACTGGAAGACGAAGAAGAGGATCTCCGGGATCGTGCCGCTCATCGATTCCGTGCCGACACCGGAGAGGAACATCTTGTCGAGGCTGCCGACGAACGAATGGAGGTTCGTCTGTCCCGGGGCCATTCCCTCGGTTCCGAAGGCGAGGCTGTAGCCGAGGTCGAGCCAGAGCAACGTCATCAACGCGGTGAGCGCGAGGCATTGCATCAGGACGGAGAGCACGTTCTTCGTCCGGACCAGTCCCCCGTAGAAGAGCGCCAGCCCGGGCAGCGTCATGAAGAGGACCAGGGCCGTGGAGGCCAGGATCCAGGCCGTGTCCCCGCTGTCGAGCTCGTCGGCCATCGCCGCGGTCGGCAGGGCGGCCAGCAGGGCCACGTAGAGAAGAAGGGAGAGGGGCGTGGTGAGGCGCGGGCGCGCGGGACGAGACATGCTGCGGGTCCTCGTGCCGGACGGGCTCCCGCACCGGGGCGGCGGGGGCGCGAGCGGTCGTGGGCGGTCGATGAGGAGAGACCCGCCGCGCGCGACCGAGAGCCGGACCGGAAGCGGTGCACGACGGCAGGGCGTGCAGTTCTAGACCGGAATGAGTTCTGAATCAAACAACTCGGTCCATTTCAGCACGAACCGACACTCGACTGTGCATCCCCAGGCACAGTTCGAGGTCGAGACCCCGCGCGCGGCCGGCCGCAGGCGGGGAGTCGGTCCCGGTCAGGGTCATCGTCGCGCCCTCGGCCTAGGGGACGAGGCACTCCAGACGATCGACCGCGTGGACCGGCGGATTCGCGCCGGCCATCAGGTCGGTGATCGCGCCGTAGACGAGCTGCTGCTGCTTGACCCGGTTCAGGCCGTCGAAGGCCTGGTCGGTCACGGTGATCTCGAAGTGGCCCGGACCCTGGGGCCGGACGTCGATCACCGCCTCCGGCAGCTTCCCCGCGATCGCCGCGCGGATCTGCTCCGCGATCTCCTCCGGCGGCGGTCCAGCGTTGATGATCTGCAGTGCCATGGTGACGCAGCTCCGATGGGTTCGAGTTCGCCGAGTCGCGCGCGCTTCTCGCCGAGCGCCCGCAGTCGAAGGTTCAGTAGCGCGGGACGTCCGGGTCGATCTCCTGGCTCCAGGCATCGATCCCGCCGACCACGTTGAAGACCTGCGTGAAGCCGAGGGAGACGAACTGCTCCGCCGCCTGCTGCGAGCGACCGCCGTGGTGGCAGAAGAGGACGAGCTTCGAGTCCCGGGACAGGCCTTCGATCCGGGCCGCCTCGGTCTCGTTCAGCAGGACGGCGCCGGGGATCGCGGCGATCGCCCGCTCTTCCGGGGTGCGCACGTCGAGGAGCTCCATCGCCTCGCCCGAGTCGATCGCGCGCTTCAGGTCCGCGACGGACATCTGCTGGACCTTCGGTGCGTTCGGGTTGTCGACCTTGAAGGCCTGGCCGTTCGGCGTGTCGGCGACGTCGATCTTGATGCCGTCCGCGCGGCCCGCCGACATCGGGTCGAGGAGCAGCGTCATGCCCGCGCCGCCGCCCTCGACGATCGCCTCGACGTCCGCCGGGGTGCGCGGCGCGATCGAGAGATGCGCCTGGAAGGTCGCGTCGACCGAGAGGTGGAGCTCGCGCCCGCCGCCGCCGTGCTCCGCGGCCGCGCCCGCGAGGGCCTTCGCCGCGACGTCGGTCACGGTGATCTTCGGTTGCACGACCTCGACGGGCTCGAGGCCGAGCGCTTCGTAGAGCTCGCCGTTGCCCATCATCTCCTGGACGATGTCGCAGCCGCCGACGAACTCGCCCTTCACGTAGAGCTGCGGGATCGTCGGCCAGGACGAGAAGGTCTTGATCCCGTCGCGAATGTGCGGCGCCGACAGCACGTCGACCGTGTGATAGGTCTCGAGCATCGAGTCGAGGATGCCGACGACGGTCGCCGAGAAGCCGCACTGCGGCGAGCGGCGATTGCCCTTCATGAAGAGCACGACCTCGTTCGACTCGATCGTGTCGGTGATTTCCTGGCGGACGGATTCGTCGAGGGACATGGGGACTCCGCGTCTTGGCTGGTCGGGGCGCGATCCAGGCGAGATCGGGCGCGCCGACAGCGGCGTCACGCGGGGTCGCGGGCGTGCTGCGGACCGGGAGGTCCGGCGCCGATCGCGCCTACCCTAGCAGCAAAGGGCGCAGATGGCCGAAATCGGGACTTCGGGAAAACCGAAGGGCGGCCTCAAGTGGCGACGTCCTGGCTGTCCTTGATGCGATCCGCGCACAGCGTCAGGATCGGCTCGACGTCGGCCTCGGTCAGATCGAGGAAGGCCCACGCGGGCTGGGCCGCGAGGTCGAGGTCCTCGATCGGGCGGGAGCGACCCACGCCGAGCTTCGACAGCGCCATGCTCGTGACGGTCGTGAGGGCGCAGGTCCGGGCGACGTCGTCGTCGAGCTCGGCGAGCATGCCCGGGTTGTGGTGGTGCTGGATCGTGAGGACCAGGCTGTCCGGCAGGCCCCACTGCTGGACGACCGCCGCGCCGAGCTCGGCGTGGCTGAAGCCGAAGACCTCGTTCTCCACTTCCGTGAAGCTCCGGCCCTCGTTGTAGACGGTCATCATGACGCGCTCGTACTCGGAGCGATGGCTGTTGGCGAGGGCCGTCTTGCCGATGTGGTGCATCAGGCCGGCGGTGAAGGCGATGTCGGGATCGACGCGGATCCCGCGATGGTCGGCCAGCAGCGCGGCGACCGGGCCCGAGAGCGAGGAGTGCTGCCAGAGGAGCTTCTCCATCAGGCCGAAGCGCTTGTAGGTCTCCTTCATGGAGGCCGCGAGCACCAGGTTTCGCACGGTCATCGTGCCGAGCAGCGAGATCGCGTGGGAGAGGCTCTGGATCTCGCTCGGAAAGCCGTAGAGGGCGGAGTTCGAGATCTTGAGGATGCGCGCGGCGATGGCCGCGTCCTGGTCGATCAGCGCGCGGATGTCGTCGATCGAGCTGTCCGGATTGTCGACCGCCCGGACCACCTGGTTGGCGATCGCCGGCATGGTCGGGAGGTCCCCTTCCGAGGCCTGCAGGTAGCTGTCGAGACGATTGCTCATGGAAAGATGAACTCCGGGCGGACGTCGGCGAGCCTGGGGCGAACGAGGGGGCGCCCTCGTTCAGCCTCTTCGACCGGAGCGGAGCTTTCCATGAGGGTTGGATTGCCCGAGCGTCGGGCGGGCCAGGTGGCCCCTCTGGGGAGGGGCGCGGGGGCGCTACGAGGCCGCGAGGGGAGCGCGAAGGAGGCGGCGGGGGAGCGACGAAGGGCGGTCCCGACGGCTCGGCTACTCGGTGCAGGTGCGCGAAGCGGCCGGGAGCCGATCGCACTCGAGGGTCTCGGTCACGCCGCCGGTGACCTGGGAGCAGGCTCCGCTGTGCGCCTGCATCTCCGCCATCCCGAGGTCCGCGGCCTGGGAGATCGAGCACGCGCGGCGCCCTTTGTACTCGACGCAGATCTCGCACTGGACGCGCGTGGCGTCCAGCGCGTACCAGATCACGGCCGCGACGAAGGCGATTCCGATCGCAAGGCCGATTGCGGTGCGCGCCATGACGACTTCGCGGTCTCCTGCAGCTCGACGAGGTCGGCCAGGATCCGGAGCGCCTCGACCATCTGGGGCGTCGGCTCCTCTTCTTCCTCGTCGTCGGCGGAAGGAGTAGCGCCTTCCTCGGCTTTCTTCGATTCCGGATCCGCCGTGTCCGCTTCTTCCGCGCCACCGGATGCGCTCGTCGCGCCCTCGTCGGCTTCGCCTTCCGCCGTCTCCGTCGCGGGGGCTTCGTCGAGCTTCTCCTCCGCCTCGTCCTGCTCGGCGAGCCAGGACGCGAGGTGGATCACGTCGTCTTCCTCCGCCTGCTTGGTCAGGAGCTCTTCGATCTCCTTGAACTCCTCGTCCTTCGCGACCCGTTCCGCGGAGCGATTCCGGAGCTCCGCGAGCAGCGCGTCGTTGACCGGGGTCCAGGTCGGCTCGACCGGCGCCGCGGGCTCGCTGCGGCCGAAGCGCGCAAGCCCGGCGAAGGTCGACTGGACGCCCAGGAAGGGTGTGATCGTCTGGCTACCGAGCGAGTAGGGGGTGTAGCGCTCGCCGAACTCGTCGGTTGCGAAGAGCGAGGGAAGGACGATGTCGGCGGCGACGCCGGAGTGCTGGGTCGAATCCCCGCCCGGTCGGAAGAAGAGGGCGGTCGTGACCTTGAGGGCACCGAGACGGCCGGGCTGGTCGACGTAGCTCTGGACGGTGCCCTTTCCGAAGGTGTGGTCGTCGCCGACGATGACCGCGCGCCCGTAGTCCTGCATGGCGCCCGCGACGATCTCGGAGGCCGACGCAGTGATGCGCGACGTGAGGATCACGAGGGGGCCATCGTAGACCGTGTCGGGATAGGGGTCGGCCATGTACTGCACTTCGGAGAAGACGTTCTTCACCGCGACGACGTTGCCTTCGGGAATGAAGAGGCCGGCGATGTCCCGGGCGCTGTCGAGCTTGCCGCCGCCGTTGCGGGAGAGGTCGAGCAGCACGCCGTCCGCCTTCCATTCGGCGGCCTGACGCAGCAGGTCGCGCACGTCGCGGTGGCTCTGGCGCTTCGACGGATCCGCGTCGCCGTAGAAGGTCGGCAGGTCGATCACCGCGAGGCGTCGGATCTCCCCGTCGACCTCGATTTCGTGCTTCTCGAGGGTCGCCGCCGCGTCCTCGATCATGACCTTGTCCCGCACGATCGCGACCTCGAAGCGCTCCTTCTTGCGCAGGACCGTGAGCTCGACGGTCGTGCCGCGTTCGCCTCGGATCATCGCGACCACGTCGCGGAGCGCCATGTCGACGATGTCGACCGGATCCTCGCCTTCCTGGCGGACGGCGATGATCTTGTCGCCGGGCTCGAGGGCGTCGGCTCGCTCCGTCGCGCCGCCCGGAATGATCCGCTCGACGACCGAATACCCGTCCTTCGACGAGAGCGCGACGCCGATCCCGTCGAGCGAGAGGCTCATCTGGATCTTGAAGTCCTCGTCGGCCTCGGGCGGATAGTAGGCGGAGTGGGGATCGAGGGCGCCGGCGAAGGCATTCAGGAACGTGCCGTAGGTGTCGCGGGGCTCGAGCTCCTTCGCGCGCTTGGTCATCAGCTCGTAGCGATGGATCAGCTTCTCCTTCGCCTTCGGGAGCTCCATGTCGCTGCTCAGGTAGTTCGACATCTGGAAGTGGACGAGGCGATGGATCAGCTTGACCCGGCTCTCGTCGTTCGAGGGATGACCGCGCTTGTCGGGATCGAGGATCAGGCGGACGTCGGTGTCGAGGGCGTAGCTCTCGTCGGAGACGAAGTCCCGGACCTCCTTCTCCATCCGCTCGTAGCGCTTCACGAGATCCAGCTCGATCTCGTCGAGCAGATCGCACTCGCCGTTCTGGAGGGCGAAGAAGACGCCGGCGAGTCGGCGGCGCAGGTCCTTGATCTCGCTCGCCAGAAAGAGGGTCTTGGACGAGTCGATCTTCTCGATGTAGGCGTCGATGGCGCGCTCACGGATCTCGGTGTCGAGGCCGCGGTAGCTGATGTGTCGCTTGAGCAGCGCCTGCAGCAGATCCCAGCTGGTGGAGCAGGTCAGCTCCGGCTGGGTGTAGGCGCTGGCCCCGGAGGGGACGAGAAGGAGGGCGAGGGCGCTGGCCGCGAGGAGTCCGCGAAGCAGGCGCGATCGGCGCGGGGAATGGGGGCGGGCCGACCCGGGCCGGTCGAACGGGGACTCGTAGCTACGCATCATGACTCCGATAATAGGGAGGGGCGCAGGTGGCGTCAGGCACGCCCCGGAGCCCTCCCCGCTTTTCCCATCGGCCGCGCGCCTCGGGGAGCTGAGGTTTTGGGGTCCGACCGCCCCGTTTTCGTTCACGAATCCACCGGACCGAAGGTCCCTCGGCTACAGTCGCCGCCCCCGAGGCCTGCCCCACATGGCTTCGTCGCGACGGAGAGGGATCGATGGCGGATTTTCACTTCCAGGAGATGTTCGAGCAGGGAGACGACCCGACGGAGTACCGACTCCTCGGGACGGAGGGCGTGTCGACGGTCGAGGTCGACGGGCGTGAGCTCCTCAAGATCGAGCCCGAGGTCCTGACGAATCTCGCGGCGGAGGCGATCAAGGACGTCTCCCATCTCCTGCGCTCGAGCCACCTCGCGCAGCTCGCGAAGATCATGGAAGACCCCGAGGCGAGCGACAACGACCGCTTCGTCGCCCTCGAGCTCCTGAAGAACGCCAACATCGCTGCGGGCATGGTCCTGCCCTCCTGCCAGGACACGGGCACGGCGATCGTGATGGGCAAGAAGGGCCAGGACGTCTACGTCCCCGGCCACGACGAGGAGGCGCTCAGCCGCGGCATCTTCCAGACCTATACCGAGACGAACCTTCGCTACTCGCAGGTGGCGCCCCTCTCGATGTACGAGGAGAAGAACACCGGCACGAACCTGCCGGCGCAGATCGACCTCTATGCGACGCCCGGTGACGAATACAAGTTCCTCTTCGTGACGAAGGGGGGCGGCTCCGCGAACAAGTCGCTGCTCTTCCAGGAGACCAAGGCGCTCCTCAACCCCGAGTCGATCAAGAAGTTCATGATCGAGAAGATCAAGTCGCTCGGGACCGCGGCGTGTCCGCCCTATCACCTGGCGGTCGTGATCGGCGGGACGAGCGCCGAGATGACGCTCAAGACCGTGAAGCTCGCGAGCTGTCACGACCTCGACCATCTCCCGACATCCGGGAACGAGTACGGCCGCGCCTTCCGCGACGTCGAGCTCGAAGAGCAGATCCTCCAGCTCACCCGTGAAGTCGGGATCGGGGCTCAGTTCGGCGGCAAGTATTTCTGCCACGACGTGCGCGTGATCCGGCTGCCTCGCCACGGCGCCTCCTGCCCGGTCGGGATCGGCGTCTCGTGCTCCGCGGATCGGCAGATCAAGGCGAAGATCAACAAGAAGGGCGTCTTTCTCGAGCAGCTCGAGACCGACCCGGCGCGCTTCATGCCGGATCTGGTCGCCCACGAGCTGACCCGCGAGCCCGTCGCGATCGACCTCGATCGGCCGATGGCGGAGGTCCTCGCGGATCTCTCGCAGCACCCGGTCACGACGCAGCTCTCGCTCACCGGCACGATCATCGTCGCCCGCGACATCGCGCACGCGAAGCTGAAGGAGCGCCTCGACGCCGGCGAAGAGATGCCGCAGTACATGAAGGACCACGCGGTCTACTACGCGGGGCCGGCCAAGACGCCGGAGGGCGAGGTCTCCGGCTCCTTCGGGCCGACGACCGCGGGCCGGATGGACTCCTACGTCGATCTCTTCCAGGAGCACGGCGGCTCGATGATCATGCTCGCGAAGGGCAACCGGTCCCAGCAGGTCACCGACGCGTGCAAGAAGCACGGCGGGTTCTATCTGGGGTCCGTCGGCGGCCCGGCGGCGATCCTCGCGAAGAACTGCATCAAGAAGGTCGAGATCCAGGAGTACGAAGAGCTCGGGATGGAGGCCATCTGGCGCATCGAGGTCGAGGACTTCCCGGCGTTCATCATCGTGGACGACAAGGGCAACGACTTTTTCGCGAACATCTGATCCGAAGGATCCGATGTTCGTGGGCCGCGGGCGCTCCTGGCTCGAGGGCCGCGGGTGATCTCGCCGCTCCGCCGCGGGCATTCTTTCGGTTCCGGCGCGGCGCGTTCGCGCGGAGGTGAAGCGTGGCGGATGGAGCCGGTCGGTCGCCCAGCCGTCAGGTCGTCGAGATCCCGGCCGTGCGTCTCTTCCTGGGGGCGCAGTTCTTCTCGGCGTTCGCGCGGTCGCTGCTGCAGGCGACGATCGCCTGGCATCTCTGGAAGCTGACCGAGTCGTATTTCATGCTCGGCGTCATCGGCTTCGTCGAGTTCCTGCCGGTGATTCCGGTCTCGCTCTTCGCCGGGGCCTTCGCCGACGCGCACGATCGCCGGCGAATCGTGCTGACGACGCGTTCGCTCACGCTCTGTGGCGCGTTCGTTCTCGCGGCGGCGACCGGCGCGGCGTCGCCGGACGTCGAGACGGGGCTCGTCCTCGCGACCGCCTTCGCGCTCGCGTTCGCTTCGTCCTTCGAGAACCCGGCGAGCTCGTCGATCCTGCCGAACCTGGTGCCGATCCGGATCTTCGCGTCGGCGACGGTCGTGTCGGCGAACGTCCGGAACGTCGCGCGCATGAGCGGGCCGGTCGCGATGGGTGCGCTCACCGCGACCTGGGGGATCGCGTCGGCCTACCGGGTGACGGTCGCGTGCCTCGCCCTCTCGCTCGCGCTGCTCGCTCGCGTCGCCGTCCCGCGACTGGATGCGAGCGCCCGTCCGCGCGTGTCCTGGGCGGCGGTTCGGGAAGGGCTCGCCTTCGTGCGCGACCAGAAGGCGATCCTCGGATCGATGACCCTCGACATGTTCGCGGTGATCTTCGCCGGGGCGACGGCGATGCTGCCGGTCTACGCGGACGAGATCCTTCGGGTCGGCGAGTTCGGCTACGGGCTGCTCAGTGCGTCGATGCAGATCGGGACGATGGCGATGGCGCTGATCCTGCTGTGGCTGCCGCCGATGACGAAGCCCGGGCGAGCGCTCTGCTGGTCGGTGCTCGTCTTCGGGCTCGCGACGATCCTCTTCGGGCTCTCGCGTTCGTTCCCGCTCTCGATCGCGGCCTTCGTCCTGGCGGGCATGGCGGATCAGGTGAGCATGGTGACGCGCTCGGTGATCCTGCAGCTCTCGACGCCGGACGCGCTTCGGGGGCGCGTGAACTCCGTCGGCATGATCTTCATCGGTGCGAGCAACGAGCTGGGCGCCGCCGAGTCCGGCTTCCTCGCGGCGGTCACGAACGCGACCTTCTCGGTCGTCGCCGGCGGCTTCGCCTGTCTCGGGGCGCTGGGAATCGTGAACGCGCGGATGCCGGAGCTGCGTCGATTCGAGGTCGGGGCCGCGGGGGGAGCGGTCGCGGGAGAGATGCCCTGAAGCGTCGCGCATCGCAGCGCTACGCAGCGGGCACGCAGCCCCCACGCAGGCCGCACGATCGGTGACGGATCGCGTGCGCGGCCGGACGCTTTTCGCGTCACCCCGGGTCGGTCCGCTGCGACATACGAGGCGAGGGTGGATCTCCCCGTCTTCGTCCAGGGACGAGGAGCTCCGCGAACGAGTTGCCCGAGGTGACGTGACGATGGCGCGGTCGATGCTCTGGCTCAGATACGGATTCTGTACCTGCCTGGGATTGGCAGTGATCGGTCTGGCTGCGGTCTCCCCCGATCCCATGCCGGCCGCATCGACCAGGACCGACGTCCCCACGGACGGCGTCCGCGACTAGCTCGCCGTCTCGCCTCACCCCATCCGATCCGGGTCCATCGACTCCCTGGATGGACCGCCGCCCCACCGTCCCTCGAGCGGTGGGGCGGCCTCGTTTCGGGACGGCGCCGACGCGGCGCGAGCGGCGGCGCCCGAAGCTCGCCTGTGCTTCGCTCGCGCGATGGAACCCGTCCGGATCGAGACGCTCGACGATCCCCGGATCGCCGACTACCGGAACCTGAAGGACGCGCAGCTCGCGCGGGACCGCGACCGGTTCATCGTGGAAGGCCGCGGCAACCTGCGCGTCCTGCTCGACCGCTCGCCGTTCAGGCCGGAGTCGATCCTGCTCTCGGCGCGATCCTGGGGCGCGCTCGAGGTCGAGCTCGCCGAAGCGAAGCCCGACTGTCCGGTCTACGTCGCCGACCAGCCGGTGCTTGACGCGATCGTCGGCTTCGCGATCCACCGGGGCGTGCTCGCCGCCTGCCGGCGTCCCGGTCCGACCGATCCCCTCGCGCTCGCCCGGAAGGGGATCACTGCGGCGCGATCGCGCGGGCGAGCGGCCCGCCTCGTCCTGCTCGAAGGCCTCACGAATCACGACAACGTGGGGGGCATCCTGCGCAACGCGATGGCGCTCGGCGCCGACGCGGTCCTGCTCTGTCCGCGGTCCTGTGATCCGCTCTATCGGAAGGCGATCCGGACGTCGATGGGCGGAAGCCTGGTCGTTCCCTTCGCGCGCGCGCCCGATTTCGAGGCGCTGCTCGACGGGCTCGTGGCGATGGGGGTCGCCGTCGTCGCCCTCGACCCGGATCCGCAGGGAACGGACCTCGCGGCCGTCGATCCGGCGGCGATCGGTGACGCGGCGCTGCTCGTGGGGACCGAGGGGGAAGGCGTCAGCGCCGCGGCGCTCGCGCGCGCGACCCGGCGGGTCCGCATCGACATGGAGCCCGGCGTCGACTCCCTGAACGTCTCGGTCGCCGCGGCGATCGCGCTCCATCGTCTGCGCGTCGACTGACTCGCGGGGATCATCGGCGAAGGCATTGCCAGACCCGGATTCCGGGCCCAGATTCCCGGCTCGCGCACGAAGGGAGCAGGCAACGTGACTCGGGACGGCTCGATCCTGGTGTTGAAGACGGGGGATGCGCTCACGCCGGTGAAGGCGGTGCGAGGCGACTTCGACGAATGGATCGCGAAGGGAATGGGCGTCGCGGAAGACGAAGTCACGGTCGCGAACGTCCATCTCGGGGATCCGCTTCCGGACCCGGCTTCGATCGCCGGTGTGGTCGTGACCGGCTCGCCGGCCATGGTCACCGACCGCGCGGATTGGAGCGAAGCGTCGGCCGCGTGGCTCGCCCGGCTCGTCGAGGCGGACGCGATGCCCGTTCTCGGGATCTGCTACGGCCATCAGGTGATGGCGCACGCGCTCGGTGGGGAGGTCGGCGCGAATCCGAACGGGCGCGAGATGGGGACCGTCCTGGTTCGTCACGACACGGCGGCGATCGCCGACGACCCCGTCCTGACCGGCACGGTCGACCCGGGTCACATGTCCCACCTGGAGAGCGTGCTCCGGCCCCCGCCCGACGCGCAGATCCTCGCGACGACGGATCTCGAGGCCCACGCGGCCCTGCGGTTCGGACCGCGCCAGTGGGGCCTCCAGTACCACCCGGAGTTCGACCGCGACATCATGCAGCGCTACGTGGAGGCGCGCCGTGAGGTCGTCGCGAGCGAGGGGCTCGACCCCGATGCGATGGTCGAGAGCGCGGTGGAGACGCCGGTGTTGACGAGCACGCTGGTGCGATTCGCGGCGTTCGTGCGGAAGGCGTCGGCCGCCTAACGTCTCGACGCGCGCTTTCCCCGGGCACGGGCCTTCTCTTCCAGCCGGGCCTCCTCGCGGTGGCGGCGGACCTGCTCCCGGTAGATCCACCGGAGCAGCTGCGATCGGTTCGTCTCGTCGAGGCCGAAGAACTCGACCGCGATGCTCGGCTTGCCGCGGGTCGTGGGCGGTGCGTCGGGGGCGCGGACGATCCGACCGGGCAGCACGAAGCAGAGCGAGCCCGGGAGCTCGAAGTGGCACACGACGTCTTCACCGGTTCCGAAGTCGGTGTCGGAAGCGAAGCGGATCCCGCCGGCCGAGACGTAGATGAGGTCGAACACGTCGTCGACGAGGTCGTTCCGGGCTTCGTCGGGGCCGGGCAGCGCGAGCCGCACGACCCGGACCTGGAAGCCGTGGGCGGAGACGCGGACGAAGGCGCGCTGCTGGAGGCGCTCCCATTCGGACTCGATCTCGAGGCCGAACGTGGACGGCGAGCACGCTGCCACCTTCGCGCGGGTCGCGTAGCGCGCGTCGCCGGGGACGGGGCACTCCACGATCAGCGACTGCCCCCGGCGGAGCGGCTCGATCGAGCCCAGGAACCAGTGGGTGCCCTTTTCGACGTGGTCGACCGGGACGACCATGGGGAACCCGCCGGCAGGTCCGTCCGGATGGAGGATCACGAGGCGGCCGGCCTCGAGCTCGATCCGTCGCGTCTTCGCGCTGCCTTCGTCCACCCGAGCCCGTCCCTTCGGCCCTCCCCGCGCCGGGCCTCGTTCCCGTTTCGGCCCGCCGGGCGGCTCCTTGAGACGAGGCACCGCTCCGCCAGTTTTGCCCCGTGGGAAACGGCGTCTGGACGTCGATCCTGCAGCCCCAGGTTGCTCGACATTGAGAGCGATCACTCTTAGAGTCGTCGCATGGATCTTCGGGTCGCAGAGCTCGCGGTGGCCGCCGGCGTCGGCGTGGACACCGTCCGCTTCTACCAGTCGCGAGGCCTGATCCCCGCGCCCCGGCGCGAGGGCCGCTTCGCGATCTACGGCGCGACCCACCTCGAGCGCATCCGGCGGATCCGGACCCTCCTCGACCAGGGATTCTCCCTCGCCCAGATCCGTCGCCTCGTCGAAGACGAGGAGGCCGATCGCCGCTCGAGCGGGGACGCGGTCGAGACCGACGACCGCGCGCTCCTCGAGGCCCTCGCTGCCCGGAGCATCGGCGAAGGCACCGTCTCCCGCGCCGAGCTCTCGGCCGAGACCGGCGTTCCCGAGGCCCTCGTCGCGTCGGTGATCCAGGCCGGCCTGATCCAGCCCATCGAAGTGCAGGGCGAGGAGCGCTTCCCGCGCCAGGACCTCGAGATGGTGAAGGGGGCGCTCGAGATCCTCGGGATGGGGCTGCCCCTCGACCGCCTGCTCGAGCTCGCGGCCCAGCACGCGGCGAACGTCGATGCCCTCGCCGAGCAGGCCATCGATCTCTTCGACGACCACGTGCGCACGCCGCTCCGCGAGGCGTCCGGGGACGAAGAGGAGGAGGTGCGCCGGACCTTCGAGCGGCTGCTCCCGCGCGCGACCCAGATCGTCGCCCTGCATTTCCAGCGCACCGTCGTCGCCCGCGCCCTCGCGCGGCTGCGCGGGCGCGGCGAGGAGAGCGCCCTCGAACGCGCGCTCGACGCGACCCAGAAGGCCCGTCTCGAAGTGTCGTGGCGTTAGGCGCGACCCTCGTTCGCAGACGGAGAGAATGGAGAATCCGTGTCGCTAGGCGATCTGCCCACCGGTGAAGACAAGCGCGTCCGCGTCCAGGACATGTTCGACCGCATCGCGCCGAAATACGACGCGCTCAATCGCGTGATGAGCGTCGGCATGGATCAGCGATGGCGCCGCCGCGCCCTCGACAAGATCGGCGTCGGGGAGGGCGACCTGGTCGTCGACCTCGCCTGCGGAACCGGCGACTTCTGCGAGCTCGTCGAAGAGCGCGGCGCCGAGGTCGTGGGCGTCGACTTCGCGCTGCAGATGCTGAAGCAGGGGCGGACGCGCGGCCTCGATTTCCGCTCCGTCCAGGGGGACGGCGAGTGGCTGCCCTTCCGGACGGCGTCCGTCGACGTCGTGACCTGCGGCTTCGCGCTAAGGAACTTCGTCTCGTTGAAAGGCGTGCTCGCGGAGATCGCCCGGATCGTGCGGCCGGGCGGCCGGGTGGCGCTGATCGACGTCGACCGGCCCGCCTGGGGGCCGATCCGTGCCGCGCACTCGCTCTACTTCGATCGGATCGTCCCGCTGGTCGGCGGTCTCGTCTCGGACAAGAAGGCCTACGCCTACCTGCCGCAGTCGACGGCCTATCTCCCGCCGCCGGAGGAGCTGAAGGAGATGCTCGCCGCCGCGGGCTTTCTCGAGGTCGAGCGCGAGAGTCTCTTCCTCGGCTCCGCGCAGATCCTGACCGGCGTCCGCGGTCCGCTCACGCCCGTGGGAGGAGGTGTGGAGTGAGCGGCGGAGTCGACGTCGAGACGATCGCGCAGGTCGTGGACCGGGCGCGGAGCGAAGGACGCACGCGGTGGATCGCGCGCGTCGTCGACGATCCCTCCGTCGCGGACGTGCTCGCCTGTCCGCTCAGCGGCTTCGCGGCGGCGGGGCGGGAGGACCGCTTCTTCTGGGAGCAGGGCGAGTCCGGTGATCTCGCCCTCGCGGTCGGCCTGGCGGACGAGATCGAGAGCGCCGGAGCGGATCGCTTCGCGGACGTCCGGAGCTGGGCCCGCGACGTCGCGACGAGGATCGCCTGGGAAGGCTGCGAGCGGGCCCCCTGCTGTCCGTCGTTCTTCGGCGGCTTCGGGTTCGAGCCGACCTCGCGAGGGAGCGAAGACTGGAAGGCCTTTCCGGCGGCCCGCTTCGTGTTGCCCGGGTTGATCGTCTCGCGCATCGGCGGCGAGTCGAGCGCGACGTTGATCGCGCGGGTCGAGCCCGGGGCGAGCGTCGCCTCCGTCGAGGAAGCGCTCGGCCAGCGCGCGCGCTGCCTCGCGTCCCTCGCCGCGGCGCAGCCCACCGCCGACGGCGACGCGGTCGACCTCTCTCGCGCCTGGGGCGACGGGCCCGAGTTCCGCGTCCAGGCGGATCGTCCTCATGCCGTCTTCCGTGCGCAGGTCGAGGAGGCGCTCGCCGCCTTCGAGGACGGTGAGCTCGAGAAGGTCGTGCTCGCGCGGTCGCTGTCGGTCGACCACGACGGTCCGATCGACGTCCCCGATTTCCTGGGCCGTCTGCGCGGCCTCTATCCGACCTGCACCCTCGTCGCGATGGGGCGGGGAGACGACACGTTCCTCGCGGCGACGCCGGAGCTGCTCGTGCGCACCCGGGGCGATGCGGTCGCGACCGCTGCGCTCGCCGGGTCGGCGCCGCGCGGGCGTCATCCGGAAGAGGACCGGTCGCTCGGTGAGGCGCTGCTCGCGAGCGCGAAGGAGCGCGCCGAGCACGGGCACGTCGTCGACGCGATCCGCGGCGTCCTCGAGGCGCGCACGGAACACCTCGACGTGCCCGAGGCCCCGGTGCTCCGGCGGCTCTTCGGCATCCAGCATCTCGAGACGTCGATCGAGGGGCGGCTCCGCCGCGAGGACACCGACATCGTCGGCCTCGTGGAGGCGCTGCACCCGACGCCCGCCGTCGGCGGCGTGCCGGGGCCCGCCGCGCGCGACTGGCTGAACCGCGTCGAAGGGCTCGATCGAGGCTGGTACGCGTCGCCGATCGGCTGGCTCGACCTCGAAGGGGGCGGCGACTTCCGGGTCGCGCTCCGCTCGGCGCTGATCCGCAACGGCGCCGGAGACGGAGGGCAGGGGAGCCGCTCGCTGCTCTTCGCGGGAGCGGGACTCGTGGCGGGCTCCGTCCCCGCACAGGAGCTCGCCGAGACGCGCATCAAGCTGCGCGCGCTGCTCGCTCCGCTGACGGAGATCTAGGTGGCCGCCTTCGTCGCCGATTCCGCGGCGGTCTATGCCTACGCCGGCGCCTTCTTCCACGGCCTCCGCGAGGCCGGCGTCCGGCACGTGGTCGTCTCACCGGGCTCGCGCTCGACGCCGCTCACGATCACCGCGCGTCATACGCCCGGTCTGCGGACCTGGGTCGAGCTCGACGAGCGCGCGGCGGCGTTCTTCGCCCTCGGACTCGCGAAGGCGTCGGGCCGGCCGGCGGTGCTCGTCTGTACCTCCGGGACCGCGGCGGCGAACTATCTGCCGGCGATCGTCGAGGCGCACTACGCGCGGGTGCCGATGATCGTGGCGACGACGGACCGACCGCCGGAGCTCCGGGACTGGGGGGCGGGACAGACGATCGAGCAGAACGGGCTCTACGGACGTTATGCGCGGTGGGCCAGCGAGGTCCCGATTCCCGAGGCGGGGGAGGAAGCGCGTCGCCACGCGGGACAGCTCGCGGGGCGCGCGTTCGACGAGGCGACGTCGACACCGGCGGGCGCGGTCCACCTGAACTGGCCGCTGCGCGAGCCGCTCCCGCCACCGGCGGGCGAGCTCGAAGCGATCCTTTCGGCCTCGGCGGAGGGGCTCCGGGTGCCGCGCTTCCGGACCGCCCCCGCGATCCCTGCGCGGGACGACGTCGACGCGCTGGTCTCGCTCGCTCGCGCGCACGAGCGCGGCGTCGTGCTCGTCGGACCCCGCGCCGACGACGTGGCGCTCGCCGACGCGATCGCGGCCTTCTCGGCGGCCGCGGGCTGGCCGGTCCTCGCGGACCCGGCGTCGAACCTGCGATCCGGCCGCGATCCCGCGCGGGCGCCGATCCTCGACGCGGGGGACCTGCTGCTTCGGGAAGGCCCGTTCCGGGAGGCGCACGCGCCGGAGGTGGTCGTCCGCGTCGGGGATCCGCCGGTCTCGAAGCCAGGGCGTCTGTGGATCGAAGCCGTCGAGCCGCGGGAGGTCGTCTGGCTCGACCTCGGTGGTCAGTGGGGCGAGCCCTCCCGTCGCGCGACCCGCGTGCTGCGCGGGGGCGCTGCGGCGCTGCTCGACGGGGCCGCGGCACGGCTCGCCGCGCCGCCCGACCGAACGACGCTGCGCGACCGGAGCTGGTGTCGCGACTTCGAAGCGATGAACGCCGTCGCCCGGCAGGCCCTCGATCGCGCCGCCCGCGACGACGCCGGCTTCTGCGGCCTCTCGGTCGCGAGCGCGGTCGCGCGCTGCGCACCCGAGGACGCCGAGCTCTTCGTGTCGAACAGCATGGCCGTCCGCCTCCTCGATCTCGCCTTCGCCGCGCGAACGGCGCCGCTTCGCGTGCACGCGAGCCGCGGTGCCGCGGGAATCGACGGCATCAACTCGACCGCCCTCGGCATCGCGGCCGCGAGCGATCGGCCGACGATCCTCTTCACGGGGGACCTCGCCTTCCTGCACGATCTCTCGGGTCTCTTGATCACGCGCCGGGTCACGCTCCGGCTGACGATCGTGGTGCTCGACGACGATGGCGGCGGGATCTTCTCGATGCTCCCGATCGCGAGCCAGGGCGAGGCGGTCGCCTTCCGCGAGCTCTTCCATACGCCCCATGGACTCGACCTCGAGCGCGTCGCGGCGGCCTTCGCCCTGCCGTATTCGAAGGCCGGGGACGTGGCCGGACTCGAGGCGGCGATTCGCGCGGGGACGAGCGCGCGGGGCTTCTCGATCGTGCACGTGCCGGTGGAGGCGAAGACGAACGAGACGCGATTCCGCGGCGCGGTGGCGGCGGCGCGCGCCGCGGTCGACGCCGAGGCGACGCGATGAGCGCGGTCTTCCTCGAGGTCGAAGGGATCCGCCTGCGCGCGGTCGTCGACGGACCCGGGACGGGACGTCCCGTCCTCGTCTTGCACGGATTCACGGGCAGCGCCGAGAGCATGGCCGGCGTCGCCGCGCCGCTGGCGGAGGCGTATCGCGTGGCGCGCCTCGAGCTCGTCGGTCACGGCGAGAGCGACGCGCCCGACGACGTCGCGCCCTATGCGATGGACGCCTGCGCCCGACAGATCGCGCAGGCCGCGAAGGCGCTGGGCTTCGAGCGTCCCCATCTCGTCGGGTATTCGATGGGCGGCCGCGCCGCGCTCGCGGCCGCGGTCGCCCACCCGGATCGCTTCGCGAGCGTGACCCTCGTCGGCGCGACCGCGGGCATCGCCGACGAAGCGGATCGCGCGGCGCGGATCGCCGCGGACGAGGCGCTCGCCGACCGGATCGAACGCGAAGGGCTCGAGTCCTTCGTCGACCACTGGATGGCCCTGCCGATCTTCGCGAGCCAGTCGCGTCTCGGCGGGGACTTCCTCGCGCGGGCGAGGGCGGAACGCCTGCGCCAACGACCGCGCGGTCTCGCGAACAGTCTGCGGGGCATGGGCGCCGGGGCGCAGGCGCCGGTCTGGGACGCGCTCGATCGGGTGACCGCTCCGGTGCTCCTGGTGGTCGGGGGCGAGGACGCGAAGTTCCGCGCGATCGCCGCGGCGTTGTCTGCGGCGATTCGCGACGCGCGCACCACGATCATCGAGGGCGCAGGCCACGCGGCGCATCTCGAGGACCCGGAGGCGTTCGCGGAGGCGCTTCGCGGATTCCTCGCCGGGATCGACGAACGAGGACGGGGAGACGGAAGATGAGCGAGATCCGACCGGGCAGCGCAGCGGCGTGGGCGATGGCGGTCCGACCGCAGACCCTGCCCGTCTCCGTCGGGCCCGTGCTCGTCGGGACGGCGGTCGCGTTCGTCGAAGGCGGGACGCACGTCGGTGCGGCCCTCGCCGCCGGGATCGGGGCGCTCTGTCTGCAGATCGGCTCGAACTTCGCGAACGACCTCTTCGACTTCGAGAAGGGCGCCGACACCGAAGAGCGGATCGGTCCCCCTCGCGCCGCCCAGCTCGGACTCCTCACGCCTTCGCAGCTGAAGCGCGGGATGGTCGTCGTGTTCGCCCTCGCGACTCTCGCCGGTCTCTATCTGACCTCGGTCGCCGGCCCCGTGATCCTCGCCGTGGGAGCCGTGTCGATCCTCGCGGCCATCGCCTACACCGGCGGCCCCTACCCGCTCGGCTATCACGGCCTCGGAGACGTCGCGGTCTTCCTCTTCTTCGGTCTCGTCGCGGTCGTCGGCACGACCTTCGTCCAGACCGGAACCCTCCCGCCACTCGCCTGGCTCTGCGCGATTCCCGTCGGCGCGTTCGCGACCGCGATCCTCGTCGTGAACAACCTGCGCGACGTGGATACGGACAGGGTCGCGGGAAAGCGGACGCTGGCGGTGCGCCTCGGGCGGAACGGGGCCCGCGCCGAGTGGGCCTTCCTGGTCTGGGGGGCGCTGCTCTTTCCGGTCGGCCTCTGGCTCGCGGTGGGTCTCTCGCCCTGGGTGCTGCTGCCCTTCGCTTGCGGACCTCGCGTCGTCCGGATCTTCGGCGTGATCCAGACCAGCGAGGAGGGCCCCGCCCTCAACCAGGCGCTCGCCGCGACGGCGCAGACGAGCTTCCTCTACTCGCTGCTGCTCGCGCTCGGACTGATCGCCGGGGTGACGGCATGACGCGCGCGTGGCCGCGTCCGCTCCCTCGACGAGGTTCGGCGTGACCGCCGACCCTTCCGTGCCCTGGCGACGCGGCCGCCTCCTGCACGCCGCGCTGCCGCTCGTCCGTCCGCTCGCGACCGCCCACGGTCCGATCGAGCGACGCAACGCCCTCGTCGTCGCGCTCGAAGACGACGAGGGGCGCGTCGGTTGGGGCGAGGCGACGCCGCTTCCGGAGTTCGGCACCGAGGGCTTCGAGGCCTGCCGCAAGCGGCTCGTCGCCCGGCTCGGAGGCGCTCCATCCGGCTCCGATCCCTCGAAACCGTGCGCCGACTTCGCCTGGTCGACGGCGCTCCGGGACCTCGCCGCGCAGCGGGCGGGGGAGGGGCTCGCGGCGCAGCTCTGCCGCGAAGCGGGCTTCGGAGACGGGCCGGCGTCCGCCGTCGCGTCCCAGGCCCTGGTCGCAGGAGCGACACCGGAAGAGGTCGTCGCGTCCGCGCGCGGCTTCGTCGAGAAGGGATTCCGCGCGTTCAAGCTGAAGCTCGCGGTGTCGCCGGGCGCGCGGGGGCTTGGGGTCGATCTCGATCGGGTGGCGGCGCTTCGCCAGGTGATCGGTCCGGAGGCGCTGCTGCGACTCGATGCGAACGAGGCTTGGAGCGAGGCGGAGGCGCGTCGCGCGCTGGTCGCCTTCGCGTGCTTCGACGTCGACTACGTGGAGCAGCCGGTGGCGCGCGGGGACGTCGATGCGCTCGGTCGTCTCGCTGCGCAGGGGGAGGTCGCGGTGGCGGCGGACGAGGCGCTGCTCGGGCAGGGCTGGCGAGACCTGCTCGCGGCGGAGGCCGTCGGGATCTGGATCGCGAAGCCGGCGGCCCTCGGCTCCCTCGACGTCGCGCTCGAGCTGGTCCGGCGCGTCGCGGCGCAGGACGGCCGGCTGATCTGGTCCACGCTGATCGACGGCGCGATCGGTCGCGGCGCGGCACGCGCGCTCGCCGGAGCGACGAGCGCTCCCGGGGAAGTACACGGCCTCGGGACCGGCCCGCTGCTGGCGGCGGATCTGCGCGAAGGGACCGATCCGGTCCGCGACGGCCTGCTCCCGACGCCGATGGGCCCGGGGCTCGGGATTGCGCCGGAGGGCGCTGTCCTCGAAGCGGCGCAGGCCCTCCACGAGGTCGTGCGGTGACGGACGCGGGGGAGGGCGTGCTCGCGGCGGCTTTGCGCGACCACGGACGCGCCGAGGCGATCCGGATGGGGACCGCGTCGCTCACCTGGTCGGCGCTCGCCGAGGCCTCGCGAGGGATGCAGGCGGCCCTCGAGGGAGCGGGCGTCGAGCGCGGTGATCTCGTCGCGGTCCTCGCGCCACCGTCCCTCGAAGGCGTGGCGCTGCTCTTCGCGGCCCTCGATCTCGGGGTGCCGATGCTGCCGCTCAACGCGCGCCTCTCCGAGATCGAGCAGGCGCAGGCCGTCGTCGAGAGCCACGCGCGCTTCCTCGTCGTCGCGCCGGGGGAGCCCCGCGGCGCGCGCCTCGCGGCGGAGGCGGGCTGCGGACTCCTCGAGCTCTCTGCGGCGGGAGGCGCGCGTCCCCTCGCTCGTCTCGCGTCGCCCGACCCGCGCCGCGCCGACGCGTTCGCAGCAGCCGCCGCGCGACGACGCGACGAAGGCGCCGCGCTCGTGCTCCGCACGTCCGGGACGAGTGGACGGCCGAAGGGGGCGGTGCTCGGGCTCGACAACCTGATCGCCAGCGCCGACGGTGCGGCATCGCTCCTCGGCAGCGCGCCCTCCGATCGTTGGCTGCTGTGCATGCCGCTCTTCCACATCGGCGGGCTCGCGATCCTGCTGCGGGCCGCCCGGGTGGGCGCGAGCGTGGTCCTGCACGCGCGCTTCGACGAGGCCCGGGTCGCGCGGGCGCTCGAGGAGGAGGGGATCACCCGGGTGAGCTTCGTGGCGACGATGCTCGAGCGGGTGCTCGCGGTGCGCGGCGATCGGCCGGCTCCGGCTTCGCTCGAGCTGGTCTTGCTGGGCGGAGGTCCCGCGAGCGACGCGCTGATCGAGCGCGCCGAAGCGCTCGGCTATCCGGTCGCGCCCACCTACGGCCTGACCGAAGCGGCGTCGCAGGTCGCGACGCGCCCGCCGGGCGCGGATCGCGCCGAGGCGGCGGGCGGACTGGTCCCGTTGGGCGGCGTGTCGCTTCGGATCGTCGACGAAGCGGGGACCCCCTGCGCGCCCGGGACCGTGGGCGAGATCCGGGTGCGTGGGCCGATCGTGATGCGCGGCTACCTCGATGATCCCGAGGCGACGCGCGCGGCTCTCGAAGACGGCTGGCTCGTGACGGGGGACATCGGCCGTCTGGACGCCGAGGGACGCTTGCGCGTGCTGGACCGTCGAACCGACCTCATCCTCTCGGGAGGCGAGAACGTCTATCCCGCCCAGGTCGAGTCCGCCCTCGAGGCCCATCCCGACGTGGTCGAAGCCGGCGTCCGGGGCGTGGCAGACGACACGTACGGCGCGCGTCCGGCCGCGTGGGTCGTCCTTCGGGACGGCGCTTCCCTCGAGCCGGATGCGCTCCTCGCGTTCTGTCGCCTTCGCCTCGCCGGCTACGCGGTTCCCGTTCGGATCGAGCGGGTCGACGAGCTGCCACGCAACGCGACGGGCAAGCTGCTGCGCCGGCACCTCCGAGAGCGTTAGGCGAGCATTGGTCGCGCTTCAGGCGGTCGGCGCTTCGAGGACCGCGGCGATCCGCGCGCGCACCCGGTCCATCATCTCCTCGGGCTCGGTCTGCTCGACGTCCGCCGGCGCGACCGGGTCGAGGATCTCGATCGAGATGTCGTGCCGCCCCTGGAGCACGAAGCCGCGCTTCGGGAGCGCGTCCCCGGTACCGCGGATCACGAGAGGCTGGATCGGCACGCCGTTGCGCTGGGCGATCTCGAAGGCGCCGGGTTTCCACGCGCGCATCCGACCCGTCGCCGAGCGCGTGCCTTCCGGGAACATCACGATCGAGCTGCCGTTCCGGAGGGCCTCGTCACAGGCGCGCATCATCGACAGCACGCTCGTCTTCGTGCCGCGCTGGAGCGGGATGTAGCCGCAGAGGGTCATGTTCCAGCCGATCAGCGGCACGCGAAAATTCTCGATCTTCGACACCCACTTGAAGTGGCTATGGAGCCGGAACATCACGAGGATGTCGAGCAGCGAGAGATGATTGGCGACGATCACGGCGGGCCCGGATCGGTGGAGCCGTTCGCGCCCGTGGATCGTGACGCGCCACGCCGGGTTGAGCCACGTGTAGAGCGAGGCCCAGAAGCAGGTGAATCGGTGGAGCAGGGCCCGGCGCCGGTCGAAGGGGGCCGTGACGAGGAAGATCAGCACGGCCAGCGGAAAGAGCGCGAGCGACGAGAGCCCGACGAAGCCCCAGAAGACGGCGGAGAGCACGCGCCGCATCAGCCCACGCGCTCCCGCCCGCGCGCGGCCCGCGCCGCCTCGACGAAGGCCGCGAAGAGGGCGGGGCTCGTCGATTCGTCCATCTTCTCCGGGTGCCACTGCACGCCGATCTCCCAGCGGTCGAGGTCCTCGATCGCTTCGATGACCCCGTCGGAAGCCGTGGCCGCGATCCGGTGGGTCTCGCCGATCGCGCGGACGGCCTGATGATGGAGACTGTTGACCGGGTGCGCACCTGCGCCGAGGATCGAGGCGAGCCGGGTACCCGGGACGACCGAGATCGGGTGGCGCGCGGCCTCGTCGAGGCGGTGGACGTCGAAGTCGCCCTCCGCGCTCGGCAGATGGGGCTCGAGGAGGCCGCCCGCGTCCCGGGCGAGGAGCTGCATGCCGTAGCAGACGCCGAGCACCGGCAGGCCGCGGACGCGCGCGGCGGCGAGCAGCGCCGCGTCGAAGGCGACCTGAGTCGCCGGCGCGAGATCGAGCTCGACGCCTTCGGGCAGGGATCGATCGCTCGGAAAGTCGTCGCCGCCCGGAAGCAGCAATCCGTCGAGCCCCGCCACCAGTCCCGTCGGGTCCGCCTGGACCGGCAGGTGGAGCGCGAGGCCGCCGGCGTGGTCGATCGCCCGGGCGTAGGCGTGGTCGACGTAGAGGTAGTCCCGGCCCGGGCGCCAGCGGCCGCGGTCGTCGAGGCAGAGCGGGATCCCGATTCGCGGCCTGTCCATGGCACGAGCATAGCCAGCTGCGGCATCCTGCCCGGATGGCGCAGGTGGTGATCGCAGGATGCGGCTACGTGGGGAACGCGTTGGCCGGGATGCTCATGGCGGAGGGCCACGAGGTCTTCGGCGTGAGGCGCAACGTCGCTGAGCTGGCCGAGGGAGTCCGCGGCATCGCCGGCGATCTCGCAGAGCCTTCGGCCCTCGGGCCGGCCCCGCCGCGCGTCGACTACGCGGTCTTCGCCGTCGGCGCCGACGGCGGAACCGAGAAGGCCTATCGCCGCGCCTATCTCGACGGGCTGGCCGGCTTCCTGCAGTGGCTCCTCGACGAGGGCCAGCGCCCGAAGCGGATCGTGATGACGTCGAGCACGAGCGTCTACGGGCAGCGTCGGGGCGAGGTGATCACCGAACGCTCGCCGACCCATCCGACCCAGTTCCGCGGCGAGACCCTGCTCGCGAGCGAGGGACTCGTCGCCGCGAGCGCGATCCGGAGCGTCGTCGTCCGGCTCGGCGGCATCTACGGCCCTGGGCGCACGCGCCTGATCGACCGGGCCCGGGCGGGGGAGCTCGTGCTGCGCGGGCGCGAGCACTACACGAATCGGATCCACCGGGACGATGCCGCCGGCCTGATCCGCCATCTCCTCTTCCACCCCGATCCGGCGCCGCTCTATCTCGGCGTCGACGACCACAGCGCCGAGGAAGCGGAGCTCTACACCTGGCTGGCGAAGGAGGCCGGGGGGCCGCCGCCCAAGGCGCCCGACGAGGACGCGGCGCCGAGCGACCGCCGGCGCGAGGTCGGAAGCAAGCGATGCAGCAACGCCCTCGCCCGCGAGAGCGGCTACCGCTTCCGATACCCGACCTACCGTGAGGGCTACGGGGAGCTGATCCGCGAGACGGCCGGCGCTTGAGCGACGCCCCCGCTCGTCCGCCGCTCGCCCCCGAGACCCTCGCCATGCCCGGGGCGATCTATTCGCCCTTCGCGGATCGCATGGCGGACCATCCCGGCCCGCTCTTCCCCCTGCACGTCGGCGATACCTGGCGCGACCCCTTCGTCGGCGCGCGATCCGAGGACATCGCCTCCGCCGATCATCCGCGCCTGC
Organism: bacterium; assembly: GCA_030432735.1. Lineage (GTDB taxonomy): Bacteria > Myxococcota_A > UBA9160 > UBA9160 > UBA4427 > UBA4427. The sequence continues at coordinate 24,998 of JAUIMK010000001.1, forward strand.
ACGCCTACGGCGACACCCGCGGCCTGCCCGAGCTGATCGAGGCGATCGCCGGGAAGCTCGCCCGCCGGAACGGTCTGGACCACGCGACGGACGAGATCCTGGTGACCGCGGGCGCGACCGGCGGTCTGGCGGCGGCCGCGGGGGCCACCCTCTCGCCGGGTGACGAGATCCTGATCCTCGCGCCCTTCTGGCCGCTCATCCGTGGGATCGCGCAGAGCTTTCGCGCCACGCCCGTCGAGGTGCCCTTCTTCGATCGCGTCGCGAACGCCCGCGAGGCCGTCGAGGCGGTCGCGTCCCGGATCACCGCCCGGAGCCGCGTGCTCTACGTCTCGACGCCGTCGAATCCGACGGGCCGGGTGATTCCGGGGGAGACGCTCGAGGCGCTGGCCGCGCTGGCCCGCCGGCACGACCTCTGGATCTTCTCCGACGAGGTCTACGAGGACTACCACTACGAGGGCGGCCCCGAGGCGCACGTGTCGATGGCCCGCTTCGCGCCGGAGCGGACGGTGTCCGTCTACTCCTTCTCGAAGAGCTATGCGATGGCGGGGCAGCGCGTCGGCTATCTGGCCGCGCCGGCGGAGCTGATCCACAACGCCCGGAAGATCGGGACCCACGTCTACTACCACGCCCCGATCATCGCCCAGCGGACGGCGCTCGCGGCCCTCGAAGGTGGCGCGGACTGGCTCGCCCGGGCGCACGCGCAGGATCGCGAGGTCGGTCGCCGGGTCGCGGCGCGCCTCGGCGAGGCGGAGCCCCAGGGCGGGACCTTCCTCTTCCTCGACGTCGGGGACCGGCTGGACGAGCGCGGTCTGCCGGGACTGCTGGAGGACTGCTTCGCCGAGGGGGTCCTCGTCGCGCCGGGCTCGAGCTGCGGCGCGGACTACGGCGAATGGATCCGACTGAGCTTCACCGCCGCGCCCGGCGCCGACGTGCTCGAAGCGGCGGACCGGCTCGCGAAGGTGCTCGGGCGACGCTGAGCCGGCGGCGGGTCGGCCCGCCCGGCGCACGATCGAGTATCCTCGCCCGTCCGCGCATCGCCGCCGTCCCTGTCCCCGCGCCGTCCGGGCGCGCGACCGAAGCAACCCCGCGAAGGAACCCCATCATGTCGATCGATCTCGTCAAGAACGCCCCCAAGACGCCGGCCCGGGAGGCGAGCATCCAGTCGATGGAGCTCGCGGTGGCCGGCGATGGCGAAGGCTGGCTCGCCCTCTTCGCCGACGATGCCGTCGTCCAGGATCCCTACGGGCCCTCGCCCTGGGACCCGGAAGGCCGCGGTCGGATCGGGAAGGAGGAGATCCGTGACTTCTGCGCGGCCTTCATCAAGCCCGACTCGCTTCGTTTCCAGGTGCGTCAGACCCTCGACGGCAACGGAGCGTGCGTGAACGTCGGCACGATCATCACCAAGGGGGAGGACGGCCGCGTCGGCTGGAACGAGGTCGTGAACGTCTACGAAGTGAACGACGAGGGCAAGATCACGCTCCTGCGCTCCTACTGGGACTTCGCGGCCAACCAGAAGACCTTCTTCTAGGCCGCGCGAGCGCCCTTGCTCACCGTCGAACGCAGCAACCGGACCGAACGACTCTTCGAAGGTCTCGCCACCCGACTGATGGCGCCCGGTCGCGACCCGCTCCGGCCCGCCACCGTCGTCGTCCAGGGCCCCGGGATGGAGCGGTGGCTCGCGCAGTCCCTCGCCCGCGAGTACGGGATCTGCGCGAACACCGAGTTCATCTTCCCGCGGACCTTCCTCGAACGCGTCTTCTCCCAGGTCGAGGGCGACGATGGCGTCAGTGCCGGGATCTGGCAGGGCGGGCGCCTCGTCTGGGCGGTCGCGCGTCAGCTCGAGGCGCTGCGCGGCGATCCGGACTTCGCCCCGCTGGCGCTCCACCTCGACGCGACGGACGGGGACTGGCGTCGGGTCCAGCTCGCCGGCGAGATCGCGGCGATGCTCGATCGTTATGCGACCCATCGCCCCCAGTGGCTCCACGACTGGTGCGCCGGGCGCAACCTGCCGACCGACGGCGACGCGCGCTGGCAGGGCCGGCTCGTGCACGCGCTCGGGCAGGCGAGCGAGGATCGGCCCTTCGCCGATCGGGCGCTGCGGGTGCTCGAAGCGCTCGAGACGACGTCGGCGCAGACCGCGCTCGCGCGGGCGTGGCCCCGGGGCGTCGAGGTCTTCGCCGTGTCGACGCTGCTCCCGGTCGATCTCGCGGTCCTCGACCGCGTGTCACGGATCGTCGACGTCCATCTCTCGATCCTGAGTCCCTCGCGTCAGTGGTGGGCGGAGCTCTGGCACGAGGTCCGGGAGGCGGAGCGCGCCGGCCTGCTCCAGCCGGGCGGACTGCCGATGGCGCCTCCGCCGGCGGAGGCGCTGATCGACCCGCCCACGCCGGTCGGGCGCCTGCTCGCGGGGCTCGGGCGCCTCGGCGCGGACTTCCAGCGCTGTCTCGAGGAGCTCGAGTCCGCCCAGGAGGCCGACGAGTCCCGCTACGAGGCGCCTCCCTCCGACACGTTGTTGGGCCGATTGCAGCGCCGATTCCTCGATCTCGACGAGCCGGGGGACGGGGAGCGCGTCGTGCCGGCGAGCGACGCGTCGATCCAGGTGCATCGTTGCTACGGTCCACGCCGCGAGCTCGAGGTCGTCCACGCCCAGCTGCACGAGGCGTTCCGCGCGCTGCCGGATCTCGTGCCCGAGGACGTGATCGTGATGGCGCCGGGCATCGACGCGATCGCGCCGGACATCGAGGCGGTGTTCGGTGCGCTCGGCGAGGAAGAGGGCGCGATTCCCCACCGCATCGCCGACCGCGGCGCGATGCGCCGCTCGCCCGTCGCCGAGACCTTCGTGGCGCTGCTTCAGCTGCTGACCGGGCGCGCTGGCCGCGGCGAGGTCATCGACTGGCTCGCCCGCGAGCCGGCGCGAGAGCGCTTCGGTCTCGCACCCGACGCCGTCGAGGAGGTGGCGGATTGGGCGGCGCGGGCGGGGATCCGCTTCGGGCTCGATGCCGAGCATCGCGCGGCCCTGGGCCTCGCCGCCGACCCGGCGCACACCTGGACGGAGGGCCTCGCGCGGCTCGCGCTCTCCCATGCGGTCGGCACGACCGGAGCCGCCTATCGGTCGCTCGCGGCGGAGCGCATCGGTCCGATGGCGGATCCGGCGCTCCTCGGCGCGCTCGGCGATCTGATCGATCTGCTCGTCGACGCGCGCCGCGGGTCTTCGGGTCGCCGAACGGTGGGCGGTTGGTGTCGCTGGCTCGCGGAGCTGCTCGATGCCTCCTGCGAGGGCGGGGGCCTGTCCGCGGACGAGCACGTGCGGATCCGCACCCATCTCGGACGGATCACCGAAGACGCCGCGGTCGCGGGATTCGAGGACGAGATCCCCTTCGAGGCGATTCGCGAGCGCGTCGTCGAGGCGTTGACGGCGAGCCCTGCGCCCCAGGCGTTCCTAGCCGGCGGCGTGACCTTCTGCGAGCTCGTGCCCCTGCGCGCGATTCCCTTCCGGGTCGTCGTGATCCTCGGGCTCGTCGACGGTGCGTTCCCGCGCGGTCGACCGGCACCGGGCTACGACCTGATGGCGCGCGCGCCCCGCGCGGGCGACCGGAGCCAACGCAACGACGACCGCTACCTCTTCCTCGAGGCGTTGCTCTCCGCTCGGGACCGATTGATCCTGACGGCGCCTGCGCGCGACGTCCGTGACGGCAGCGATCTCCCGCTCTCGATCGTCGTGACCGAGCTCCTCGAGGCGCTCGACGGGACCTTCTCGACGGACGACGGTCGACCGCTCCAGGAGCGGCTCGTCGTCTCACACCCCCTCCATGGCTTCAGCCCGAGCTATTTCGCGGGGCGCCGCGAGCCGGGGCTCTTCGGAGTCGACCCCGACGCCTGGGCGGGCGCGCGCGCGCGGAAGGCGGCGCTCGAGGCCGGAGGCGGTCGCGTGCGTCGCTTCCTCGACGCGCCGATCGATCCCGACGACGCCGTCCCGCCGACCTCGCAGCTCGGCCTCGAGACGTTGATCGCCCGGATCGCGCGTTCTTCTCGGACCTTCCTCCGCGATCGACTGCACGTCCGCCTACCGCAGGAAGAGGACGTCGTCGACGAGCTCGATCCCTTCACCGTCGACGGCCTCGACCGCTGGGGGCTCGGCAGCGCGCTGCTCCAGGCGATGGAGGAGGGCGTCTCACCGGAAGCCGCGCTCGAGCGTCTGACCGCCTCACCCTCGACCCCGCGCGGTGTCGCCGGGGGCTCCGCCCTGCGAAGCATCCAGGCCCAGGTGCTCGAGGTCGCCCGGGTCGCGGACGCGCGACGGGCTTCCGGATCGTGTCCGGACCACGCGGCGGTGCTCGAGCTCCAGCTCGCTTCCGGCCGGTCCGTGCAGCTCTCGGGTCGCCTCGATCGTCTCACGCCGGAGGGGCGCGTCCTCGCGCGGTTCACGAAGCACGGGAAGCGCGCCGAGCTTGAGGACTGGATCCGCCATCTCTTCCTTTGCGCGTGCGTCGACGACGGGGCCGATCTCGTGCCGCGTACCTTCCTCGTCGGGAGACCGGCTGACACGAAGAAGCCGCGAGCGGTGATCGAGTTCGAGCCCGTCGACGATGCGCGGAGCCAGCTCGAGCGGCTGCTCGACTGGGTGCTCGAGTCCGGGGACGGTCCGCTGCCCTTCTTCGCGGAGACGTCGCGCGAGTACGCGGCCGGGGCCGCGGACGATCCGGCGCAGGCGAAGCGAAAGGCCAATCTCCTCTTCTTCGGGAGCGGATCGGTCGCGTTCGGATCGGGACCCGAGGGCGAGCGCGACCTCGAGACCCTGCGCCTCTGGGAAGGACGTTCGCCCCTCGCCGAGGCGGTGCCCGGCGTCGAGGGGCTCGAGTTCGAGGGGCTGGCCCGGGCGATCTACCAGCCGCTCTTCGAGGCGCGGAAGGAGCACGCGTCGTGAAAGCGCTCGATCCGTGGACGTTGCCCCTCTCCGGCACGGCGCTCATCGAAGCGAGCGCCGGAACCGGCAAGACCTTTACGCTCACGACGCTCTACGTCCGGCTGCTCGTCGAGCGGAGGCTCGAGCCGCGCGAGATCCTCGTCGTGACCTACACGAACGCGGCGACCGCCGAGCTACGCGAGCGCGTGCGCGGCCGGATCCTCGACGTGATCGCGGCGGGGGATCGCGCCGAGAAGGGCGAGCCGCTCGGCGACGACTCCGACACCGAGCAGCGTCTGCGCGACCTCGCCGCGAAGGCCAGGCAGGATCCCGCCGGCGATGCGCTCCTGCGCGCGCTCTCCGGCTTCGACGAAGCGGCGATCTTCACGATCCACGGGTTCTGTCAGCGAACGCTCCAGGAGAACGCCTTCGAGAGCGGCATGCCCCTCGATTCACAGCTCGTCGAGAAATCGAAGCCGATCGAGCAGACGCTGGCCCACGACCTCTTCCGGCGCCTGATCGACGCGGAAGATCCGGGGATGGTGCGCTGGCTCGTCGAGGGCCCCGGGACGAAGTGGGGATTCGAGCCGGACGCGCTCTACGCGCGAATTCTCTCACAGCTCGGCGCGGACGACGACATGCCGCTCCTGCCCGGTGCCGACGCCGAGACCGGAGTCGGGCTCGCGGCGTTCCTCGCGGACGCGGCGTCGGCGCGGCGGGAGTGGGCCCGGGCCTGGCGCGCGGCGCGCGACGAGATCCGCGAGCGGTTCGGCGACCCCCGTCGCATGCGGCAGGGGACCTACAAGCTCGCACGGATCGACGAGCAGTTCCTGCCCTACTTCGACAGCGTCGCCCAGCGGATCGAAGATGCGGGCGACGACGACGGCGCGATCACGGCGGTCCCGCTCCCCGAGCCCCATTTCGAGCAGTTCACCAACGCCGGGCTCGCGAAGGCCACGAACAAGGGGCACGAGCCGGTTTCCCACCCCGTCTTCGACACGTTCGACGAGGTCTGGTCCCACACGAAGTCGATGGCTGCGATGCGCGAGGCACGCGTGGTCGAGCTGCGGCGCCGCTTCGTCGAGCTCGCCCGCGAAGAGGCCGCGCGGCGGCGCGACGAGCGCCATCTCTACTTCTTCGACGACCTGCTGAGCGAGGTGCGGCGCGCGCTGAGGGGCGACGCGGGGGCGCGACTGACGGCGCTGCTCCGCGAGCGCTACCGGGTCGCACTGATCGACGAATTCCAGGACACGGATCCGGTCCAGTACGACGTGTTCCGCCGGGTCTGGCACGATGCGCCGAGCAGCGAGGATCTCGGCCTCGTGCTGATCGGCGATCCGAAGCAGGCGATCTACTCGTTCCGGGGCGCCGACGTCTTCACCTATCTCTCTGCGCACGAAGACGCGGGGGACGCGGTGTTCGGCCTCGAACGCAACTACCGCTCGGACCCCGGTCTGATCGCGGCAGTCAACGCGCTCTTCGGGCGGTCGGACGATCCGTTCCGCGTCGGCAAGATCGAGTTCGTGCCCGTGGATGCGCGCCCGGATTTCGTGCCGAGCTTCGATCCCGGGAAGGGGGTCGACGGGGCATTGCGCGTCCTGATGCTCGAACGGGAGTCGATCGAGCCCGCCACGGGTCAGCCCGTCGACCCGAGGGCGCGGCTGGAGGCGCGGTTCGGGCGGACGCTCGGGGTTCGGGCGGTCGCGAACGACGTCGCGCGACGCCTCGAGTCCGGTGCCCGGGTGAAGGACGAGGCGCTCGCGCCATCGGACATCGCGATCCTTTGCCGCAAGAAGTCGGAGATCCGCTTGATGCGGGAGGCGCTCGAAGCCCTCGGCATCCCGTGCGTCGACCAGGGCGAAGCGGACGTCTTCGAATCCCGCGAAGCGTGGGAGCTGTCGAGCATCCTCCAGGCGATGCTCCACCCGACGGATCCGGCGCGGCTGCGAGGCGCGTTCTCGACGGGGGCGCACGGCGCGGACGCGGCGCGAATCGCGGCGCTGTCCGACGAGTCCAGCGACCTGGCGGAGCTCTCCGAGGCCTACGCGGAATACGGCCGGATCTGGACCCAGTCCGGATTCGGTCGAGCCTTCGAGACCTGGCGCCGCCGCCAGCGCGTGATCGAACGACTCCTCGCCTATCGCGACGGCGAGCGGCGCATCACGAACTGGCTCCACCTCGCCGAGCTGCTCCAGCGTCATGCGAGCGAGAACCGTCCCTCCCGGGGCGGCCTGGTCTCGGCCCTCGATCGCGCCATCGCTTCGCCGGAAGCGCGCTCGGTCTTCGGTGGGGACGCGTCTCTCCTGCGGTTGGAGCGGGACGATCGCGCGGTCCAGCTCGTGACGCTCCACAGCAGCAAGGGCCTCGAGTATCCGCTGGTCTACCTGCCCTTCGCGTGGGAGGATCCGGATGGCAGACCCCCGAGAGGGCGCCCGCCCGTGCGCTTCCACGACGAGAAGACCGGCAAGCGGAGTCTCGACCTCGCGCGTTCCGACGAGAGCGTCCGAGCGGCGAAGGCCGAGACCTTCGCCGAAGAGCTCCGCCTGCTCTACGTTGGCCTCACGCGGGCGCGGCATGAATGCGTGATCGCCTGGGGCACGTTCAAGACGGCGTCGAAGACGCCGCTGGCTTCTCTCCTCGAAGGGGCGAGCGGGTCGGACGAAGCGCTCGAGGAGTGGAGCGACGACGATTGGGTCGCGGCGTTCGAAGCCATCGGCGCGAAGGAGAGGGCGTCCGTCTCGGTCGAGACGATGGACCTCTCCGAACGATCGCCGTGGGCGGGCGATGCACCGGCGCTCGCGCCGCTCGTCGCGCCCCCCCCGCCGGCCGTGCTGCCCGCCGCGACGCGGACGACGAGCTTCACCGCGCTCACACGCGAAGGTCCTGCGGTGGCAGGACCCTCGGCGGGGGCGGAGGTGCTGGGGCGCGACCTCGACGCCGCGGCGGAGGTCGCGGACGACGCCGCGGTCCTTCCCGACGAACCGGATCTCGTGCGCGGTCTCCATCTCTTTCCACGGGGTGCGGAGGCGGGGACGCTGCTGCACTCGGTGCTCGAGATGGTGGATTTTTCGACCGTCGCGGCGAACGGAAGCGAGCCTCATCGGGACGACGCGCGGCGTCTCCTCGCCGCGAGCGGATTCGACGCGGGCCTCGTCGACACGGTGCTCGGGGTCGTGGACGCGGTCGCGACGACGCCGCTTCGACTCGACCCGTCGCCGTTCCGGCTGGCGGATCTGGATGCCTCCGCGCTGCTCCCGGAGATGGAGTTCACGCTCGGGGCGCCCGGTGGTGGCTTCACCCCGGCGGCGCTCGCTGCGGAGCTGGAACGCGCGCCCGAAGGCTCCCCGCTCCGACGTTATGCGCCCTTCGCGAAGCGACTCGCCTTCCCGGCGCTGCGCGGCTTCCTGCGAGGCTTCATCGACGCCGTCTTCTTCGACGGCGAGCGCTACTTCCTGGCGGACTACAAGTCGAACCATCTCGGCGCGCGGCAGGCGGACTATCTCCCGGATGCGCTCGTCCCGCCGATGATCGAACACGACTACGTGCTGCAGTATCTGCTCTACACGGTGGCCCTCGATCGACACCTCGCGACCTGCGTGCCGGACTACGACTACGATCGCGACTTCGGTGGGATCTACTATCTCTTCCTCCGCGGCTTCGCCCCGGAGCACGCGCCGCTCTGTGGCGTGTTCCACGACCGGCCGCCGCGGGAGATCGTCGAAGGAGTGTCGGCGCTGCTGGGACGCGAGACCGGGGAGTGCGCTGCATGACGCTTCCGCTCTTTCCGGAAACGAGCGACGGACCGCCCCCGGCGGAGGAGGGGCGCGACGTGCTCGCGCGCATGCGCGCGGCCGGCGTCCTCACGGCCCTCGACGAGCAGTTCGCGCGCCGCCTGTCGGCGCTCTACGAGGCCGAGGACGAGGGCGTTCGCTGGGCGGCGGCGGTCGTCTGCCACCAGCAGGCGAACGGACACGTCTGCGCGGACCTGCGCCAGCTCGCCCGGGACGGACTCGTCTCGGAGCTCGGGGACGAGATCCGGGTGGAGTCGGCGCTCCAGACCCACGACGACGTCGATGCCTGGATCGACACGATCGCGGCGAGCCGGTTGGTCACACGCGAGGGGCAGGAGACGGAGCCTCGGCCCTTCGTCCTCGATGCGAAGGACCGGCTCTACCTGGCGAGGGAGTTCGAGGCGGAGGTCGGGCTCGCGCGCCATCTCGCCGCGCGCGGGGCCGCGCCGGATTTCGAGCTCGACCCGGATTGGACCGAGGACGTGGTGGCGCGACTCGCAGGAAACGGCGACCCGGCTGCGGCGTCCGCCCTCCGCGTCGGACTGGCGCGTCCCCTCGCGGTCGTCACCGGCGGGCCCGGCACCGGGAAGACGACCCTCGTCGTGCGGCTGATCGCGGCGCTCGTGGAGCGGGCCCTCGAGCGGGACGAGCCCGCACCGCGGGTCCGGCTGCTGGCGCCGACGGGCAAGGCCGCGGCGGCGATGGCCGGTGCCTTCGCTCGGGGTCGCGAACGCGTCGACGCCCCCGCGGCGGTGCTCGAAGCGCTGCCGGAGCAGGCGGGCACGATCCAGCGCGCGCTGCTCGGTCAGTCGCGCCTCGATCGCTTCGGGCGCGCGCCGGACGTCCGGCTGGACGCCGACGTCGTCGTCGTCGACGAGGCGTCGATGGTCGACCTCGACCTGATGAAGCGCCTCTTCGACGCCTGCGTCGACGTGCCGCGCGTGCTCCTGTTAGGCGACGCGGATCAGCTCGCGAGCGTCGAGTCCGGCGCGGTGCTCCACGAGCTGAGCACGCCCGGCGACGCGATCGAGTCGGATGGTGGGCTCGCGCGCTCGTTGGTCCGGCTGACGACGAGCCATCGCTTCGATGCGGAGGGTGGGATCGGTCGGCTCGCCGCGGCGATTCGCGACGGCGACGTGGAGACGGTGCTCGCGCTTCTCGACGATCCGTCGCTTCCCGAGGTCTCGCGCTTCGACGCCGCCCGTCCGGAGGAGGTGGTGGCGCGCGTGGTCGCGCAGGCCGAGGAGACCCATCGGGCCGTCGCCGAAGCCACCGATCCCGCCGAGAAGCTCGAGCGACTCGGGCGCCACCGGGTCCTCTGCGCCCATCGCCGCGGTCCCCTGGGCGCCGCGACGCTCGGGACGCGCCTCGACGAGGCGGCGGCGGCGATCCACGCGACGACGACCCGCGCGGGCTGGTGGCGCGGGCGGATGCTCCTCGTGACGCGCAACGCGCCGGATCAGGATCTCTGGAACGGCGACATCGGCCTGATCGCCGACACGGCGAAGGGGCTGCGGGCGCTCTTCCCGGACGGCCACGGCGGTGTGCGGTCGCTGTCCGCCGGACGACTCCCGAGCCACGAGAGCGCGGTCGCCATGAGCGTGCACAAGAGTCAGGGCTCGGAGTTCGACGAGGTCGACCTCGTGCTCGGGGATCGCTCTTCGCCGATCATGACGCGGGAGCTCTTCTACACGGGCGTGACCCGCGCGCGCCGGGCGATCCGGGTCTTCGCGTCCAGCGAGGCGATCCGTGCGATGATGGCGCGACGGATCGTGCGCGACTCGGGGCTCGCCGAGCGGCTCTCGAGGGCGTGATGCGCGGACGGCCGAACGCGCGCAGGAGCGATTGATGGCGCCGGGACGTCGGAAGAAGCCCGCTCGACGCGGACGGAGCGCCGAGGATGCGCCGCCGCAGCCCGACTTCGAGGGCGGGACGCCGGGCCTCGTCGTGGCCCATCATGGCGTCGCCGTGCTCGTCCGTTTCGAGGACGGCAGCGAGCGGCAGATCTGGCTCCAGCCCGATCAGCGCGCCGTGGTCGGCGACCGCGTGCGCGTCCGGGGCGACCGTCTCGCGGTCGATCCGGCCCACGGCGTCCTGCGTCGCCGCGACCCGCGCGGACGCGAACGCACGATCGCCACGAACCTCGACTGGCTCGGCATCGTCGTCGCCGTCGAGCCCCGCGAGCCCCCCGGCTACATCGACCGCGGCTTCGTGATCGCGCGGGCGGCGGGGATCGAGCCCTTCCTCGTCCTCAACAAGACGGACCTCGACGAGGGCGGCGCGCTCGGAGCGCGCCTCGAGGAGATCTACGCCTCGTCCGGTCCCGTCTTCCGGGTCTCCGCCGAGAGTGGCGAGGGGCTCGAGCAGATCCCGGTGCTGCTCGCCGGAGGGAAACTCGGTGCGTTCGTCGGCCCCTCCGGCGTCGGCAAGAGCTCGCTCGTGAACGCGCTCGTCCCGGATCTCGACCTGCGCGTCGGTGCCCTCAACCGGGGCAGCGGCAAGGGCACCCACACGACGACCACCGCGACGCTCCACGCGCTCCCGGGCGGCGGCTTCCTCGTCGACACCGCCGGCTTCAAGGATTTCATCGCGGTCGACCTCGAGCCGTCGGAAGCCGCCGCCGGCTTCCCTGGATTCGAGGTGCCGCTCGAGGCGGGCTGTCGCTTCCGGGATTGCCTCCACCGGACCGAGCCCGGCTGCGGCGTGCTCGCCGCCCTCGCGGCCGGTGAGATCGACGAACGGCGCCATCGCGCCTATCTCCAGCTCGTCGAAGAGCTCGAGTCCCCGGACGACCAGCGGCGCTAGGCCGGATCGGCGTCCGGTCGCTCGAAGCTGATCGGGCCGATCTTGCCCGCGCGCAGATCACGCAGGAAGATGTCCGCGGCGCGCTCGAGGTCGACGTGTCCGCCGGAGCGGAGCGCGCCCCGCCGGCGCCCCACCGCTTCGAGGAGCAGGACGGCGCGGGTGGCGTCCGTCGGATCCGGCGAGGTCCGCGAGAGGATCTCCTCGACGCCCTCGTCGAGGTCGAAGCGTTCCTCGAGGAGCTCGGGGTAGGTCGTCGCGACGAAGCAGACGGCCCAGCCGGCGACGTCGACCGGTTCGAAGGCGTTCTCGCCGACGGCGCCGCTCGCTGCCAGTCGTCGCGCCCCTTCCTGGTCGTCGAGCCTGGGCCAGAGGACGCCCGGGGAATCGAAGATGGAGAGGTCGTGGTCGAGCTCGACGCGCTGGGCACGTCGCGTGACCGCCGGCCGGTCACCGACCTTCGCCACGCGCTTGCCGGTCAGCGTGTTGATCAGCGTGGACTTCCCGACGTTCGGGATCCCGACGACCAGGATCCGGACGGTCTTGCCGGGCCCGCCTCGATGGGGGGCGAGCTCCCGGCAGCGCTCGGGGATCTTCGCGACGCTCTTTCGATCGCTCATCACCAGCGCGAGGGGACGCGGTCCCTCCCAGGCCCGGGTCCAGGCTTCGGTCACGACGGGGTCCGCGAGGTCGGACTTCGTGAAGAGGGTCAGGATCGGCTTCTCCCTCGCGAGCTCGCCGAGCATCGGGTTCCGGCTGGAACGCGGCAGCCGAGCGTCGACGAGCTCGACGACCACGTCGCATTTCCGGATCGCCTCGCCGATCTCCCGGCGCGCGCGATTCATGTGTCCCGGGAACCAGTTGATCTTCGTCATGACCGGCGACGTCCGCGCCTCTCCCGCAAAGGTGCCCGCACGATAGCGATCCCCCTCGTTCCGACGGTACTCTCGGCCGCGGGGGGGCCGTCCATGTCGTCGAGCGAGTCGATCCGAAGCATGCTGCGCCGCGAGTCCGCCGGCGGCGAGGCCCTCGTCCGCGGCTGGCTCCGCACCGTCCGCCACGCGAAGGGCGTCTCCTTCCTCGACGTCTCGGACGGCTCGTGCATGGACGGTCTCCAGGTCGTGGCGAGCCCCGAGACCGAGGGCTACGAGGACGTCGTGAAGCAGCTCTCGACGGGCTGCTCGGTCGTGGCGCGCGGAGAGCTCGTCGACTCGCCGGCGAAGGGGCAGCGCTTCGAGCTCAAGGCGCGCGAGGTCCTGCTGGTGGGCGACGCGGGCGAGGACTACCCGCTCCAGAAGAAGCGGCACAGCTTCGAGTTCCTGCGCACGATCGCGCACCTGCGGCCGCGCACGAACACGATCGGCGCGGTGCTCCGGGTGCGGAACGCCGCCTCGATGGCGATCCACGAGTTCTTCCAGCGCGAGGAGTTCTTCTACCTCCACACGCCGATCATCACGGCGAGCGACGCCGAGGGTGCGGGCGAGATGTTCCGCGTCACGACGCTGCCGGTCGGGGATCCGCCGCGGGACGCCGACGGGAAGGTCGACGATGCGCAGGATTTCTTCTCGCGGCCGGCCTACCTGACGGTCTCCGGGCAGCTCGAAGGCGAGATCGGTGCGCTCGCGCTCTCGCGGGTCTACACGTTCGGTCCGACCTTCCGCGCGGAGAACTCGAACACGGCGCGCCACCTCGCCGAGTTCTGGATGGTCGAGCCGGAGGCGGCCTTCTACGACCTCGACGACCTCGCGGATCTCTCGGAGCGCTTCCTCAAGTCCGTCTTCGCGGACGTGCTCGACCGCTGCGAGGACGACATGGCCTTCTTCGAGAAGCGGATCGAGAAGCAGGCGATCGAGCGGATGAAGACCGTGATCGAGCGGCCCTTCGAGCGGATCCCCTATCGCGAAGCGGTCGCGATCCTCGAGAAGGCGCGGGACGGCGGGGAGGCGTTCGAGTTCCCGGTCGGCTTCGGGCTCGATCTCCAGAGCGAGCACGAGCGCTACCTGACCGAGAAGCACACCGGTTGCCCCGTCGTGGTCACCGACTGGCCCAGGGACATCAAGGCCTTCTACATGTACCGGAACGACGACGACGAGACCGTCGCGGCGATGGACGTGCTGGTCGGCGGTGTCGGCGAGATCATCGGCGGCTCTCAGCGCGAGCATCGCGCGGACGTGCTCGAGGCGACGATTCGCGCCCAGGGCCTCGATCCCGACGACTACTGGTGGTACCTCGACCTGCGCCGCTTCGGCAGCGTGCCCCACGCGGGCTTCGGCCTGGGCTTCGAGCGGATCGTCCAGTTCATCACGGGGATGGCGAACATCCGCGATGTGATCCCGTTCCCGCGCACGCCCGGCTCGGCGGAGTTCTAGCCCGTCCTGCCGCGCAGAGCATTGTCGGTCCGATCAGATCTCGTAGGTCTCCCTGGCCCACCGATCGAGCGCGCGGTTCATCCGCTCGAGGTCGGCGACGGCGAACCGCTCCTCGGCGACCGAGTCGCGCAGATCCGCACCGACCCGGACCAGGCGCGCGAGGCGACGCTTGCGACCGGCGGGCGAGAGGGGCTGGCCGCGCCGCGGACCCGTCTGGACCGTCGGCTCGCCTTCCAGGAAGGGGCGCTCGAGGTCTTCGAGCTCCCGGGCGAGCCGCGTGCGCCGCGCGCGCACGCGGTTCACGCGTCGCACGACCGCGTCGTACTGGTCCTCGGCTTCCGCGCTGATCGGGTCGAAGGGGCGAGCGAGCGGCACCACGCGCGTCGCGGTCGGTCCACCCCGGGTGTCCACGGCGGTCGAGGCCCTGGCCTTCGGTTCCTGCGTGTCGTCCATCGTCGACTCCTTGCCCGCGAGCGGGCGCTCTGCGGCGACTCTAGATTCCCGGTCGTCCTCGACAGGTAGGTTCCTCCACGGGCCGATTCGGGTCGGCGGGAAAGCGCCACCCGAACGAACGATTCGAGCCGAGACGGCGCTCTACGGACCGTCAGATCGCGCGACGGGGGGCGCCTCCCGTCGCGGGCGCGCGGTGGCAGCTAGGGAGGATCGACGGAGTCGGCGCTTCTCGCGGTGCTCAGGCGGCGCAGACGTAGTCGAGGCCCTCGCGGTATCCGTACTCGTCGAGGCGTGCCCGGATCTCCCCACGCGGGCGCGATCCTGCGACCGAGACCACGAGCGGGTAGGGCGGTCGCTCCGCGAGGATCTCGATGGGGACGACCGGCGCGCCGGCGATCGCGTTCCCGAGCCGGCCGGGGTGGACCTCGACGATCGCGGCCGGGCGTCGGCCGAGCGACTCGAGCTGGCGTCGCAGGGCCTTGCCCGTCGCGCCGTGTCCCCAGAGCAGGTACTCCGGCGCCGCGGCGAGGAAGTCGCGGGACAGGTGCCACGCGCGGCAGGCGGTGAAGCGGTCGAGGCGACAGCGCGGGTCGGTCCGCGAGAGTCGGGTCGGGAGGTCGCGCCAGCCGAGGATGCGTTCGGGAACCGTGCCGACGACGGGGCCGTCGCGGAGCAGCCGCAGCAACAGGTCGTAGTCCTCGGGCCAATCCCGATCGCGGTAGCGCAGGGTCGCGAGGCGTTCGCGACGGATCATGAGTGCGGGGTGGGCGACGGGACATTCGATGAAGCGCTCGCGCCAGATGCGTTCGGGGCTGTCTAGGCCGTTCAGCCAGCGTTCGTACGCGCGTCTTCCTTCGCGCAGCCCCTCGCGCGGAAAGAGCCGGACCCCGCCGCCGACCGCCTGGAGTCCGGGTCGGGCGTCGAGCAGGGCCGCCTGCTTCGCGAGTCGGTCCCGACGCATCCAATCGTCGGCGTCGAAGCGGGCGACCAGCGGCGCCCGCGCCTCATCGAGGCCCGCTTCCAGGCTCGCGACGATCCCTTCGTGCGAACGCGCGAGGAGGCGGAAGCGCGCATCGCTTCGCGCGAACGACGCGGCGACGCGGGCCGAGTCGTCCGTCGAGCCGTCGTCGACGATCAGGCACTCGAAGTCGCGCTCGGTCTGTCGCGCCACGCTGCGCAGCGCCGTCGCGAGGGTGGCGTCGGCGTTCCAGACCGGCATGAGGACGGTCACACGGGGCATCGGGGGAAATCCTGAATCGGCGCGGCTGCGCAGCTGGGGGATCTCACCCACGTCGGAATGAGATTTCGGTGACGAGGGTTGGGTTTCGCGATTCGGCTGCCGATGAATTGGAGCGAGCGGGTTCCCCGCCCCTCGATTGGAGTCACGCGCGTGCTTCGAGCGACGCTTCTCATGAGACCCGGACTGGTCCGCCTGCGTCGAACGTCGATCGGTTTCGCCCTCGGTCTGGTCGCTCTCGGCCTGACGGCGACCGTGGCGCGCGCGCAATCCGAAGACCAGATCAAGGCCGCCTTCCTCTTCAATTTCGCTCGCTACGTCGAATGGCCCGACGCGGCCTTCTCGAGCGGGAGTACCCCGGTCCGGATCTGCATGGCCGGCGCCGACGACTTCGCGAGCATCGTGTCGAAGGCGGTTGGTGGCAAGAGCGTGGGCGACCGCGCGGTCGAGGTCGCCTCCGGCGTAGGCCTCGAAGATGCCGGCACCTGCCACATCCTCTACGTCGGTGCGGGTCTCGAGGCCGGCGCCGACGTCGTCGCGTCGAGCGTTTCCGGCGGGCACGTGTTCACCGTCGCCGATCGCGAGGGCTTCGCCGCGTCGGGCGGGATCGCCAACTTCATCCGCGCGGACAACAAGGTCCGCTTCGAGATCAACCCCGATGCCGCGAAGCAGGCAGGGCTCAAGATCAGCTCGCGCCTGCTCCGTCTGGCCAAGGTCGTGGAGTAGGAGTCCGGAGATGGGCGAATACGACACCGATTCCGGGCGACGGGCGATGGGAACCTCCGCGGCACCGGCTTCCAGCCATCACGCGGGAAGCGATTCGATCCAGAGGCGGATCCAGCGCGGATTCTTCGCGACGACCGGCCTCGCACTCGTGCTCACCGCCGGCGCACTCTTCACGACGGCCTTCGTGCAGTTCCGCCAGGACATGGACGAGAACCTGCTCGTGCTCGCCCGGGTGACCGGTGCGAACTCGGAGGCGTCGCTCCTCTTCGACGACGACCAGGCGGCGATGGAGACGCTCCGCGCCCTCAAGGCGGTCGATTCGATCGAAGCGGCCGTGGTCTACGACGCGGAGGGTCGGGTCTTCGCGAAGTACGTCCGCACCGGGATCCAAGGCTTCCGGCCGCCCGGCGAACTCTCCTACGAACCGACCTGGACGCGCAAGAACATCGACCTCGCGTCGAAGATCCTGATGGGCGAGGAAGAGATCGGCACGGTCTTCCTCCGCTCGGACACGAAGCAGGTCCAGGCCTTCCTCTTCACGTCGATCGCGATCGTGGTCGGCGTGGTCGTCATCTCCCTCGTGCTCTGCTGGTGGGGTGCCGCCCGGCTGCAGCAGACGATCGCGACGCCGCTCGAGCAGCTCGTGCGCGGCGCGGCTTCGATGGCCGAAGGCGACCTCTCGACCCAGGTCACCGTCGGATCCGACGACGAAACCGGGGTCCTGGCTCGCGCGTTCAACGCGATGGTCGACAGCCTCCGCGGCCTGGTCTCGCAGGTCGGCGAGAACACGCGCTACGTCGCGTCGGCGATGGGCAAGCTCACGTCGGCGAGCGCCGCGATGCGGGAAGAGGTCCAGCGTCAGGAAGAGGCCGTCGAGTCGACCGCCGAGTCCGTCGAGGGAATCATCGCCTCGATGCACGCCGTCAACGAGAACGTCGAGGCGCTCTCCGAGAACGCGATCGAGACCTCGAGCGCGGCGATCGAGATGGACTCCTCGATCGCAGAGACCGCGAACCACATCGACGAGCTGTCCGAGATCATCGAGACGACGGCGTCGAGCGTCGTCGAGATGACGAGCGGAATTCGCGAGATCGCGCGCAGCGCGGACATCCTGAACCAGTCGACGGAGTCGACCGCCCAGGCGCTGGAGCTCCTCTCCGGGTCGGTGCGCACGGTCGAGTCGAACGCGAAGGAGAGCCACGCGCTCTCGGACCAGACCCAGAAGAAGGCGGAGGAGGGCATGTCCGCGGTCCACGAGACCGTCGAGGGCATGGTCGAGATCCAGGAGTCCTTCGAGGGGATCGAGTCGATCATCGGGAGCCTCTCGGAGAAGAGCGAGTCGATCGGCGCCGTCGTCAAGGTCATCGAGTCGGTCGTCGAACAGACGAACCTCCTCGCCCTCAACGCCGCGATCATCTCGTCCCAGGCGGGGGAGCACGGTCGTGCCTTCTCGGTCGTCGCCGAAGAGGTTCGCAGCCTCGCCGAACGCACCGCGTCGAGCACCCGCGAGATCGCCGACCTGATCGACTCGGTCCAGGGCGGCGTCCACAACGCCGTCGCCGCGATGGACCAGGGCTCGACCCGCGTCGAGCGCGGCGTCGTGCTCGCCAACACCGCCGGGCGGATCCTCCAGGAGATCGGGGAGAGCACCCAGCAGTCGACCCGCTGGGCCCGGGAGATCGTCGAGGCCACCCGGAGTCAGGCGGCGGACATCGACCAGGTCGGCGTCGCGATGACGCGGGTCAAGGAGACGGCGACGCAGCTGAACCGCGGGACGCACGAGCAGGACAGCGCCAGCGCGGAGATCACCCGCGGCGTCGAGAAGATGCGTCACCTGGGCCTCGAGGTGAAGAACTCCGCGCAGGAGCAGCGCCGCGAGTCGAGCCTGATCACGCAGTCGGTCGAGATCGTCGCTGCGAAGATCAAGGAGATCTCGGTCGAGACCAAGGATCAGAGCAAGCGTGCGGATCAGATCCAGGAAGCCCTCTCGGTCTTCCGGGAGGTCACGCTCCAGACGACCCGGCGCGCCGCCGAGACCGCCGAGACGGTCAGCGACCTCGCGGCCCACGCCGAGGGGCTCGAGCGCGAGATCGACCGCTTCCGGATCTAGCGCGGGACGGGGTCGCCCGCTTCGCGCGCCGCGTCGACGAAGATCGGGCTCGACCAGGCGTTGCCGCCGTCCACCTGCCGGATCCGGACGTAGTGGAACTCGCCGGCCTGGAGCGCCGGGATCGTCCGCTCGAGGTCCACGTGGAGCGGATCCTCCGGTAGGAGGCTCGCGACGCGTCCGCTCCGGACGAGCTCGATCGCTTCGATCGGCTCGGTCGCCTCGTAACGGAGGCGCAGGAGGTGGTCGCGGTCCCCTGCGACGAGGGTTCCGCCCATGTCGATGCCGTCGATCGACACCTCGAAGAAGGGGCGGATGCCATTCGTCGCGAAAGTGTGTCGCCGCTTCAGGCTTTCCTTGACCGCGTCCCGGTCGAGGCGGTCGACGAAGAGACCCGCGAGTCCGCCGTGCCCTCCGGCGATCTCGGGGAGGCCGGGATGTCCGTCGTGGGAGTCGCCGCTGCCCACGAAGCCGAGCCGGTAGCCCGCGCGAAGGGCGTCGAGGACGAACCAGCCGGGCATGCCGCCCCGGACCGCCATCGGCATCTCCATCGACTCGCTCTGCCCGTGGACCGAGGCGATCTCGGCTACCGGCTCGAGCTCCGGATCCGGTCGGAAATGCCAATTCGTGGCGACCGGGTCGCCCGCGGAATGGTGCGTGAACGTCAGGGCGTTGCGGTCGCGGAGCGCGGCCCAGAGCTCGTCGGGGCGGTCGGTGGCGAAGTCGACGGCGGAGAAGATTTCGGGTCGGGGCTCGGCGCCCACCGGATCGAAGTAGAGGACGTGCCGGTGGCCGTGCAGCCAGCTCGTCCACTCGTAGCCGGGGATCGTGACGAATCGCTCCTGCTCTTGCGCTTCGTCGGTCGTCTCGAAGACGTCGCGGGTCGCCGCCGGGTCGAGGGCGAGGGGGCGGGCGCCCCAGTGGTCGTGGTCGGTGAGCGCGACGACGTCGAGGCGCGCGACCTCTCTCGCATAACGGAAATAGTCGTCGGGCCGGCCGGTCCCGTCGGAGAGCCGGCTGTGGCCGTGGAGGTCGCCCCAGACGAGTCGCTCGGGCGAGCGTCGCACGACGATCGGCGGGAGCGTCGCCGCCAGGCCGTCGAGGGCGTCGAGGCCGCGGATCCCGAGGCGGAGAACGCCTTCGCGCGAGACCGGACCGAGGGGAAGGCGCGCGCTGCCGTCCTGCCAGGCGTCGACCGCGAGGGTGCGCGGCTCGCCGAAGTCGACGGTCGATCCGGGCAACGCGCGGATCTCGAAGCGCGCGTTCTGCGGCCCCCGCGGCCCGGGCGCCTCCGCGTCGTCGAGACGCGGCGTGCGGTTGCCGAGGGCATCGAGCAGGGCCACGCGAACGGAGAACGCTTCGCCGGGTCCGAGATCCGCCGGACCGTGTGCGACGAGAAGCCGCGCGCGGCGCGCGGTGACGTCGAGGAGGGGGCCGTCGTCGATGAAGCGGCGATAGCCGTCGCCGTCCGCATCGACGGCGACGAGGATCCGGGCATCGTGCTCCGCATAGCGATCCACCTGCGCGCCCCCCGGCCCGGCGCCGTAGACGAAGCGGATGCGGTCGCCCTCGCGGAGCGCGCCGCCCTCGACCCGGAAGCCCGTGCCGTGGTCGTCGGGAGCGAGGGTGGCGTCGCCGCGCACGACCACCGCCGTCGTGAAGCCCGGGGCCTCGCGGTCGACGTGCTGGACGGTGCTCCAGTCCCAGGATGCTTCGGCCATCGGGAAGATCGCCCCTCCTCGCGCGATGCCGTGCGGACCGACCTCGTAGACGAACTCGAAGCGGTGGGCGCTCGCCGCGGGGAGCGCGGGGCGTCGCGGCGAGTCCGCGCCTCGTCGCCATGCGGTCCATCCTCGCCAGGGCGGGGCGCCGATCGGCTCGACCCGCTCGAGCCAGGCGCGTCCGCCGCCGTCGCCGGGATGGGCGTCGGCCTCGAGATCGGCCAGCAGTAGGAGGTGCGTCTCGAGCTGGGCGTTCGGGGAGAGGGTGGGGTGTTGCTCCGTCCAGTCCTCCGGCAGCTCGAACCAGGGCGCGGACGGCAGGATCGGGGATTCCCCGTCCGTCGCCTCCGGCGAAGCGGGGGCTTCGGAGCCGGCCTCCTGCTCGGCCCCGCATCCGAGGATTCCGAGGCAGAGGGCCGCGAGAAGCCCCTGCAGCCGACGCGCAGGCTTCCAGCAGGAACGGACCCTGGCGCCGCGGGCTCGCGGGGTTCGCGGGACTCGGTGTTCGCCCTCACGGATTCCCGCTAAGGCGAGTCCCCGGTCCGTCCGTTGAGCAGAAGAGCCAGGAACGTCGGGGGGGTGGTCCGTCCGGTGTCCGGCTTGTCCAGGGAGACGACCGGATTGGGTTGGCTGCAGAAGACGCCGCTCGTGAGCCTGCTCTTCGCCGTCGCGATCGCGGCTGTGCCCTTCCTGCTCGGCGATCCGTCGCCCGGCGCCGGGGCCCGCTTCGACGACGCGCGCGAAGCGGCCCGGGACTACTTCGTAAGGAACCCCTCCCTCGACGTCGACGCCGTGGGCGAGCTCGTCCTCGACGGCGTCTGGCTGGCGGAGGCCCGCACTGCCGCGGCCGAGTCCGGGGAAGCCAGCGACGTCCGTCTGCCACCGCGCCTGCTGGCGCGCTCCCAGGCTCGGCTCGACAGCCTGATCGACGAGGCCTACGTGGCGCGCATGGCGGCGGATCCCGCCTGGCGTCTCGGAGTGCTCGATCAGCAGACCCCCGCTCGCAACTACGTCGCGCATGCCTTCGTCCACGAGACGATGGTGGCGTTGGGGCTCTGCATCGCCGTTCTCCTGCTCGTCGGGATGCCGCTCGAGCGCACCTGGGGCTCACCGATCTTCGCGCTCTTCGTCCTCGCCGCGATCCCGTTGACGGCCCAGGCGTACCGCGTCCTCGACGGATCGAGCGGTGTGCCCTGGAGCGGGAGTGCCGGGCTGGCCGGAGCGCTGCTCGGAGCCTACTTCATTCGCGGTCTCGGCGGGCACTACGCCGTGCCGGGCTGGGTTCTCCTACCCAGCTGGATCGCGACGGAAGCGTTCGTCGTGCGCGGATTCTGGATCGACGATCTCGGCTCGATCCCCTGGGCGACGCTCTGCGCCGCGGTGGGCGTCGGCGCGTCGACCGCCGGCGCGCTCCGACTGCTGAACGTCGAGGCGCGCGTCGATTCGCTCTCGTCGTCTCGCCGGAGCAAGGCGCCGAACCCGGTCGTCCTGCGCGCGGCGCGGATGCGGAGCGACGGAGATCCCTATCAGGCCTTCGACCTGATCCATGCGGCCTGGCGGGAGGATCCCGAGGATCGCGACGTCTGCGAGGCGTTCTTCTCGATCGCCGTCGAGGTCGGCCAGCCCGAGGCCGCCGCCGACGCGATCGTTCCGAGTCTGCGCACGGCCCTTCGAAGGGGCGAGTTCACGCGCGCCGTGGAGACCTGGCTTCCCCTGGCTACGAAGCGCTGTGAAGTCGCGCTGGAGCCGACGGCCTTCGTGCGCCTCGGCGAAGCGCTCCTCGACGCGAGTCACCCGGAAGAAGCGCTCTTCTCGTTGCAGAGCGCGATCGACGCCGGGGTGTCTTCCGCCGGCGCCGCCCGGATCGTGAACATCGCCCGCGACCTCGAGCCCGGGCTCACGCGACGGGCCGCCGAGATCGCCCTCGCGGACCCGTCGATCGAGGGCAACCTGCGCGAGGAGCTCGAACGGCTCGTCGCGTCGACCCACACGGCACCGCCGGCCGCGAGCCCGCCGCCGCCGCCGGAATCCCGCTCCCAGCTCGACCGCCGCGTGCATGCGGAGCATCAGCCGGTCGAGACGACCGCCTTCCCGCTCGAGCTCGATCGAGACGTCGAGACGACGTCCGCGCCGGATCCGAACGAGGAGGCCCTCGCCGCGCAGGCCCTCGACGTCGGCGCGTTCTCCGCGGCGCGCCTCGGTTCGCCCCCCGCTTCGGCGTCCGCTCCGGAAGCGCCCCCCGTCGACTCCGGCGACGTGCTCTCCCACTGGAACGACCCGTCCTCGGTCGAGCCCGACGCGCTCGCCGCCTTCGCCCCCGATCTGGACGAAGCCATGAGCGAGGAGGCGCTCTTCGAGGTGGACGATCTCGAGACGCCGGAGACGGGCTTCGACTTCGGGCTCCGCAGTGTCGGCGCCGATCAGGTCGACCCGCGAGACGACGAGACCGACACCGACCTGACGCCGCTGATGGACTCGACCGACGAGCTCACGAGCCCGCTCGCCGACGGCGACGAGGAAGACACGTCGACGGCGGTCTTCGGTTCGTCGGAGGCCCCCGCGTCGACGGAGCCCGAAGCGCCGACCACGTTCCTCGAGGTGGAGGACGCGGAGGCGAAGACCGCCTTCTTCGAAGCGGAGGACGCCGACGCGAGGACGGCCTTCTTCGAGGCGGAGGATGCGGAGGACGCGGAGGCGAAGACGGCGTTTCTCGACCTGTCCGCCCCCGCGGAGGGTCCGGCGCGGACCGCGAGTGCGGGCGAGGATGCGACGCCCGTCGCCGCGTCGGCCACGGACATCGCGTTCGCGTCCGCCGGTGCCGAGGCGGCGACGACCCTGCTCGAGCGCCGCGCGCTCAAGGCCGTCGCTGCGGTTCCGGTCGACGCCCGCGAGGACTGGATCGAGATCGACGCCGAGGGCCGCGGGAAGTCCCGGCTTCCGCTGCATCGGATCGAGGCGATCGCGATCGGCGCCGTCGACGGGCTCGGGCCGCGGCCGGTGCTCGTGATCGACTTCGTCCTCAACTGGCGCGGCGACGCGAGCGAACCGCTCAAGTCGATCCGGTTGCGGAGCGATCGCTTCGATCCGCTGACCTTCTCGCCGGACGCCGCCCACCCGCTCGAGGCGCTCACCCGCTGGATCGGGACGCTCGAAGCGAGGACGAACGCCGCCTGCCTGCCTTCGCGGGACGTCCTGGCCGGCACCTTCGCGCGCTTCGCGGACCTCGCGTCCTACGAGCGCGAGGTGCTGCTCGCGGAGTCGACGTCCTAGTCGCCTTCGGGACGGATCGTCCGTCGCGACCGAGGCGTGTCCCAGGAGCCGATCGGACGATCAGCCGATCGCCTCGCTCGCGAGGGCGGCCAGCCGATCGCGGGGGATCGAGACGAAGAGCCCCTCGGCCTCGGCCGTCAGGACGTCTCTGGCGTAGACCTGCGCCTCGGTGAAGATCTTGCGCCCGTCCTCACGGACGAGGCGGGCCTCGAAGCGGAGATCGACGTGGAGCGGGGTGGGGCGGCGATAGTGGACGATCAGGCGTCCGGTCATGCCCGGGTTGCCGCCGAGGCTCTGGACGTAGCCCAGGACTTCGTCGAAGGCGGCGGCGACCCAGCCGCCGTGCACGTGCCCCGGCGGGCCTTCGTAGGCGGAGCCGAAGTTCGCGGAGGCGCGGGCGGTGAGCTCGCCGCTCCGGGCGATCGAGAGCGGGGGGGCGAGGGGGTTGGCGAGGCCGATGATCGGGCTCTGGTCGAAGAAGGCGGCGACGTCGCCGGAGGTCGCGGCCTCCGGATGTCCCATCGTGCGTACGAGCTTCGGGTGGGTCTCGAGGCGGTCGGCATAGCGCTCGAGGGCATCGGCGGCGCTGGCGAGCTCGTCCTCCGGTGCGTCCGAGAGCACCATGTGCTCGGTCACGCGACGGAGCGCATCCGCCAGGCGGCGCTTCTGGCGCCAGACGCTCGGATTCGGGACGGCGTCGGGGTCGTAGTAGGTGCGATCACCGTCGATCGGGTCGTCCTGGGCCATGCTGCACGCTCCGTTCAGCCGAAGATCGCCGGATCGAGGTCGACGCCGATCGGGCAGTGGTCGGAGCCCTGCGTGTCGGGCTCGATGAAGGCACTGCGAACGAAGGGCATCGCCGATGGCGACGCGAGGACGTAGTCGATCCGCCAGCCGATGTTCTTGGCGCGGACGCCGAAGCGCTGGCTCCACCAGGAGTAGTGGCCGGGGCCGCCTTCGAAGGCGCGGAAGGTGTCGATCCAGCCCGCCTCGATCCAGCGATCGAGCTCTTCGCACTCTTCGGGGAGGAAGCCCGAGGTCTTGCGATTGTCCTTCGGGCGGGCGAGGTCGATCTCCTTGTGGGCCGTGTTGTAGTCGCCCATCACGAGCACGCGGTAGCCGCCGCGTCGCCATCGCTCGACCTTCTCGAAGAGCGCGCGATACCAGTCGAGCTTGTAGGGCACGCGGTCGTTGCTTCGATCCTTACCCGAGCCGTTCGGGAAGTAGCCGTTCGCGACGACGAGACGCCCGAAGCGCGCTACCTGGAGCCTTCCCTCGGCGTCGAAACGCTCTTCGCCCAGGCTCGTGTCGAGCCGGTCCGGCTCGCGGCGGGAGAGCAGCCCGACGCCGGAGTAGCCCTTCCGTTCGGCGGCGACGTAGTGGTGGTGGTAGTCGTCGAGAGACCGGATCTCTTCGGGGATCGCCGTCTCGTCCGCGCGCACTTCCTGCAGGCCGATGATCTCCGCCTGCGACCCGCGCACCCAGGAATCCAGGCCCTTCTTCGTCGCGGCGCGGATCCCGTTCACGTTCCAGGAATAGACGCGCACGTCGTCCGCGTTCTTCGTCGGGTTCGCGGGAGACTTCTTCTTCGCAGCCAAGGTTCAGCTCTCGTCCGACAGGTAGGTATAGCCGTCCAGTCCCTGGTCGTAGCGCTTTCGCAGGAGCGCCGAGTCCTCGAGGGAGATCCGCCCTTCGCGCAACGCCCGCTCGATCGTCCGGCGGACCCGCTCCGAGAGGGCGCGGCGGTCGTATTGTACGTAGTCGAGAACCTCGCTCACCGCGTCGCCCACGACGAAGTGCTCGACTTCGTAGCCTGCGTCGTCGTCGAGGCGGACGTGGACCGCGTCGGTGTCACCGAAGAGGTTGTGGAGATCGCCGAGGATCTCCTGGTAGGCGCCGACCAGGAAGACGGCGAGGAAATAGGGCGCGCCGTTCCACGGATGCAGGCGCAACGTCGGCTGCTCCTCGTGCTCGCCGATGAAGCGGTCGAGGCGTCCGTCGGAGTCGCAGGTGAGGTCGACGATCGTGCCGTTTCGCGAGGGCGTCTCGTCCAGGCGGTGGATCGGCATGACCGGGAAGACCTGCTTGACCGCCCAGGCGTCGGGCGCCGACTGGAAGATCGAGAAGTTCCCGAAGTAGGTGTCGGTCAGGAGCGCGGTCAGGTCGTCGAATTCTTCCGGCGTCTCGCCGAGCTGAGCGAGGACCTCGCCGATCCGCCGGCAGCCGGCGTGGAAGAGGCTCTCGGACTTCGCGCGCCCTCGCAGGTCGAGGTAGCCGAGAGAGAAGAGGGACGCGGCCTCGTCTCGTCCGTGCAGCAGGTCGTGGTAGCACTCGGAGAGCGTCTCGGGCGCGATCGACTCGACCGCCTCCCTGAGCGCGTGCAGGACCGCGTGGTCGTCGTCGTCGCAGGACGGAGGGTGCGCCGGGCTCTGATCGCGATTGACGCCGATCACGTCGAAGACGAGCACGGAGTGGTGGGCGACCATCGCGCGCCCGGACTCGGTGATGATGTCCGGCTCCGGGATCCCGGCGTCCGCGCAGGCCTGGCTCGCGGCGTAGACGATGTCGTTGGCGTATTCCTGGGTCGAGTAGTTCATCGACGAGGGGTCGTCGGTTCCGCCCCCCATGTAGTCGACGCCGAGGCCGCCGCCGACGTCGAGCAGATGCAGGGAATCGGCGCCGAGCCGGTGGAGCCCGACGTAGATCCGCATCGCCTCGCGGAGCGCGTCCTTGTGGGCGCGGATCGACGTGATCTGGCTGCCGATGTGGAAGTGGAGGAGCTCGATGCAGTCGAGCATGTCCTCGGAGCGCAGGCGCTCGACCGCACCCACGAGCTCGCCCGCGGAGAGGCCGAACTTCGAGTGTTCGCCGCTCGACTCGATCCAGCGGCCCGCGCCGACCGTCGACAGCCGCGCGCGCAGGCCGATGTGGGGGCGGATGCCGAGGCTCGCGGCCGCCTTCACGATCACGTCGATCTCGTTGTAGCGGTCGACGACGATGACCGGAGTCCGGCCGAGGCGCTGGGCGAGGAGGGCGGTCTCGACGTAGGCGCGATCCTTGTAGCCGTTGCAGACGAGGAGCGCGTCCTCCGTGTCGAGCAGCGCGAGGGCGATCAGCAGCTCCGGCTTGCTGCCGGCTTCGAGGCCGACGCCGAAGGGTTTGCCGAAGCCGACGACCTCTTCGACGACGTGCGCCTGCTGGTTCACCTTGATCGGATAGACCCCGCGCCAGCGCCCGCCGTACTCGTTCTCTTCGATGGCCTCGGCGAAGCAGCCGGCGAGATGTTCGATCCGCGTGGCGAGGATGTCGGAGAAGCGGATCAGCATCGGACGGCGCAGTCCCCGCCGCTCGAGCTCGCCGACGAGGTGGGGTAGATCGATCGAGCGCTCCGGCTCGATCGCCGCCGCGCTCGAGCCCGCGTACGCACCGCGCGGATGGACGCGCAGATCGCCCTGCGGCGACACGGAGAAGAAGCCTTCGCCCCAATCGGCGATCCGATAGAGGTCGGCGCTCTGTTGCGGGGTCCACTCGGACATGGCGACTCCGGCGGAAGGCGTCGCGGAAGGCGGCGCGCGACCGGCGAACGAAGGGGACGAGACGAAGGGCGTCCGGGTCCGACGACGGGCCCGGGGATTCGAGGGCGGGGGAGGGGCGGCCGCGCGGACGCGCGCCGTCGGCGCTTGTATACCAATTTTCGGCGCGGTCCGAAGGCGGAAAGCGGGGGCTAGAGCGGCTCCTCGTGCTCTTCCTGGGCGGCGAGGTCGCGGACCTTCACGACTCCCCGGCTGCGTTCGTCGTCGCCGATCAGGAAGACGCGCAGGGCGCCCGCCTTGTGCGCGTCCCCGAGCACGCGCTTCAGCTTGCTCTGGCCGAGACTGAGCTCGACCCGCCGACCTTCCGCGCGAAGCCGCGTGGCGACGCCGATCGCGGCCGGTTTCTCTTCGGGACCGAACGCATAGACGATGTCCTGCACATCGCGGGAGAG
>JAUIMK010000203.1 GCA_030432735.1 bacterium
CGCCACCCTGGCAACCCTGGCGAAGAAGCCCCTCACGCCGGATCGACCCGCTCGACCGCGTCACCGACGCGGATCTCGCCCGGCTCGAGGACCGCGCCGTAGATTCCGAGATTCCCCTCCGCCTCGGAAACGAGGCTGCGCATGACCCTCGGATCCTTCGGAAGGTCGGCGAATCCGTGGGTGGTCATGACGCAACGGGGACAGGTCATCGGCGCATCGATCAAGACGCTGCCGATCCGCAGTCGGTTCCCGACCCAGGCCTGCTCGGGGAACCCGTCCGCACGCTCCGCATCGACGAGCAGACTCGGCCGAAAGCGACGCACGTCCATCTCCGATCCGGGCGCGGCCGCTGCCAGCGTCTCGATCGATTGCCGCGTCATCACGAGCAGCGGAGCGAGATCGACGAAGGGTCGGTCCGGTCGCGCCATGTGCGCCATCAACGATTCGGGGGTCGTCGAGAAATCCGGGACGGGCTCGGCCTCCGTCCGCGCGAACATCGCATTGAAATCGGCCAGCGGGTCGTCCGGCGTCTCGACCTCGTCCGGCGAAGGCGCGGCGACTCCCATGCGGTGCAGCGTGACCGGGTGGTCCAGGAGCCGCGAGAGCCGTTCGGAGGCCTGCGGCGCATCCGCCGCGAAGCGCGCGCCGTCGGGGAGCTCGATCTCGGGGACCGCGCCGCCCTCGCCGCCGAGGCCGCGGCAACCCATCAGCGCACCGAGTCGCTTGGCGGTGAAGAAGTCGCCGCGACGCTCGTCGCGCACCGCCCAGCCGCGATCGTCGGCGATGCCGAGCTCTCCCACGACGACCCGCTCGACCGACTCGCCGAGCATGCTCTTCACGGGATAGCGAAAGAGCGATTCCACCGTGCCCAGTCGTCCCACGCGTCGCTCCTCCGAGATCCCGCGGCGGGCGGGACCGGAGCGCAGACTAGCGCTGCGGAGCGCTCGAGGCCCGGGAACGAACTAGCGGTCGACGAGACCGCGGAGCTTGCTCGAGAGCCGGGACGTGGCCTTCGTGTGGATCTGACACACCCGCGACTCGGTGATGCCGAGGATGTTGCCGATCTCCTTCATGTTCAGGTCCTCGTAGTAGTAGAGGCTGATCACGAGGCGCTCCTTCTCGGGGAGCGAGTTGATCGTGTCGGAGATCACGTGCTTCGTCTCCATCGACTTGAGCGAAGCGAAGGGATTCTCGGCGGTGACGTCTTCGACGACGTCGGCGAAGGTCCCGGCGGTGTCGCCGTCGGAGTTGGTTCCGCGGACCTCTTCGAGGTTCACCAGGGAGATCCCGCGGACCTGGTTGACCATCGTATGGAACTTGTCGAGCTCGAGGCCGAGGGAGTCGGCGACTTCGTCTTCGCTCGCGGCGCGGCCGAGGCGCTGCTCGACTTCGGTGTAGGCCTGGTCGAGCTTGCGGCCCTTCTGGCGGACCGAGCGCGGGACCCAGTCGAGGGAGCGGAGCTGATCCAGGACGGCGCCCTTGATGCGGAACTCGGCGTAGGTCTTGAACTTGCAGCCCTTGCTCGGATCGAATTTCTCGATCGCGTCCATCAGCCCGATCGCGCCGGTGCTGTAGAGATCGTCGAGGTCGATGTGGTTGGGCAGTCGAACCGCCAGTCGATTCACGATGTATCGGATCAGCGGTTCGTGCTCGAGGACGACCTGTTCCTTCAGGTCGGCCGGGATCGGTCCGCCAGCGAGTTGAGCTTCGTCGAGAAGGGCTTCCATGGTGGTGTTCCTGGTCGCGCGGCGGATCCCCTGCTCCTCCCCCAGGAGCCCGGGCGAAGGACCTCGCCGTCGTTGCGCGGACCTGAAGAGCACACCGCGTGCCAATCCAGCGAACTGAATGGGGGAAACACCGGATTTTGCCCGTCGAAAGCGCCCTCGCCGAAACGGGCGGCCGGAATTCCCCTTCTACACCGGGATCTTTCGCGGCCTGGAGGAAAAGCGGCATTTTTCGCTTCAGCCGAAATCGTGACCGCCCCGGGCGCCATCCGGGGCGTCGTGTTCCCGTCGAGAGCGACGAATCCCCGACGCCTCGGCGAACCGGGTGTTCGATTCGGAACGCGGGCGCACCCGGGCGGACCGCGCCGTACGCGGATCCGACGGACGACGGCCGGTGCGCCGGGCGCGCGTCAGTCCGCGCCCGACCGCCTCCCCGGCGTGAACCGCACGGGCATCGCGCGAGGGCCGGAGATGAAGTTCGACGGGAGCCACTCGGGCGTTCCGGCGAGCTCGAGATCGGGCATCCGGATCAGGACCTCGCGGAGCATCGCGTCGATCTCGACCCGCGCGAGCTGGGCGCCGAGACAGAAATGCGCGCCGGTCGCGCCGAAGGCGACGTGGTGATTGGGCGCGCGTGTGACGTCGAGACGATCCGGTGCGTCGAAGGCGGC
The DNA here is from genome assembly GCA_030432735.1 of bacterium. Classification (GTDB taxonomy): domain Bacteria; phylum Myxococcota_A; class UBA9160; order UBA9160; family UBA4427; genus UBA4427. The sequence goes on from JAUIMK010000203.1 coordinate 2,396, forward strand.
CGCGTCGCGGTTCGCGCTCCCGTAGTAGAGGACGACCTTGTCCCCTTCGCGGATCGCCTGCCCCGCGAGCTCCGTGTCTTCCCTGGCCGTGCGGCGCATGTAGACGACGGGGCTCGTGAAGCGCAGCAGCTCTTCGCGCGCCGTCGGCAGCACGCCGTCCACGTCCGCCCGGAGCCGCGCGAGCTCGTCCGGATGCTCGAGCAGCGCGAGCATTCCGCCCGCCACGAGATTGCGCGTCGTGTCGCCCCCGGCATCGACGAGCAGCATGAAGAAGAGGTTGAACTGCATGTCGCTCAGGCGGTGGCCATCGACCTCCGCGTGGAGCAGCCGGGTCGCCAGGTCGTCCCCGGGATTCGCCCGCTTCTCCGCCGCGACGCGCGCCGCGTACCCGAACATCTCGACACCGGCGGCGATCTGGGCCTCCTGGCCGACGGCCTCCGTCGCGGAGTGGATCGTCTCGGTCAGCTGGTAGAGCTTTCGACCGTCTTCGAGGGGAAGTCCCAGGAGCTCCGCGATCACGTAGGAGGGAAGCTCGCCGGCGACGTCCGCGACGAAGTCACACTCGCCCCGCTCGATGACTGCGTCGACGATCTCGGTCGCGAGGCGCTCGACCCGGGGCTTCAGCGCGCGGGCCGCCTTCGGCGTGAACGCTCCGCTCACGATCCGCCGCAGCTGCGTCTGATAGGGCGGGTCGCACATCAGCAGCATCTTGTCTTCCGGGCTCGGAGCGAGCCCCCCCTCCGCGGCGCCGGCGGCCCCCGGCACGTCGGCGATCATGATCGACGGCTCGTTCGAGAAGACCCCGTGGTTCCGGCTGATCGCGCGGATGTCCTCGTAGCGGGTGATCGCCCAGTAGCCCGGGCCGCCGTCCGTCTCGGCGTGGCGATGGACGGGAGCGTGCTCGCGCAGCCAGGCGAACTGATCGTGGGGCTGTCCGCCGTCGTAGCTCTTCGGGTCGAGAAGATCGATTTCCATGACGCTCGCTCCCAGCTCCGGTTCGCGCGCCTAGATCCGCGCCTCGACGTACTTGCCGATGTCCGCCAAGGCCTGGCGTCCTTCCGGCAGCATGTCGGCGAAAGTCTGCCAGACGTGGAGCATGTCGTCCCAGACCTCGAGCTGAACGTCGACGCCCGCGACCTCCGCCTTCCGGGCGAAGTCCTCGATCTCGCCGAGCAGGATCTCGGCGGTCCCGGCCTGGATCAGCAGCGGCGGGAGCCCGGCGAGCTCCGCGAAGGCCGGGCTCGCGGTCGGCGCCTTCGGATCGGCGCCGCCGAGGTAGGCCTTCGCGAAGACCTCGAGCACCGAAGGCGAGAGCATCGGATCCTTCGGCGCGATCTCGGCGATCCGCGGATGCGCGCCGGTCAGGTCCACCCAGGGCGAGAGGCAGAGGCCGGCCGCCGGCAGCGTGTCGCCGGCGTCGCGCAGGGCGATCAGCGCCGCGATCACCAGGCCCCCGCCCGCGGAGTCGCCGCCCAGCGCCGTCCGGGCCGGATCCGCCCCCTGCCGAATCGCCCAGCGATACGCCGTGAGCGCGTCGTCGACCGCTGCCGGGAACGGATGCTCCGGTGCGAGTCGATAGTCGACGGAGAGCACCCGGGCGCGGGTCGCGCGGGCGAGGTTCGAGCAGAGTCCACGGTGGCCCTCGACGGAGCCGATGCCGTAGCCGCCGCCGTGGTAGTAGACGATCGTGCGTCCGTCCGCGCAGTCGTCCGGGACGTTCCACTCGCAGGGGACCCCGTCCGCGTCGACCGGCTGCCACGCTACGTCCGGCGGCTGCGGATACGGCGGCGCGGCGGCCATCGCCGTACGCATCGTCTCGATGTCGCCGCTTCCGAGCGGGTTCATCGTCCGCATCATCTCGACGAGCTCGTCGTGTTCCTGGCTGGGCATGTCGGGACTCCCTGTTAGGCGTAGAGGAAAGGGTACGGCGCGGTCAGTCGCGCCGCGCGAGCTCCGGAGCGATCCGCCCCGCGATGAGGGGGAGGTCGAGATAGGTCTTGATCCCGGGATCGGCCTGGCAGACGTACGGGATCGCGCTCACACAGTGCATCGCGGTCACGACGACACCTTCGTTGCGCACGAGCCCCTCGGCGACGGAGTGCGGATGCCATCCCTTGAAGGTGAGCAGCGTGTCGGGGTCACCGCTGATCCCGACCTCGAAGCGTGGCCCCTTCTCGCCCCAGGTCCAGGGCGCGTCGGGATCCGCGCCGGGGACCGGCTCGAACCCTTCGTCGCCCATGTGCCAGTTGACCGCCGCCGTGATCACGGGCGTGCCGTCGACGAGGCCCTGCCAGCAGAATCGCTGGGCGGCGACGCGGCCCTTCTCGATCACGCCGATCGGCGCCTCGATCGGCTGCGTCGCGACGGCGATCGAGTGGGTCGTGCGCTTCTCCTCGTCGAGGGTCACGCCGATGGCGTCGGCGACCATGTCGATCGACTGGTAGAAGCCGCCGGCGAGGAGCTTGCCCATCGGGCTCGTCCGCGCCTCTTCCGGCGTCTTTCCGAAGAGCATCATCTCGCCGACCACCTCCGGCGCACCGTAGGTCCGGATGTCCGAGAACTCCTCCGCGCGCACGTGCGTGATCGCGCGGGACAGGCCGGACACCATGAGCGGGAAGCGCTCGGTGATCCCGCCCGGATGGATCCCGGTTCCGTGGAGCGTGCTGCCGCCCGCGGCGCAGGCGGCGTCGATGTCCGTCGTGTCGATCCGCTTCGGGTATACCCATCCGAGGGGCGTGACGATGTCGATGCCGGCCTCGAGGATCCGGCAGACCTCCTTCGGGTTCGCGACGATCGGGCTGTAGCAGACGCAGTCCGCGCCGAGGGCGAGCAGCGCGTCGACGTCGCGGGTCGCCGCCACGCCGACCGGGTCCCGACCGATCAGCTCGCCGACGTCGCGTCCTTCCTTCGACTCGCTGTGCACCCAGCATCCGACGAGCTCGAGCTCGGGGTGGTCGAGGATGCCCTCGATCGCCGCGCGGCCGACGCCGCCGGTCGCCCATTGGATCACCTTGTACGTCACGGTCGCGCTCCCTTCCCCGGTGTGTCCCGGGGCCCGCATTCTAACCCCTCGAATCGCCGGGAGCGGGCGTTTCTTCGTTTCCCGCGCACCCGGAATCGTCGCCGATCGAGCTAGAGTCCGTCCGCCATGCGCCAGCGAATCGAACGCCTCCTCGAAGCCCTGGGTCACCTCGCCTATCGCCGCGCGTGGCCGATCCTGATCGCGACGCTGCTCGTCATCGGCGCGGGGACGACCCAGATCGGGAAGATCGAGATCAAGACCTCGATCGACGACTTCCTGAACCCGAACGACTCGACGAAGATCGCCTACGACGCCTTCCTCGCGCAATTCGGCCGCGACGACATCATCATGATCGTGATCGAGGCCGAGGATCTCTTCTCGCTGCCCACCCTCGAGCGTCTGCGTGCGCTCCACGAGGCGATCGAGGACGACGTCCCCTGGGTTCGCGAAGTCCAGAGCCTCGTCAACCTGCGCGAGACCCGCGGCGAGGACGACGTGCTCGTCGTCGGCGACTTCATGGAGGATTGGCCGACCACACCGGAGGAGGTCGCCGACCTCCGGGCCCGCGCCCTCGCCAACCCGCTCTACGTGGACTTCTTCCTGACCCGCGACGCGGAGCTCACCCTCGTCACCGTCGAGCTCGAGGCCTTCTCCGACGTCTACGACGACGCCAGCGCTTGGAGCGGCTTCGAGGAGGAGGATCCGTCGGGCGGGAACGCCGCCGAGGCGCGGCTCTCGGGCGAGCAGGAGCGGGAAGCCGTCGAGGCGATCGAGTCCCTGATCGCGCGCTTCGACGCCCCGGACTTCCGGCTCCACGGCGGCGGCTCCCCGGTCCTCAACTCGGCGATGATGCGCGGCCTGATGACCGACATCGTCACCTTCACGATGCTGTCGACGGGGCTGATCGCGCTCTTCCTGGTGCTCGTCTTCCGCCGAGCCCTCGGCGTCCTGATTCCGCTCTCGGTCGCGCTGCTCGCCGTGATGAGCACCCTCGGTGCGATGGGGACGTTCGGCATCCCCTTCATGCCGATCTCGGAGATCGTCCCCTCGTTCCTGCTCGCGATCGGCGTGGGCGCGAGCGTCCACCTGATCGCGATCTTCCTCCAGCGTCTCGAGGCCGGCGCTTCCCGGGAGGACGCGATCGCCGGGGCCCTCTCCCATTCCGGCCTGCCGATCGTCATGACCGGCCTCACGACCGCCGGCGGACTCGCGTCCTTCAGCGTCGCGGCGCTTCGTCCGGTCGCGATGTTCGGCGTGGTCGCGCCGCTCGGGATCCTGCTCTGTCTCGTGATGACGCTGCTGATCACGCCCACCTTCCTCGCGATCGTCCCGATGCGCGCGAAGCCGGCGCGCGTGCGGCGCGAAGACGCCCCGTCGATCCGCCTGCTGACGGCGGCCGGAGACTTCGCCCTCGCGCGCTCGACCTGGGTGTTGATCACCTGCGCGGCGCTGACCGTGGTCGCGCTGCTCGGCGTTCTCCAGCTGCGGGTCTCCTTCGACAGCCTCGAGTGGTTCCCGGACGACATGCCCGCGAAGGTGGCTTCGAACCTGCTGGGCGATCGATTCGGGGGCGCCGTCGCCCTCGAAATGGTGATCGACACCGGTGTGCCCAACGGTCTCCACGATCCCGAGGTCCTCCACGCGATCGACCGCGCGCGACACACCCTCGACGGCATCGAGGTCGGCCCGGTCACCGCGGGGCCCAGCATGTCCCTCGTCGACGTCGTGAAGGAGATCCATCAGGCGCTCAACGAAGGCCGCCCGGAAGCCCGCGTCGTCCCGGACGACCCCACGTTGATCGCGCAGGAGCTGATCCTCTTCGAGAACAGCGGCAGCGACGACCTCGAAGACGTGGTCGACACCGAGTTCCGGACCGGCCGCTTCTCGATCCGCACGCCGATGGTCGACGCCCTCTTCTACGAGAGCTTCGGCAACGAAGTCGAACGCATTCTGCGCGCGACGCTGCCGGACGGCGTCGAGGCGAACCTGACCGGCATGATGATGGTCTCCCGTCGGACCTTCGGCGCTTCGATGGAGACGATCATGCGCTCCTACGGAATCGCGCTCCTCGTGATCACGCCGCTCATGATCTTCCTGCTCGGGAGTCTCCGCCTCGGCCTCGTGGCGATGGTGCCGAACCTCTTCCCGATCCTGCTGACCCTCGGCCTGATGGGCTGGACCGGTCAGCCCCTCGAGATGTTCTCCCTGCTGATCGGGAGCGTCGCCCTCGGACTCGCCGTCGACGACACGATCCACTTCATGCACGGCTTCCGGCGCATCTACTCCGAGACCGGCAGCGTCGAGGTCGCCGTCCGGTCGACGCTGCAGACGACGGGCCAGGCGCTGCTCTTCACGAGCGTCGTGCTCACCTTCGGTTTCCTCGTCTATCTCTTCTCGGAGATGAACAACCTCTGGCGCTTCGGCCTCTTCACGGCCTTCTCGGTCGCGATGGCGTTCCTCGCCGACGTGCTCCTCGCGCCGGCACTGATGAAGGTGATGGCGCGCTGGAGCAGCGTCGCTCGCTCGACGTCCGAGTAGCCGCCTCGCGACAGGCGACCGGCAGCGACCGGAGGTGCCGCGCCCCCGCCCCGTGCGAAGCGGGCCGGAGTAGTGGGGACCTCCCGCGCGTGCGATGCTCCGGAGGGCGGCGACGGGCCGCAGCCAACGGAGGAGCGCCATGCAGATCGGGATCGTCTTTCCCCAGACCGAGATCGGCGACGACCCGGAAGACGTCGCGCGCTTCGCGACGACCGCCGAGTCGCTCGGCTACCGCCACCTCGTCGCCTACGACCACGTCCTCGGCGCGAACACGGCGAGCCGCCCGGACTGGTTCGGCCCCTACACCTCGAAGAGCCTCTTCCACGAGCCCTTCGTGCTCTTCGGCTTCCTGGCGGGGCTCACCCGGAAGATCGGATTCGCCACCGGCGTGCTGATCCTGCCCCAGCGACAGACCGCCCTCGTCGCCAAGCAGGCCGCATCCCTCGACGTCCTCTGCGGCGGGCGCCTCCGCCTCGGCATCGGCATCGGTTGGAACGAGGTCGAGTACGAGGCCCTGGGCGAGAACTTCAGGAACCGCGGTCGGCGGAGCGAAGAGCAGATCGACGTGATGCGAAAGCTCTGGGCCTCCTCCGAGGTCGAGTACGAAGGCGAGTTCCACCGGATCCCCGACGCCGGGATCCTCCCGCTCCCGCCCCGCCGCGCACATCGATGCCTTGAAGGGCGTCTTCGATGCCG
>JAUIMK010000204.1 GCA_030432735.1 bacterium
CTGCTTCGAAAGCCCGACGTCGAGGAAGGGAGAGAGGACGGCGTGCTCGTCGGCAGCGCGATGACCGGGGCGGAAGTCGCCGGTGTCGTCGGTGTTCACGCCGTAGGCGACGTGTTCGAAGTCGAGCTCCTCGAGGAGTCGGTCCATCGTCTCGAAGAGCTCGGACTTGCAGTGGTAGCAGCGGTCCGGGGCGTTCGCGCGATAGGCCGCGCTCTCCATCTCGTGGGTCTCGATGAAGCGGTGGGGGAGATCGAAGCGGGCGACGATCTCCTCCGCCATCTCGCGGTGGCTCGCGGGGTAGGACGGCGAGACCGCGGTCACCGCGAGGGCATCGTCCCCGAGCGCCTGCCGCGCCGCGAAGGCGAGGTAGCTCGAATCGACGCCGCCGGAGAAGGCGACCATCACGCGCCCGGCCTCGCGAAGTCGCGCGAAGAGCGCGTCTTCCTTCGCCCGCAGGGCGGGGGAGACCGACGACGCCGCGGTGGACTCGGACGGGGAGGTTTGGGTGGCATCGACGGGGGCGGTCACGCGCCGAGCTTACGAGGCGCCCTCCGGCATTTCAACTCGACCGCCCGCCGAGGCGGTCCCGCCGGGCGTCCTTCGCGTCGGCGCCGTATCCTCCCGCCATCGAACGCTCGAGCGGGCCACGGTGCCCGAGGGAGTGGACGGAGTCATGGACGGGGGGATCATGGAAAAGCTGCGGGTGGGTCTCCTCTTCGGAGGTCGGTCGGTCGAGCACGACGTCTCGATCGTCTCGGCGACCTCGATCCTCGGCGCCCTCGATCGCGACCGCTACGACGTGTCGCTGATCGGCGTCGACACCGACGGCGGCTGGCACCTGATCGATGCCGACGCGTTGGCGGCGCTTCCGGACGCGAGTCTGAAGGACGCCCTCGCCCAGCCCGACGTCTTCCTGCCGGCGACCGCGGGGGCCAGCGAGCTGCGACCGGCCGACGCGGGACCGGCGCCCGGGTCGGCAGGCCGCGTCGACGTCGTCTTTCCGATCATCCACGGTCGCGGCGGCGAGGACGGATCGCTGCAGGGGCTGCTCGAGATGGCCGAGCTGCCCTACGTCGGCTCCGGCGTGCTGAGCACCGCGGCGCAGATGGACAAGGACGTCGCCAAGCGCCTGCTCGCCCACGCCGGCATCCCGGTCACCCCCTGGATCACGTTCTCGCCGGCCGAGCTCGACCGCGACGGCCTGCCCGCCGCGGCGGAGCGCGTCGAGACCGAGCTCGGCCTTCCGGTCTACGTGAAGCCCGCGAACTCGGGCTCCTCGATCGGCATCTCCCGGGCCGAGGACCGGGCCGACCTGGTCGCGGCGATCGCGGAGGCGCGCCGCTACGACCGGAAGGTCGTGGTCGAGACGAACGTGGACGGGCGCGAGGTCGAGGTCGCGGTGCTCGGCAACGACCATCCCGAGGCGAGCGTGGTCGGCGAGATCCGCGCCACCCGGGCCTTCTACGACTACGACGCGAAGTATCGCGACGACGCCACGGAGCTCATCATTCCCGCCGACCTCGAGCCCGAGCTGGCCGACACGATCCGCGCGACGGCGATCGAGGCCTACCGCGCGCTCGATGCGGAGGGGATGGCGCGGGTCGACTTCCTCGTCGATCGCGAGACGCACCAGGTCTACGTGAACGAGCTGAACAGCCTGCCGGGATTCACCAGCGTGTCGATGTACCCGAAGCTCTGGGAGGCGACCGGGCTGCCCTACCCGCGTCTGCTCGACCGCCTGATCGAGCTCGCCCTCGAGCGACACGACCGGCGCTCGAAGCTCGAGACGCATGCACCGCCGCCGCTTCACGAGGGCGCGCGTCCGTCCCTCGCCGCCGACGAAGGCGACCCGGCATGAGCGACGGCGCCTCACCGATCCGACTCGCCGGCCTCGACCACGTCGTCCTCCGCGTCGCCGACGTCGACCGGTCGATCGCCTTCTACGGCGACGTCCTCGGCTGCCCCGTCGAGCGGCGCCTCGACGAGCTCGGCCTCGTTCAGCTCCGCGCGGGGAGCGCGCTGATCGACCTCGTCGGCCTCGACACGACCCTCGGCCGCGCCGGCGGCGGGCCCGTCGCCGAGGACGGCCGGAACGTCGACCACTTCGCGCTCCAGCTCGACGACTTCGACGAGCCCGCGATCCGCGCCCACCTCGAGCGCCATGGAATCGAGCCCGGCGACACCGGAACGCGTTACGGGGCGACCGGCTTCGGACCTTCGATCTACATCCGCGATCCCGACGGCAACGTCGTCGAACTCAAGGGAAGCGGCGAGCAGGATGGCTGACCCCGCCCTCGAGAAGGCGCTGGGCGACGTACTGACCACGCTTCACGAGATGGATCGTGCGGGACTGACGGAAGGCACCGCGGGGAACGTCTCCGCAAGAACCGACGACGGCCGCGTCGTCCTCTCGCCGACCGCCCTGCCCTACGCCGGCATGACCGTGGACGATCTGGTCGTGACCGATCGGGACGGGCGGGTCCTACGGGGCGAGCGCGCGCCCACCACCGAGATCGACCTCCACCTCGCTTGCCTCCGCAGACACGCGGAGATCCGCTCCGTCGTCCACACCCATGCGGTCCACGCGTCGATGTTCGCCGTCGCCGGCCAGCCCATCCCGTGCGTGCTCGAGGAGTTCGAGTACTACGTGGGCGGCGACGTGCTCGTCGCTCCCTATCACCGGACCGGAACCACGTCCCTCGGCGAGGCGGCGGCGGAGCGGCTGGGAGACCGCGCCGCGGTGCTCCTCGCGAACCACGGGCTCGTGGTCGTCGGTTCGAGCGCCGCCGAAGCCCTGCAGCTCACGAAGCTCGTCGAGCGCGCCGCGCGGATCGTCTGGGGGGCGCGAGCGCTGGGGGAGCCGGTTCCGCTGCCGACGGCGATTCGCGACGAGTTCGCCGCATCCTATCTCGACCGCCGTCGGAAGTCGGTCTCCGCCGACTAACCGAGCTCTGCCTCGAGCGCGCCTGCGAGCGTCGGGTGGCTGAACTCGAAGCCCATCTCCTCGAGCCTCGCCGGCACGACCCGCTTGCTGTCGAGCAGCTCGCTGGCCACCTCGCCGAGCGCGAGCCGGATCGCGAATTCCGGCACCGGAAGGATCGTCGGGCGACCGAGCACCTCGCCGAGGGCACGCGTCAGATCCTCGTTTCGCACGGCCTCCGGGGCGACCGCGTTGATCGCCCCTTCGATCGGCTCGTCGATCGCCCGCTCGATCACCCGCACGAGATCGTCCACGTGGATCCAGGGGAAGAACTGACGTCCGCTCCCGAGTCGGCCACCGACGCCCATCGCGAAGGGCCGGTACATCAGCGCGAGCGCACCGCCCTGCTTCGAGAGCACGACGCCGATCCGGATCTTGACGACGCGGACGCCCTCCGCCGTCGCGGCGTCCGCCGCTGCCTCCCAATCCCGACAGACCGTCGCGAGGAAGCCGTCCCCGGGCGGAGTCGACTCGTCGAGGGGCGCATCGCCGCCGTCGGCGTAGATCCCGACCGCGGACGCACAGACCAGCGTCTTCGGGCGCTCCGACGCGGGCCGCTCGGCGATCCGCGCAACGAGCCGCCGCGTCGAATCGATCCGGCTGGCCCGAACCCGCGCCAGACGCGCCCGGCTCGGCAGGCCCCCGAAGATCGGCTCGCCAGCGAGATGGACGATCGTGTCGACGCCGTCGAGGGCCGCGGCGCCCGGGTCGACGCCGTCCCAGGTCGCTGCCTCGATACCCGGCGCGCCACCGCCTCCGGAGCGCGAGAGCGTGCGCACCCAGGCGAAGCGATCCACGAGGCCCGGCAACAGCATCCCGCCGATCAAGCCGGTCGCTCCGCTGATCAGGACGCCGCCCGCCCGCTTCTCCGTCGTCGCTTCGCTCAAAGGATCTCCTCCCGTCGGAGACTAGCCGCTGAAGCGGCCGTGGCGCCCCGTGCCCCTCGCGAAGCGGGTCGCGCCCTCGCGGGTCTCGCCGGACCGGATCACCTCGAGGCCGAGCCTCGTCTCCGCGAGCAGCGCCGCGTCGAGGGCCAGGCTCCACTGGGTGATCGCGGACAGCCGGTCGTTCCGCATGCACGTCTGCGGAAAGGCCGCGATCTCGCGAGCGAGGGCCTTGGCCGCGTCGAGGGCCTCACCGGGCTCGACGAGCCGGTTCACCAGCCCCATCGCCTTCGCTTCGTCCCCGGAGACGCCGCGACCGGTCAGGATCAGGTCCATCGCGTGACTCTGGCCGATGAGTCGAGGCAGACGGATCGTTCCGCCGTCGACGAGGGGGACGCCGAAGCGGCGGCAGTAGACGCCGAACACGGCGTCCCGGGCCGCGACCCGCAGGTCGCACCACACCGCGAGCTCGAGCCCACCGGCGACCGCGTACCCTTCGACCGCCGCGATCACCGGCTTGCCGAGCAGCATCCGCGACGGCCCCATCGGCCCGTCGCCCTCCTCCATCACCTGGTTCGCGTTGGTCCCGCCGGCGCTCGCTTCCTTGAGATCCGCCCCCGCGCAGAAGCACCCACCCTCACCGTTCAGGATCGCCACGCGAAGCGCGTCGTCCTCGTCGAAGCGCCGGAACGCTTCGGCGAGGGCGGCCGCCGTCTCGCGGTCGACGCAGTTGCGGACGTCGGGGCGGGTGAGGGTGACGATGAAGAGGTCGTCCTCGACGACGGTTCGGACCTTCGTGGACATGGGGACTTCGCGCGCCTCCGGGCGAGCGCGATCAAGCGAGCTCGAGGTTCGCGTACTTGACCATCACGGTCTTCACGCCGGCGCGCTCGAACTTGATGCGCAGCTTCTGGTTCAGGTCGCTGCCGAGGACGGCGAGGACCTCTCCGCGACCGAACACGGGATGCCGAACCTGCGTCCCGATCGCCACGCCCTCGCCTTCCCCCGGCTCGTCCTGGGCGTAGGAGTAGTCGTAGCCACTTCGGGTCTGCGAGCTGGAGGCGTCCGCATAGCGGGATCGCGCGCCGCGACTCGCGGTGCCGAGGGTTTCGATCAGCTCTTCCGGGATCTCCTGGAGGAAGCGGCTCGGCGACTGGTACGAGCGATCGCCATAGCGGAACCGCTCGGCCGCGCAGGTCAGGAAGAGATGGTCCATCGCGCGCGTCATGGCGACATAACAGAGCCGCCGCTCCTCCTCGAGACCCGCCTCGTCCCGGCTCGAGGACGCGTGCGGAAAGATCCGCTCCTCCATTCCGACCAGGAACACGATCGGGAACTCGAGCCCTTTCGCCGAATGGACCGTCATCATGGAGACGCGGTCCTCGCGATCCTCGTAGCTGTCGAGGTCGGAGATGAGCGCGACCTGATCGAGGTAGAGCTCGAGCTCGCTGCGCTCCTCGCCTTCGAGCTCGTCCTGGTTCACCGCGTGGAAGTCGCGGGCGGAGGACAGGAGCTCGCGGAGGTTGTCGAGGCGGGCCTCGGCCTCGGGCGTGTCTTCCTTCTCGAGCGCCCGGATGTAGCCCGTCCCGTCCATCACCCGCGCGATCATGTCTTCGAGGGGCAGGCCGTCGAGCGTCCCCCCGATCGCGAGGCCGCCCTCCGGCGACGAGCGGAAGGTGTCGAGCACGTCGAGGAAGGCGGCGAGCTTGCCGGTCGTGCGGCCGACGAGCTGCCCGTCCACGGCCTCGCGCATCGCCTCCATCAGCGGCAGTCCGCGCGAGACGGCGTGGGCCTCGATCTTCTCCCAGCTCGCCTTGCCGATCCCGCGCGCGGGCACGTTGTAGATCCGTCGGAGCGCGGCGTCGTCGCGGGGATTCACGATCAGCCGCAGGTAGGACAGGATGTCCTTGATCTCCTTGCGTTCGTAGAAGCGCTGGCCCCCGACGATCGTGTAGGGGACGTCGTACTTGAGGAGCTCCTCTTCGAAGGAGCGCGACTGGGCGTTGGTCCGGTAGAGGATCGCGATGTGGCCGAAGGGGACGTCCTCGGCGCGATTCGCGGCCAGGATGTTCTTGACCACGAACTGCGCCTCTTCGCGGTCGTCTTCCGCTTCGTAGAAGCGGATCGGCGAGCCGCCTTCCTGCTCCGTGAAGAGGTCCTTGTCCTTGCGGTCGTAGTTGTTCTGGATGACCGCGGAGGCCCCGGAGAGGATCGGCTGGGTCGAGCGGTAGTTCTGCTCGAGCTTGATCACCGTCGCGTCGGGGTAGTCCTGCTCGAAGTCGAGGATGTTGCGGATGTCCGCCCCCCGCCACGCGTAGATCGACTGGTCCGGGTCGCCGACGACGCAGAGGTTGCGGTGGCCCGCGGCGAGCTGTCCGATCAGGCCGTACTGGACGCCGTTCGTGTCCTGGTATTCGTCGACCAGGATGTAGCTGTACTTGTTCCGGTAGTACTCGAGCACGCGCGGATGCTTCCGGAAGAGCTCCGCCGTGAGGAGCAGCAGGTCACCGAAGTCGAGGGCCTCGGCGTCACCGAGCTTGCGCTGATACTTCGCGTAGAGCCCCGCGATCATCTCCTCGTCGAGGTCCTTCGCCCGCTCCGCCGCGGCGGCGGCGAGCAGACCGGCGTTCTTCCACTGGTCGATCTGCCACCGGATGCGGCGCGGGTCGTGGACCTTCGGGTCGAGCCCGTCCGCCTTGAGCACCTCCTTGATCACGCCGAGGGTGTCCGCGTCGTCGTAGATCACGAAGCCGCGGCTGCGGGCGAGATGACCGATGTCGCGGCGCAGGATCCGCACGCCGATCGAGTGGAAGGTCCCGATCGAGATGTCGCCCATCGCCGGCCCGAGGAGCTTCTCGACCCGCTCCCTCATCTCGCCGGCGGCCTTGTTCGTGAACGTGACGGCGAGGATCTGCTCCGGCGGGATCCCGCAGACGCCCACGAGGTAGGCGATCCGGTTCGTGAGGACGCGCGTCTTGCCGGAGCCGGCGCCGGCCAGGACGAGCAGCGGCCCTTCCGTCGTCTCGACCGCCTTCCGCTGGGCCGGGTTCAGCCCCGCGAAGATCTGCTCCGCCAGATCGCCCGGCGCCGCGGCGGAGCCGGCCCCCGGCGGCTCGGGGTCGGCGGGACCGTCGAAGAGTTCGTCCAGATCGGCGTCGAAGTCGGAATTCAAGGGAGGTCCAGGGGGTGGCGGCCGGCGTGGGGGGAACGCGATCGCGCGGACGGGCACTGACGGAGCGTACTCGACGCCGTTTTCGGATGCGAGTACGCGACGGTCCCGAAGAGCAAAGTGACGGAATTGCCGCGGACGCACGGACGTCCCGCGCGTACGCTTCGGACCGATCGATCGATGCCGTTCCCGATGCTCCGGAGCTCTTTCATGAAACGACGATTTTCCGCCCCGACCGCCGCCCGACGCGCCCGCCTCTCGCGACGCGTCGCTTCCCGCACCGTCCTCGCCGCGCTGCTCGCCCTCGGCCTCGGATCGACGCCGGCCTTCGCGCAGCTGGGCTTCACCCATCGCCTGACGACGATCCTCTACGACTACGACAACGACGGCACGACCGACGCGACGCGCTCGTACACGTACGATGGCGCCGGGCGGATCACCGACGTCTCCTACGTCTACACGGGCGACGGCACGCCCGACCTCTTCGTGACCGAGGACGACGACGCGGCCTCCGAGACGGGCATGATCGGGTACACGACCGGGGACCTCGTCGACGACGTCTCGATCGATCGAACGCTCATGCCGTCGGGGACCGAATCGTTCGGGACGATGTACACGTTCAGCGGTGGCCGCATGACCCGCTACGACTCGACCGCGACGACCGCGGGAGGTTCCAGCGCGAACTACGCGATCTTCTCCTACGTCGGCGCCGACCTCGACACGCTGACGGAGCGCATGACGTCGGACGACAGCCTCGTCTTCACGCAGACGTTCGCCTACGGCGGTGACGCCCTGCCCGACACGGTCGGCTTCGACTCGAGCGGAATCGACGCCTCGACGAGCTTCACCTGGCGCGCGGACGGCCAGCTCGACGACCTCGCTTCCTCGGCGAACTTCATGGGCTCCCCGATCGGCTCCGGAACCGCCGACTACGTGTACGACGCGAACGGGTTCCTGCAGAGCGAGCTGTGGACGGTGAGCGGCAGCGTCGGGTCGTTCTATGCCGAGTTCCAGGGCGTGACCTACGAGAAGACCTACGGCTACGACGCCCAGGACCTCCGCACCCTGGAAGAGATCGACATCGGCAACGACGGCTCGGTCGAAGCGACGCGAACCCTGGTCTGGCAGGCAGGAGCCTGCGTCCCGGCCTTCCTCTTCGCGCCCAACGGCCGCCCCAACTTCGCCATCATGCCCGGCCTGCCCTACGTCCCGGGAACCGGCGCCACCTGGCTCGGCAACTGCGGCCCCTACGACGGCACGATCGGCGCTCCGCCGCCCGTTCCCTCGATGCACGGTCCCGTCGCCGGAGTGCTCGTCTCTTCCGCACTGCTGACGGGTTGGCTCGCGCTCCGGCGCCGGTCGGCGCGAGCCTGAGGGGCGACCTTTCCCGTCGGAGCGCGCGCAGGGAAGGCCTATCCCGCGGGAGAGGACGTCCCGAGGGCCATCGGAGAATGCCGCGACGCAGGGCGCTAGGCTGGAGGCCCCGGTCACCGGCGAGGTCGACATGCCCAACACCGCGCTCCATCGACTGACATCGGTCGGCTTCCTCGTGCTCCTCTCGGCCTCCACGGCCCATGCGCAGTTCGCGTTCGCGCCTCCCATCTCCCTTGGCACCGG
>JAUIMK010000205.1 GCA_030432735.1 bacterium
CGGCTCGAATCTGCCGACCGTCGCCGGCGTCGTCGAGATCATCCCGACGACGCAGCTGCCCTGGATCTACGATCCGGTCCACATCAACGGCTACAGCCATCCCGCCTACGACGAGATGAACCCGAACGCGAAGCCGATCGTCAACCTGCTCGGGAGCAGCGTCGGGACGGCCAACACCGCGGGGCTCACGCTCCTGCCGGGCGCGGACGGATCGCAGATCCGCGGCCTCGCGATCGCCGAGTGGACGGGCTCCGGAATCCTGATCTCCCCCTTCTTCAGTGCGGCGCCGGGAGGGATCACGATTCAGGGCAATCACCTGGGCGTCTGGCGCGGCGTCTTCTATCGCGGCAACGACCAGGACGGCATCCACGTCGTCGGCTCCGACGGCAACACGATCGGCACGAACTGCCAGGCCTTCCTCGGCTGCTCGGGACGCGGCAATCTGATCGCGACCCACGGTCGACACGGGGTGCACCTCGACGGCACGAGCGCGAACAACACCGTCGCCGGCAACCTGATCGGGACCGACCGCTACGGCAGCTCGACCTTCGTCCCCTTCGGCGGCGCGACGCCCAACGCGGAGTGGGGCGTCTTCGTCGGCCCCGACGCGGCGAACAACACGATCGGGGACTTCGGCTCGGTCTTCGTCCCGCCGAGTCATTCGACGCCCGTCTCCTCGGGCAACGTCATCTCCGGCAACCAGGCGGGGGGCGTAAGGCTCGAAGGCGACTTCAATCGGGTCTACGCCAATCGGATCGGCACCAACGAAGCGGGGACCGGTGCCCTGGCCAACCAGGGGCCGGGCATCTCGGTCGTCGGTGACGACACGACGATCGGCGACCTCGGAGCGGGCGGCAACGTCGTCTCCGGGAACACCTCGTCGGGCATCGTCTTCGATACGCCGACCGGGTTCACGCCGCTTCGCGTCCGCGTCCAGGGCAACCGCATCGGCGTCGACGCGACGGCGACCGCCCCGCTCGGCAACGGCAGCTCCGGCATCGTGATGTGGGGCAACCATCACGAGATCTGGGACAACGTGATCGGCGGCAACGCCGCAGCGGGGATCAGCGACCACAGCTACTCGAACGAGATCCTGCGCAACCACATCGGGACCAACGGGCTCGGGAACGACGTCGGCAACACGCTCATGGGCATCTCGGTCTCGGGGGGCAACGCGCAGATCGGGGCCGCCGGTGCGGGCAACGTGATCGGCTTCAACGGCACAGGAATCGCGATCGGCGGCTCGAGCTACGACACCACGGTCCAGGGGAACTGGATCGGCACCGACGGGGCGGGCTTCGACCTCGGGAACGGGAACGAGGGCATCTACGCGACGGGGGCGGAGTACGTGATCGGTGGACCCGGCGGCACGACGAACGGTCTCGGCAACGTGATCGGTCACAACGGGGGCGTCGGGATCGAGGCCCGCGGCTTCGTGCCGACGATCCAGGGCAACTTCGTCGGGACCGACGCGGCGGGGCGGGATCTCGGGAACGCGTTCGAAGGGATCTACGCCGAGTCGAGCCCGGGCGGTCCGCCGAGCGCGATCGGTGCGCTGGCCTCCGATCCCGACGTGGACGTCGCGGCAAAGGGCAACGTGATCGCCCACAACGCGCTCGAGGGGCTGGTCCTCGACGGCGTGCAGGACGTGGCGCTCCGCGGCAACCGGATGTGGAACAACGGGGGCATCGCGCTCGATCTCGGGGACGACTTCGAGACCGACAACGATCCGTCGGACTTCGACGGCGGTGCGAACCACCTCCAGAACTTCCCGGTGATCTCGCCGGTCCAGACGTTCTGGAACGACGTGACGGGGAACCTGCACGTCCGCTACCGCGTCGACTCCCTCCCGGCGGCCGGGGTCCAGTACCCGCTCACGGTCGACTTCTACCTCCACGATCCCTGGCTCGCCCCGGGCGATCAGGCGCGCGTCTTCCTGGGTAGCGACACCTACACCGCCGCGGAGGCCGGGAACGACAAGGACATCCTCCTCTCCCCGCTGCCGGGAACCTTCCTCCCCAACCCGTACGGGTTCGAGTTCGGCGGCCTGCGGGCGACCGCGACCGACGCCGACGGCAACACGAGCGAGCTCTCGCGGCAGAACGTTCCGGTCCCCGAGCCGGGGACGTCGCTGCTGCTCACGGCGGGGGCCCTGGGCTTCGCCGCCCTCGGCCGGCGAGGGCGGACGGGGCGCGCTCTCCGGTCTCGGCGGCGAGGCTAGACTCCGGGCGCGCCCTGGAGTCGTGATGCCGACCTTTCCCGAAGAACCCATCTCACCCCGCGAGTTCATGGAGGACGTGGTCCCGTCGCTCTTCGCCGAGGTGGAGCTCGAGCCTCACGAGGAAGCGCTCGAGCTTCGCGTGGGGGTGGTGCTCGAAGGCGAGGGGGGCGGCGAGTGGACGCTGCACTTCGTCGCGGGGGAGCTCGGGATCCACGGCGCGCGCGACCCCGAAGCCGAGCTGACGGTGATCCAGGCCGTCACCGATTGGCGCGCGGCGCTCTGGGAAGGGCGTCCCGCGCTGATCGCCGAGGGCGTCGATCTCGTCCGGAAGGGCCGGGGCACGGAGCTCCGTCCGCCCGGCCCGGCCGAGGGGCAGGCCCGGATCGACCCGTTGAAGGGGATCGCGGATCTCCGGGGGCGGATCGAGATGGTGATCGACGACGATGCGGAGGCGCGCTGGGCGGTCGGCGTTCTCGTCGGGCCGGGGCCGGTTCCCGAGACGCCGCAGGCGACGATCACGCTCGGCGCCGCCGAGGCCGAGTCGATCCGAACCGGGGCGCTCCACCCGCTCGAAGCGCTCATCTCGGGGCAGCTCCAGCTGGACGGGGACCTGGGCTTGATCCTGCAGCTCCAGGCCGTGGCGATGACGCTTTCGATGGCGGCGGGCGGTCGGTAATCGCCTTGGAATCCCTAGCGGGGGCGTCGCAGTTCCGCTAAAAATGCGGCCCGATACGACGGCGGTCCGGTAGTTCAATTGGTTAGAGCACCGGCCTGTCACGCCGGAAGTTGCGAGTTCGAGTCTCGTCCGGACCGCCATTCGTCGTGCTTTGGGCAGGGGAGGTGGATTCGTCGCCCCTTGCCCCTCTGGCGACGTTCTCGGGTAGGACGTTGCGCACGGGGCCAGGCCGGGGTCTCGTGGTGGCTCCGTCGCGTTGTGATTCCTCGCGGCGTCGAGCGCCTTTCTCGCCTGGGCGGGAGGGTTGCGACGAGCCCGTGGCGTCTCGGGTGGAGCGGGGCGTTGGGCGCCGCGCTTTGCGCGGCTGGGATGCGCTTCCCGCATCCGTTCTGGCTCGGCGGTGGGGGCTGGCGCTCAGGGCCAGGTGGCGGAGATCCGGAAGTGGATGCCTTCGTCCTGGAGGGCGCTCTGGTCGGCGCGAGGGCCGTCGCTCAGGATCGGGAGACCCCAGTAGAACTCGGCGAGGGCGTGGTCGGTGATCCGGGCGCGGAGTCCGATGCCCGTCGAGGCGAGGGACTCGGCGCGCTGGAGGTCCGACGACTGGCGACGGCTCCAGGCGCGGCCGCCGTCGAAGAAGGGCACGAGCTGGACGCGCGGCTGGCCGTCGATCGCATCGCGCCAGATCGGGATCCGCGCCTCGATGCCGCCGACCACCCCTTCGTCGCGCACGGTGCGGTTCTGGCGGTAGCCGCGCACGCTCGGGTAGCCGCCGAGGGCGAACTGCGCGAGGCCGAAGACGCGTCGGTCGGTCAGCTGGAGGGCTGCGCGACCGACGAGCTCGATGTCCTGCTCGGTGACGCGCCGGGCGACCTGGACCTGT
This sequence comes from bacterium, assembly GCA_030432735.1. Taxonomy (GTDB): domain Bacteria; phylum Myxococcota_A; class UBA9160; order UBA9160; family UBA4427; genus UBA4427. The sequence goes on from JAUIMK010000205.1 coordinate 3,778, forward strand.
GCGTTCCAGGACCAGAAGCGTGAGTCGGGCAGATCCCCGTCGCTTCGCGTCGCGCCCAGCGCGTCGAGACCGACGTTCGCCACGGATCGCAGGGCGATCACCTGTCCCGGCTTGCGGTGGACCGCATCGGCGACGAGGCGCAGCGTCGCCAGGCGGGTGCGCCCGTCCGGCGCGCCGGGGAGCGGGAAGGGGACGTCGGTGTCGAAGGGCTGGAAGGTGATCTCGGACTGGGCGAGCTCGCCGACGAGCCCGAGGCCGAACTCCCAATCGCCCCAGGCGCCGTCGGGCCGGAAGGGCTGATAGAGCCCGACCTCCGCGGCCCAGTACTCACTCTCGATGTCGAGCGCGCGGCCGATGCCGTCCGAGACGTCGAAGCGGCGGTAGCGGCCGATGGCGTGGGCGAGGGTGTCGCTCGCGTCGAGGGGCACCTGGTAGACGAGCTCGAGGCCGCCGCCCGCCTCGCTCCAGTCGCCGCCGACGAGCAGGCTGTCGCCGATGCCCGTCAGGCTCCGGTGGAGCACCGCGGCGCCGAGCCGGACCTCGCCGAGGCTCGGGGCGAGCTGGTTGTGCAGCGTCGCCGCGGTCGAGACGACCGACTTCTCCTCGACCGCGACTTCGAGGATCGCTTCCCCCGGACGTTCACCGGGCCGGATCGTCGCATGGATCGCCTCGAGGCGGGGATCGCGCTGCAGCCGCCGGAGTCGGGACTCGAGGGCCGGGACGTGCAGCGGCCCGTCGAGGCCGCGGCGGATCCGCGAGGCGTAGTAGTCGGGCACGACGCGTTCCGCACCGGAAACCTCGACGCGCACGAGCCGCCCCTCGACGAGCCGGACGACGAGGCGCGCTTCGCGTCCGAGGGCCTGCGGCGGGAAGACGGCGCCCGAGGTGAGGTAGCCCGCGCGGACGTACGCGGCGGTCAGCGCATCGCGGAGGCCCTCGAGGTCCGCCGCCGACAGCGTGCGATCGAGCCACGGCCGGGCGATCTCGCGGAGCGCTTCGTCGGAGAGGACCGAGTTGCCCTCGAAGACGATCTCGCGGATCACCACGACGACGTCGCGGCGGGGCGCCTCGGGAGCCGGGCCTGCGCTCGGCGGAGGCGGCAGCGGCGGGAGCACCCGGTCCCCGTCGTAGGCCGGCGGCTCCCGCGGCGCGACGGGGCTCGCGCCCGGCGTGTCCTGGAGGAGCTCCCGGGCCACGGATTCCGGATCGTTCGGTCCGGCGAGCGCCGCGCCGGCGGCGGACACGGCGAGTCCGAGCGCGCCGAGCGAGCGAAGCAGGCGACGGCGTCTCATCCCGGGCACGTGACGCGGACGAGCAGGGGCGCGGGGGCGCGGGCGGCGACGCGGGCCTTCGCCGGCGGTGGCGCTGCGACTTCCGCCCTCTGGTCGGCGGGCGTCGGCACCGGCGTTCCCAGGGCGAGCGGACCGGCGGGCGCCGGTGCCAGCCCCGAGTGGGGCTGGAGGACGAGGCTCGCCTGCGCCCCGCCGTCGCGCGCGGCGCAGGCGTCGCGCAGGAAGGCCGTGGCATCGCGGATCTGCGCGGGCGGATCGGGGCGCTCGACCCGGATCACGACTTCCGGCGAGGTGAAGTCCTCGAGGCCGTCCTCGGCGAGGGCCGAGTCCGCGTCGATGTCGCTCGTCTCGTCCCGGATGATGCTGCTCGCCTCGATGCGGATGTTGCCGCCGTTGCCGCCGACCGCTTCGGCGAGGATCCGGCTGTCGATCAGCACGACGCTCGTCGCGGCGAGGGCGAGGTCGCCGCCGCCGCCGAGTCCCGCGGAGACGCTCGTGCTGATCTCGCTGTCGGAGAGCAGCAGGAGCTGGCCCGGCACGACCCCGGGCGGGGTGTCGACGGAGAGCCCGCCGTCCGGCCCGACGGTCACCGGCCCTCCGTTCACGTAGATGTCGCCCCCTTCACCGGTGTTGGCCTCGGCGGTGATCTCGCTCGAGGCGAGGTCGACGGTCCCGGCGCGGAGGTCGATCGTGCCGGCGTTGCCGGAGCCCAGGGCCGTGGTCGTGACGCGCGCGCCGTCGCGGAGCTGGAGCAGCGGCGTGGTGATCCGGATCTCTCCGGCATCGCCGGTCGCCTCGGGCTGGGACAGCGTGCTCACGCCGGGGAAGGTGGCCGGGTCGATCCGTCCGGCGAAGAGCACGTCCTCGCTGGCGGTGATCACGATGTCGCCGCCGGAGCCGCCGCCGCGGGTGCTCGAGTCGATGCGCGCGTCGTTGGTGGCGCGGAGCCGAGCGACCTCGATCGTGATGTCGCCGCCGTTTCCGTCGCCGTCACGGACCTCCGAGAGGATGCCGGCCCGGTTCTCGAGCCGGAGCTCCTCGGCGATCAGCGTGATCGGCCCACCGTTGCCGGCGTTCCCGGTGCCGCTGTCGTCGCGGGCATTCGAGAAGATCGAGACGTCGTCGCCGGCGAGCCCGGCGCCGTCGACCCGGATCAGACCGCCGCTCGCCTCGATCCGGATCTCGCCGGCGTCGCCGCCGAAGAGGCTGTCGCTCTGGATGTCGGAGGCGCCTTCGATCGAGACGTTGGCGGCGTTGATCCGGATGTCGCCGGCTCGCCCGGTGCCGGGATAGGTCACGCGCGTGATGTTCCCGCTGAAGTCGCTCACGACCTCGAAGGAGTAGCTGCCTTCCGGGAGGTCGAAGGTCTCGCGAAACGTCAGGATCTGTTCGCCCGGGAAGACCTCCTGGAACCCGCTCAGCGAGGCGATCGAGCTCGTTCCGTCCGGCGCCGTGCCCGTCATCCGCAGGTCGCCGCTCAGGTCGATCGCGATCGTGCCGGCGTCGCGATCGGTCACGGTGAAGGCGCGGATCTCCCCCGCGTCGAGGGTGAGGTCACGGCCGAAGACGACGACGTCGCCGGAGCCGTTGGCGATCACGCAGCCGTTGAAGCCGCCGCAGGTCCCGACGTCCGGCGGGAATCCGCCGCTGCTCACGACGGCGCGGTCGCCGATGAAGACGTCGCCGCGCTCGCCGTCCGAGTGGAAGGTCACGGCCGTCGGCTCGCCCGCGGCGGCGCCCGGCGCGACGTCGACGGACCCCGTGCTCCCCATGGCGGCGAGGGTGATCTGTCCACCGGCGCTGTAGAGGAGCGTCAGCTCGCCGGGGTCGCCGGTGCCGCGGATCTCGAGGTCGCCGCCGATCAGGGCGAGGTCGTGGCCGAGCAGCGCGTTGTCGTCGTCGAAGCGCGAGCGCAGCTCGGCGCCCTGGACGGAGATCGGCGCGGGCGAGCCGGAGAGGAAGCCGAAGGACGTGACGGGGGTCGAGGAGAGGACGGAGCTCAGGGGCGCCGTCGCCGAATAACGTCCGGCGCCGCCGCCCAGGGTGAGCTCGTCCGCGGTCGAGAGGGTCACGTCGCCCGGCACGTCGAGGGCACCGCCGTCGCCGACGACGATGCCCGACGGATTGAGTAGGAAGAGGTCCGCGCCCTCGACGTTCGTGCGGAGGACGCCCTCGATCGAAGTGACCTCGCCGCCGGTCACGCGGGAGATGAAGCGCTCGACGGTCGGGGGGCCGTCGAAGGTGGCGCTCTCCCCCGGCGCGAGTCCGAAGCGCTCGAAGCTGTGGAACTGGTTGTTGCCGACGCGGGCGCCGTGGGTCTCGTCGATCAGGTAGTCCGGGCCGATCAGATCGCCCGCGCTGACCCCCGGCAGGGTGTCGTCGAGCCGGATGCTCGACTGCGCCGACGCGACGGAGGCGCACAGGCTCAGCGATACGCAGGACGCGACGGAGGCGCAAAGACTCAGCGACACGCAGGCAGCGATCGCAACGCACGGCCACGACGGGCGTTCCGGGCGTCGGGCGCGCGGCCGCGTTCCGGGGCGCTCGGGGCGCAGGGACTTCGGATCGACGTGCATGCTCACTCCCGCCGGACGATACCACCGCCGCGTGCCCCGCCGGGCGGGCCGCGGATCCGCGCGGGCGCGCATCGTCCGACCGATTCCGTCGCGGATTCGACTAGAATCCCGGGGAGTGTCCCCCGGCCCGATCGCGGCGTATGTGAAGCGCTCGACAGAAGGGCGGATCGGGGCGGCGCATGCTTCGGAGATCGCGACCGGGAGGAAGGGTCCGCCGAGCGCCTCGTCGAGGAGCAGATGATCGGAACACGGCGACATCGAACCGGGATGCAGCGCGTCCACGCGATCCTCCTCGCGTGCGCGGGGATGCTCGTGGGCGCGGTCGCCGAGGCACGGCCGGTGATCGATGCGCAGTGGTCGTCCACGACGGGGGTCGGGCGCGCGGGCGGGCACGTGATCGAAGCCGGTCCCGGTGACACCCTCGTCGCGCGGATCTTCCTGCAGGCCGACGAGCTGGGCATCGGGCGCTACTCGCTCTCGGTCCGCTTCGACGAGGACGGCGCCGACGAGCTCGACCTGGTCGGCGTCGCGACGAGTCTGCCGGCGGGGTTCGATGCCGAGCTCGTCCCGAATCCCGGCAGCCAGAGCGAGAGCTTCCCCGGCGTCCCCGGCGAGGTGCGGCGGATCGGCGCCGAGAGCTCCGACGACTACGGACCCGCCGCCACGCGCTTCGAGATCGTAGAGCTCACGTTCAGCGTGAACACGCCTTCGACGGACGGCTACGACGTCCACGTCGGCCTCTTCGACCCGACGGACACGATCGTCTCGAACGTCCTGGCGCCCCGGGTGCCGGATACGCGAGGGGGGCGGCTCGCGGTGCACGCGTCGGTCCCGCAGGCCCACCGGGTCGACCTCACGTTCATGTCGCTGATCGAGGACGTGTCCGAGGGGCCGGATCCACTGACGGGGCTCGGCGCGGTCGGCTACGCCTACTATCTCGCGCGCTGGGAGACGACCAA
>JAUIMK010000536.1 GCA_030432735.1 bacterium
CCACGATGCGCGAGATCGCCGGCGTCGACGTCGCGATCGCGGTCGGATGGCCGGTCACCGCCGCGGGCGCGGACTCGGTCGTCGTCTTCGTCTCCGATGCGAACGCCGACCTCGAGGCGCTCGGCCGCGAGGCCAAGGCGCGCCTGCCCGCCTACATGGCGCCCCGCGAAGTCCGGCACGTGGACACCTTCCCTCTCAACTCGAACGGCAAGGTCGACCGCAAGGCCCTCCTCGCGACGCTCGACGCCGACGCGTGATGCCGCCTTCCGGGTTCCCCCCGAGAGCGACCTCCGACCCTCCCGAAGACGCCCCGACAGGAATCGCCATGCGCCTCGCGTATCTCACGACCAGCTATCCGGAGGTGAGTCACACCTTCATCCGTCGCGAGATCCTCGAGCTCGAGAAGCTGGGCCACTCGGTGGAGCGCCTCTCGATCCGAGCGCCGCACAGCACGCTGGTCGACCCGGACGACCTCGCCGAAGTCGCGCACACCTACTATTGCCTGCCGCGTCTCGTCCGCGAGCTCCCGGCGGCCCTCCTGGTCGATCCGCGAAGCCTCCTTCGCGCGCTCTGGATGACGCTGCAGATGGCGCGGGTCAGCCATCGAAGCCTGCTCGTGAACCTCGCCTACCTCGCCGAGGCGCTCACGATCGCGAAGCACCTCCGGGAGCGGGACGTGCAGCACGTCCACGTGCATTTCGGCACGAACGCCGCGGCGACCGCGCGCCTCGTCAAGGCCCTGGGCGGCCCCAACTACAGCATGACGATCCACGGCCCCGCCGAGCTCGACTCGGCGATCGGCTTCTCGCTCGGCGCCAAGATCGAGGACGCCGAGTTCGTCGTCGCGATCACCGACTACTGCGGCGCGCAGCTCCGCCGCTGGGTCGGCCCGGAGCACTGGGACAAGATCCGCGTCGTGCACTGCGCCGTCCCGGAGCCCCTCTTCGACGAGGCCCGTCCCATCGACCCGGACTCGCGCACGCTCGTCTGCGTCGGTCGGCTGACGCCGCAGAAGGGTCAGCTGCTGCTCCTCGATGCCGTCCGCCGCCTGGTGGCCGAGGGCATCGATCTGCACCTCGTCCTCGCCGGCGACGGCGAGATGCGAGACGAGGTCGAGGAGCGGATCCGGGCCTTCCAGCTCGAGGACCACGTGGAGATCACCGGCTGGATCGACGCGGCAGAGGTCACGCGAAGGCTCCAGGAGGCGCGCGCGATGGTCCTCCCGAGCTTCGCCGAGGGCCTTCCGGTCGTGATCATGGAGGCCTTCGCGCTCGCCCGCCCCGTCCTCTCGACCTACATCGCCGGCATTCCCGAGCTCGTCGTGAACGAGGAGAACGGCTGGCTGGTGCCGGCGGGCAGCGTCGACCAGCTGACGCACGCGCTCCGCGCGGTGATGGAGACGCCGACCGAGCGCCTCGACGCGATGGGCGCCGCCGGCCAGGAAGCGGCGCGGATCGCGCACGCACTCCCCACGGAGGTGTCGCGCCTCGAGAAGCATTTCCGGGAGTTCGTGCGATGAGCGGGGCCCAGCGCACGCAACGCCGCGACGGCATCGTCGCCTTCGGCGGAATCGACTGGTGGTACCACAACCGGGGCCACAGCGAGTGCCA
>JAUIMK010000537.1 GCA_030432735.1 bacterium
GCTCTGGACCGGAGTCTTTCGCGCCTTCACGGCTTCGATCGCCCGGTCCGAGAAGGACACCGGAGAGAGGCCGGGCGGGCACGACAGGCACTTCTGGGTGCCGCTGTACGCCGCGTCGATCCCCCAGGCGTCGAGCTCGACCGGACGGCCGGCGAGGGAGGTCACGCAGTCGAGGACGACCATCGCCCCCGCGTCCCGCGCCCCCTGCGAGATCGCCTCGACGGGCTGGCAGACGCCGGTCGACGTCTCCGCGTGGACGAAGGAGACGACCCGCGGCCGGACGCGACCGATCGCCTCCGCCATCGCGTTCGCGTCGAGCGTCGTCCCCCATTCGGCTTCGACCGTCGTGACGGCCGCGCCGGCGCGGCGAGCCACCTCGGCCATGCGTCCGCCGAAGACCCCGTTCACCCCGACCACGACCGGATCGCCGGGCTCGAGCAGGTTCACCAGCGCCGCCTCCATGCCCGCGCTGCCGGTCGCGGAGATCGGCAGGGTCATCGCGTTCGACGTGCCGAAGACCGTGCGGAGGCCCTCCTTCACGCGGTCGAGGAGCGCGATGAACTCGGGATCGAGGTGGCCGAGTAGCGGTCGGCTCATGGCCTCGAGGACCGAGGGGTGGGCGTTGGAGGGGCCGGGCCCCAGGAGCAGGCGTTCGGGAAGGGATCGCAGGATCGACATGCGGCGCAGCGTAGCGGTTGTCCACGCGGACCGAGGCCCAGCGGTGACGAGTTGACACGCCCGGGGCCCGCCCGGTAGTGTTGGCCGTGCCCCCCAGGGAGGCCCAGGGGCCGGGGCTCACCCCCGCAGCAGTTGGAATCCACGCCGCGTAGGCCAGCGAGTCAGGCGGACGACCCACTCGAGGCGGGGGGCTTTCGAGATGGCCAGGACGACTTGGATCGTCGCCGTCGGTGCGCTGCTCGTCGCGGGCATCGCCTTCTACCTACTCATGACGACCGACGCCGGGGATCGCCCGGCGCTCGACCACATCGACGCGCAAAGCCGTGAAGAGATGGACCGGCTGTTGCGCGAAGACTGACATCCGACAGAGGCGCCACCCGCGGCTGCGAGCCGCCGCCGCGCGCGCCGCCGATGCCTGGAAACTGAGGTCCCATCCGAGATGGGCTTTCGCACACGGGAGAAATACGAGGAGGAGGAACGGCGCGGACTCGCCCCCTGGGCGACGTGCGCCGCGGACTCCATTGGGCGACTCGTCGACGAGCCGCCCCACGCCTATCGCACCGCGTTCCAGCGCGATCGCGATCGCCTCGTCCACGCCCGCGCCTTCCGCCGCCTCGAGTTCAAGACCCAGGTCTTCGTCCACCTCGAGAACGACCACTACCGCAACCGCTTGACCCACACGATCGAGGCGGCCCAGGTCGCCCGAACGATCGCGCGCGCGCTCCGCCTGAACGAAGACCTCGCGGAAGGGATCGTCCTCGCCCACGACCTCGGCCACACGCCCTTCGGCCACGCGGGGGAGGCGGTGCTCGCCGAGCTGATGGAGGCGCACGGCGGCTTCGATCACAACCGGCAGAGCCTGCGGATCGTCGACGTCCTCGAGGAGCGCTATCCCGACTTCAGCGGTCTCAATCTGACGGCCG
>JAUIMK010000206.1 GCA_030432735.1 bacterium
AGGCCCTCGCGGCGGAGATGGCGCCGGAGGAGATCGAGGACTTCCTGCGCGGCCACACGCCGGAGTCGCTCCTGCAGCCATTCGTCGAGGTGATGGGCGATACGCCGATGCCGATGTACATCGTGCCCAACATCTTCCAGGACGGGCACGTCGTGAGCGAAGGCGAGCCCCTCGAGCTCTTCGCGACGAAGGGGGCCTACAACGAGGTGCCCTTCATCGCCGGCACGAACCGCGAGGAGTCGAAGCTCTTCGTGGCCTTCGATTCGCCGCACGTCGAGACGACCTTCGGGCTTCCGACCGGCTTCTCGAACCTGCGGATGTACGACGTGGAAGGCGAGTACGGGGGGCTGATCTGGCGCGCGATGGGCGCGGACGAGCCGGTCTCGGTGATGCGGCGGACGCAGGGCGCTTCGGTCTTCGCCTATCGCTTCGACTGGGACGAAGAGCCCGTCGTGCTGGGGCTCGACCTGTCGAAGCTGCTGGGTGCGGCGCATGCCCTCGAGATGCTCTTCGTCTTCGATCTCACCGATCTCGGCTGGGGCAACCGGTTCCTCTACGAAGACCGGGAAACCGCCGCGAAGCTGTCGCAGCAGATGCGTTCCTACTGGGCGAACTTCGCGCACACGGATCGGCCCGGGTCGGGGCAGGGCGGCGATCTCCCGGAATGGAAGCCCTGGGGACTCGGATCCTCGGAGCCCAAGTACATCGTCTTCGACACGGAGCGCGACGGCGGGCTGCGGATGGAGCGCGATCAGATCGACCAGGCCTGGGTCGTCGCCCGGGCCGGCAACGACCCGCGCCTGCTGAGCGACGAGGAGCGCTGTCGCGTGTACAAGAACATGGTGCAGTGGAGCGAGGCCTTGAGCCCCGAAGGCTACACCCGGGTCGGCGGCGGCATGTGCGAGCCCTTTCCCCTCGGTGCCCGTCTCGCGTTCCCGTCCCTGTCCCACGTGAACGAGTCCTAGCCGCCTCGATCGATCCGGAGGAGAGCCATGTCGATCGCCGCCCCCGACTTCCCGATCGTGGATCTCGACCAGCACTACTACGAGCCCGACGACTGCTGCACGCGGCACATCGAGTCGAAGTACGCCGATCGCGCGGTCCGGATCCGGGAGGACGAGGACGGTCGGCGCAGCTGGTACGCGGGCGATCGACCGCTGACCTTCGACCGGCGGCCCCTCGACTACGTGCTCGAGCCCGGGGATCTGCGTCGGCTCCTCGCGGAGCGATCCGGGGGCGGCGTCACCGAGCCGCGGGTGATCGCCTCGACGTCCGATCCCGCCTTCCGCGACCGCGATGCGCGGCTCGAGAAGCTGGATGCGTTCGGGGTCGAGGCCTGCGTGATGTTCTCGTCCTTCTTCTTCGAGAACGAGTTCCAGGACGATCCGGAAGCGGGGTTCGCGAATCTACGGGCCTACAATCGGTGGGTCGACGAGGAGTGGGGATTCGCCTATCGCGATCGGCTCTTCGCACCGGCGACCCTGTCGCTCCTCGACCGCTCGCTCGCGATCGCCGAGCTCGACCGGGTGCTCGCCGCCGGCGCGCGCCTCGTCATGCTGCGGACCGGCCCCGTCGCCGGCCGATCGCCGGCGGATCCGCACTTCGATCCGTTCTGGGCCCGCGTGGAGGAGGCGCAGGTTCCGGTCGTGCTCCACGTGAGCCTCTCGACCTACGAGACGGAGATCTCGCGCCTCTGGGGCGAGCCCGTCGACTCGACGATGGGGACGTTCTCGGCGTTCCAGTGGTTCACGACGTTCATGCAGCGTCCGATCGTCGACACGATGGCGAGCCTGGTCTTCAACAACCTCTTCGGCCGTTTCCCCGGCCTCGAGGTCCTCTCGATCGAGAACGGTTCGTCCTGGGTCCCTCAGCTGATGCGCGACCTCGACCACGTGATGCACTACACGCAGGACAGCACGCGCTGGATCGGCGGGAAGCCCGAGGCGCTCCCGTCGGAGATCCTTCGAGAACACCTCTACGTGTCGCCCTTCTACGAGCCCTACTACGAGGCGCCGATGACGGAGCTGATCGAGGCGATCGGGATCGAGCGACTGATCTTCGGCTCCGACTGGCCCCACGGCGAGGGGAAGCGCGCGCCCGCCGACTATCTGGACGATCTCGAAGGGCTCGTCCCGGCCGACGTCGAGCGCTTCATGCGGTCGAACGGACGGTCGCTGCTCGGGCTCGCCTGAGCTGGCGGAGCATCGCGATCACGCCTCTCGCTCGGCCGCCTGCCGTCCCGCCCTGCGGCCGAAGAACGTGACGTCGCCGACGGACATGCCCGACGCGTAGCCGTCCGCCCGGCGCGGCATCCCGCACGTCGCGCGCCCCGCGGCGTAGAGCCCGGGAATCACGTCGCCGTCCATCGTGAGGACTTCACCGGTGGTCTTCGTCTCGAGTCCGCCGAGCGTGAAGCCCACGTAGATGCCGTGCTCGCCCGGCGTGATGTCGACCGCGGCGATCGTCCCTTCGATCGGCTCCATCCACTCCGCCTGCTTGTGGAAGAGCGGGTCTTCCCCTTTCGCGGCGTGCTCGTTGTAGGAGTGGAAGGTGTGGGCGAGGTTCTCGACCGGCAGGCCGATGTCCACGGCGAGCTCCTCGATCGTCTCCGCGGCGCTCACGATCTCGCCGCCGAGCATGTTCGGCTGCTTCCAGTGCTTCTCGCTGATGATCAGGAAGACCTTCTCGCTGGTCTGGAGCTGCTTCAGGTTGTTCGCCGCGATGCGCGCGTGGTAGACGTCCTCGTTGATGAAGCGCTGGCCCTGGCTGTTCACGAGGATCCCGAACGTGTGGCTCGTGGGCGGGTAGTAGGGGATCGTCACGAAGCTCTCGTTCATGTGGAGCGTCGCGGCGCCGGCGCCCTGGCCCATCCGGATGCCGCCCCCGTCGTCGAAGGGATTCCCGATCGGCTGGGCCCGCTTCGCCACCTCGGGGCTGTAGTGCTCCCACATGGTCTGGTTCATCGCGAAGCCGCCCGTGCAGAGAATCACGCCACGCCGGGCGCGCACGTTCTTCTCCTCGCCGTCGATGCGGACCACGAGCCCGTGGATCGCGCCGTCCTCGTCGCTGATCAGGCGAAGGGCCCGCGCGTCGTACTCGACCCGGATGCCGCGCTCGACGACGTTGCGGGTCACGATCTCCATGAAGAGCGGGCCGCCGTTGTCACCCTCGATCTCGAGGTTGTGGCCGCGAGGGCAGGGCTTCGCCACGTCGCGGAAGGGCCAGGCCTTCTCGTTGCCCGTGTAGAGCAGGCAATCGTCGGACATCGCGACGATCGCCTTCTTCGCGTACTCCGTGTCCTTGTACGGGACGCCGAGCCCGACGATCCAGTCGAAGTGGTCGAGGCTCCCCTCCGCATAGCAGCGGATCTTCTCCTCGTCGCCGACCTCCCCCATGCAGTGCTTCAAGTAGGCGAAGAGCGACTCCGTCGAATCGTCGTAGCCACAGGCCCGCTGGACCCGGGTGCCACCGCCTCCGCCCATGTAGATCTCGGCGCTCGAGAGCGCCGTCGAGCCGCCGCTCGCGCTCGCCACCTCGAAGATCGTGACGTCCGCGCCGGCGTCCTTCGCTTCGATCGCCGCGCACCCGCCGGCGCCCCCGAAGCCCACGACCGCGACGTCGGTCTCGAGGTCGAACCCCGGGACGTCGGAGAGGCGGCGGGGATGGGTCGGGCTGATGTGGCTCATGGAGATCTCTCGGTGGGGTTCGGGACGGGCGGGCGGCGAGCCTAGCCAACGGACGCGCGCGCCGGCATGGGTCGGCAGGATCGATCCCGACGAGCGAGCGCCGGCGCCCTGCGACAGAATGTTCCCATGGCGGACGAACGAAGAAGGGGCACGCCGGTGGAGCCGGATCCGGAGGTGCTCCTCCAGATCGCGCGGATGGAGATGCCCTTCGGGCGCTACCAGGGGCGGCGCCTGATCGACCTGCCCGAGCCCTACGTCGTGTGGTTCAAGGAGAAGGGCTTTCCGAAGGGGCGGCTCGGGATGCTGCTGGCGACGCTCTACGAGATCAAGGCGAACGGTCTCGAGCCGCTGCTCGCCGGCTTCCGCGACCCCTCGGACCCGCTCTACCGCGACGTCGACCCGCGCACCTTTCGCGAGGGCGACCGCTAGCCGGCGGGCTCGCGGCGCGCGCAGGCGCGCAGCACGTCGGTGAAGGTCAGGACGCCGATCACCTCCTCGCCCTCGAGGACGGGGGCGGTCCGCACGCCGCAATGGCGCATCAAGCGGATGCAGTCCGAGACCAGGAAGTCGGCGGGGACGGTGACGGCAGGCCGGGTCATCGCGTCCTCGACGCACAGCGCATCGAGCGCTTCCTCGCCCGCGTCACAGAGGACCTCGATGCAATCCTTGGCGGTCAGGATGCAGTAGCCCCGGCCGCGCCGGGAGGGTTCGACGAGCAGGCCGTGGATGGCGTGCTCGTCCATCCGGACGACCGCGCTCCGGAGGGACTCCTCCGGCTGGGCCATCACGATCTTCGTCGTCATCAGGTCTCGGGCGCGAAGCGTGTCGAGCGTCATGAGCCTTCCTCGGATTCGTCCGCGACGATGCGGCGTTGGTCCTCGTCGAGTCGGTAGGTGGCCGGTCCCGTGTCCGCGTCGAGGACGCGTCGGATGCTGCCGATCGCGAGTCGGCAGCCCGCGTGGGCGAAGGTGCCGATCTCGATCGTCGCCCCCCGCAGCAGCTCGCGTTGGCGGAGGCGCCAGCGGATCCGGTCGTCGATCTCCTCGCGGGTGGCGCGATTCTCTCGGCCCGCGTCGCGGGCGCCGCGCGCCCGTCGACTCCGCGCGCTCGACCCGGATCGCTTTCGCCGCCCGGCCCGGGGGGCGGAGGCGACCACCGGATGATCCGTCGGGTCGAAGTCCTCCGGCTCGAGGGGGATCCCGACGTGCAGCTCGATCGGACCACCGGCGGGACTGCCCGCCTGCTGGACGAGGATGCGTTCCTCCGCGGCGATCCGTTCGGAGAGGGCACGGCCCCCGATCTCGACCTCGCGTCCGTGGAGGCGGGATCCGGAGACGCTGCGCGCGATCTCGATGCGGCCGCCCGCGTGGAGTCTCGCGCCGAGGGCATGCCGCGCCCGGAGGTCCGTGCCGGCGCGGACGGCCCCGTCCTCCCGGCCGATCACACCGCCCACGATCTCGACCGCGAGGCCCGCTTCCACCCGGCCGCCGTCGACGAGGCCGCCGATCCGGACGCTCGCGCCCGCCCGGACCTGCATGTGGGCCGTGACGTCGCGCGCGACCTCGAGGTGGCCGGGGGTCTCGAGGTTGCCGCTCGCCGGATCGACCGAGCCCGGATGCGTATGGACCTCGACGACGTCGAGCCCGCCTTGCGGGTCGTAGGCCCGCGCCCCGTCGCGGGTCGCGACGATCCCGCCGTCCGCCTCCAGGGTGACCCCGTCTCCGAGCTCGATCGCGACGTCGGTCGCCGCCTCGGCCTCGACGGGCGTGCCGTGGACGTCCGTCCCCGGCGTCCCCGGGACCGCTTCGGTCAGCCGCGCGACCCGGTCCCCCGTCGAGACCGGCACGATCGAGCGCCGCTCTCGAAAGTCCATGCTGCCGTCCGGGCGCAGACGTCCGGGAAGCGGCCCCTCCGGATCCTCGAGCTCGAGTCGCCGCGGGATCGCCGGCTTCGCCGGGAGTCCGAGGGCCACCCGTCGCTCGGTCGGGTCGGCGTTGCGCGAGGCGAGGGCGCGTTCGATCGGGCGCAGGGCCGTGGCGTCCACGCCGAACGTGATCCCGTGGGCTTCGAGCGCCGCGCGCAGGTCCGCGCTCCCGCCGGGAGGGCCCGCAGCGAGGGACACCCAGGCTTCGAGATCGTCGTCGCCCATGCGAACGAGGATCCGTCCGGCGCTCGTCTTTGCGTCCTGCTCGGCCATGCTCGGTCCCGGATCGACCGATCCGCCGCGCGGGGTGAGCGGCAACCGACGCCGGGTGCGGATTCGGGACGCAGCGCTCCGGTCTTCCGCGGGCGGAGCGTCCGTGGAAGACCGGAGGGGCCGAGCGCGGGGCCTCGAAGGGGCCTGGCGCGTGAGCCGTCGCTCAGAGCGGGGTGACGACGCCCTCGGAGAAGCGCGCGTTGCGACCGACGAACTCCTCGTCGGCGAGCGCCGCCGCCATCAGGTCCGGGTCGGTCGATCCGCCCCAGACGCGGAAGCCGTCCGGGTTGATCGCGGCGAAGTTCAGGCGCACGGGGCCTTCCTTGCCGACCAGGACCGTGTAGCTCTCGATCGGCGCCTCGCCCGCATAGCGCTCCGTCAACATCGGCCGGCGCTCCATCTTCGCGAACTCGTCCGAGACGTCCTCGATCTCCGGAAGCACCGAATCGATCGGCTCCGTCGAGTAGATGCCATAGGAGAAGTGCGCGAAGGCACCGCCCACGGAGCCGATCGCGCCCGTCGACCCGGGATCGCCGCGCAGCCGCTCGACCATCGTGGCCTTGCTGTGGAGCACGTAGTTGCCGAAGGGGCCGCCGAAGAAGGTCATGCCGCCGGTCAGGCTCGGGACCGGGTCCGTGCCGATTCCGAGCGCCGCGGCGCCGGCCTGGATGGCGAAGGGGAAGCAGGAGTAGAGATCGACGTGCTCGAGGTCCGAGGCGTTCTTCTTCGCCCGCTCGAGCACGCGCTGGGCGGCGAGGACCTGTCCCGGATGGACGTGCAGGCGCTCTCGCTCGGAAAGCGTGATCGTCTTGCTCATCTCGGTCGACGCGCGCAGGAAGACGCGCTGGCCGTCCGGAACGCCGAAGCGATCCGCGGCCTCCGTCGAACACACGATGAGCGCGGCGCTCTGGTCGACTGCGATGTTCGACGTCATGAGCTTCGTGTACGGGTAGATCACCATCCGGTTGGCGTCGGTCGGGTTGCGGATCTCGTCCGCCGGGACCTCGCGCTGGATCCACGCGTAGGGGTTCTTCGCGGCGACCTTGCTCATCTGATGGGCGAGCTCGGCGATGCGGTCGCGATGGGCCGCCGGGGTCTCGCCGAGGCTCGCGCGGAGCGAGGTCTCGCAGAAGGTGAAGATCGAGGTCGCGTCGACGATGCCCGCGTCCTTCTCGCCGGGGTTCTGCGCGTACTTCATCTCACCGACGGTCGCGTCGGGCTCCCCCGGAATCGCGTCGTCCCAGTGGAGCGTGCCGCCGCTGCGCAGGATGCGCCGCTTGCTGTTCTCGCTCTCACCGCCGACGATCGCGATCACCTCGGCGCGCCCCGCCGCGATCTCCTTGCACGCCATGTTGACCAGGATCTGGACGATGTGCCCGGAGACGGCACCGGTGATGCTCTTCGCGTTCGGGGATCCGAGTCGTTCGCCGAGCAGCTTGCCGGGGTTGCCGTACTGCCAGGTGCCGCGGGGCACGTAGATCGCATCGAGATGCTCGACGAGCTTCGGGGCGCCCGCGTCCTCGGCGGCCTTGCGGATCGCGTTCTCCATCATCGCGATGGGCTCGATCGCCTCCGCCGGGTCGTCGACGCGCTGGACGAGCTGGCCGATTCCTGCGATCGCGGGGCGACGGGATTGGTCGGAAGCCATGGACGGGATCTCCTGGTCAGGGGAAGGTCGGGGGCGGCCGGGCCGCGGGGGCCTTCTTGATAGCACCTCGTCGCGGGTCCGGCGGGGCGCCCGGCGTAGGGACTCCGGTCGCGCGGGCCGCGCGGTCCCGCCCTAGTCGGTCACCCACGACGTCGGGATGCACGCGTGCTCCGCCACGAGAGCGAGCAGCCGCTCTGTGAGGCCCTCGTCCTGCCAGGCGCGGTCGAGGACGTAGGCCTGGATCGCCTTCGCATCGTCCTCGGACAGCGCATCGGCGAAGCTCGGCATGCCCTTCGCGGTCCGCAGCCCCCCGCGCACGATCGCGTCCCACGCGGCGTGGGTCTCGGCGCTCGCGGTCTTGAGATCGGGGTAGAGGCCGCTCGCATGGGTCCCCATGCCGTGACAGCTGAAGCAGTTCTCGGCGTAGAGCGCGCGGCCCCGGTCGATCCGCGCGTCGTCGACCTCGAGCCGGGGCACCGCGACGGATCTTGCGGGACGCGGCCGGACCGGCGGGAGGGGAGCCTGGCCGTCGAGCTTCCAGGCGAGCAGCCGGCCCGCGTTGTCGTGGGCGAACTTCGACATGTGGTTGCCCTGGGAGCCGCCGACACCGGCGAGCACGGCGATGTACTGCTCGCCGTCGATGGCGTAGGTGATCGGCGGGGCCATCACGTCGATGCCGACGTCGACGCCCCAGCGCTCCTTGCCGTTCTGCGCGTCGTAGGCGCTGAAGCGGCCGTTGCCGCTCCCCTGGAAGACGAGCTGGCCCGCGGTGGCGAGCGTGCCGCCCGGGACACCGGAGTCGTGCAGGACCTCCCACGCCTTCTCCTCGGCGCGCGGGTCCCAGGCGATCAGGCGCGTGAGTCCGCAGGGCACGAAGCGGATCGAGGGCGTGTCCTCGAGATCCCGCTGGAGCTGGGCGAGGTCTTCGCCCGTGTTCCAGAGGCCCGGGCGATAGCGGAAGCGCTCGAGCGGTGCATAGAGATAGGGGCTCTCGCTCGCGGGGATGTAGACGA
>JAUIMK010000538.1 GCA_030432735.1 bacterium
GCCAGCCAGCATCGCGGCGATCTTCGCCAGGCTGCGCGCGTTCGAGTGGGTGTTGGCGGACGGCGTCTCGCCCATCCGGACTTCGCGCGCGTTGAAGTCGGGGAGGCTCTGGCCGCCCTGGATCGGGGGGACGGAACGGCGGACGGTCGAGCCGCGGGCGCCGCGCAGGATGCGCAGGATCCGTCCGGCGAGCTGGAAGAAGTTCTTCTCGATCCGGCGGCCGAGGAACCTCGGGATCAGGCTCTGGAGGAAGACGAAGAGAAAGGACACGATCACGACCGGCGACACGCGCGAGAGCTCCGGCTCGCGGAGACCGACGTAGACGTCGACCTCGAGGGGCGCCGCGACGTCTTCGCGCAGGAACTCGCCGATCGTCCGGCCGGCCGGGTCGATCCGCCGGAAGAGCTCGTTGGCGATCCAGCCGCGCGTGATCGCGTGGTACTCGCGTCGGGTGTCGTCGCGCTTCGGGAATCGCGCCGGCTGCGGCTCGATCACGGCGCCGACCTGGTTCTTCTTGATGTTCGCAGGAAGGAGCGCCTCCGGCGCGATCGAGCGATCGAAGCTCGCGAGGCCGCCCTCGTGGCGCATGAGGTCGGCGACGGTCAGGTCCTGCTTGCCGTTCTGGGCGAACTCGGGCCAGTAGTCGGCGATCTTGCGGTCATAGTCGAGGAGTCCGCGCCCGTGGAGCGAGGCGAGGGCGATCGCCTCCATGCTCTTCCCGCTGCTGAAGACGTTGACGAGGGTGTCGGGCGCGAAGGCGGCGTCACCGATCTGTGTCGCCCACAGGTCGACGACCGGCTCGCCGCGGTGGTAGACGCAGAGCTGGGTGTTCCGCTCCTTCAACGTCGCCATGTTGTGGGCATAGAGCTCGCGCAGGGACTCGAAGCCCGGTGCGACGGTTCCCTGGATCTGGGTCGGGGTCCTCGGCATCGCGGCCGAGACTAGCTCGCTCCCTCGTCGCGAACCGGGATCCGAGTCACCGTTCGGACGCGAGCGCCGCGCCGTCCGCGGGGCGGAGCCGGGAGCGGGGCCTGCGACCATCCCGATCGGGTGCCCCGCGCAGAGGGTCCCGCCGGGCCAGGGGACGACGTGACTGGTGCGCGAGCCCCCGCATCGTTCTCGCGGGCGTCCCCGGTCTCGCGCTTCCGCTAGTGTCGACGCGCTCGCGACACGGAGGGAGCGACCGCGATGGGCAGCTACGACAGCATCTTCCGACCGGGCCTCTTCGAGGGACAGACGATCCTGATCACCGGCGGCGGGACCGGCCTCGGCCGCTGTACCGCGCACGAGCTGGCGAGCCTCGGCGCCCGGGTCGCGATCGTCGGGCGTCGTGAAGACGTCCTCGCCGAGACCGCCGAGGAGATCCGTTCCGACGGCGGGCACTGCGAGTTCGAGACGATGGACGTTCGGGACGACGCGTCGGTCACGCACGCGGTCGCGAAGATCGTCGAGCGCCTGGGGCCGATCCGCGGCCTCTACAACAACGCCGGGGGCCAGTTCGCCGCGCCGGCCGAGAAGATCTCGTCGAGCGCGTTCAGGAAGGTCGTCGACCTGAACCTGAACGGAACCTTCCAGGTCACCCGCGCCGTCTTCGAAGC
>JAUIMK010000207.1 GCA_030432735.1 bacterium
CGCTCGCGCGCTGGGCGGGAACCGCGCGATCAGCGCGCGCCGGGGCCCTCGTGCTCTCCCTCGCCGTCGGTCGTCGGCCAGCCGTCACCGGGGCTCGGGCTGCCCCCTCCGGCCGCATAGTCGATCAACTCGACGCCTTCGGGCGGCGCGAACGAGAACGTCTCGGCCGGCGGGTCCTGGTTCACGACCACGTCCCGGAATCGGATGAAGGTCTCGTTGCCGAAGAGGTCGACCACGGACGTCGCGAGGATGTCGCCGGTCGCGGGGTCCGCCACGAGACCGAGTCGCTCGTACGTCGCGTCCTCCTTCGGGAGCAGCGTGAGCTCGACCCGCTCCGACGAACACCGGCTCGCCTCGACCTCGAAGGACTCGAGGATCCGCCCGTCGCCCAGCAGGAACTGGAGCGCCGCGCCACTCAGATAGCCGGCGGTCACTTCGAGGCGCGTCGCCGTCTCGCCTTCGACGTCGTGGATCCAGAGCGTCTCGCCGTCGCTCACCACGAGGCTCGGTTCCGGCTCCGCATAGCGCCAGCGCATGCGGCCCGGCTTCGCGAACACGACCTCTCCCCGCTTCGTCTCGGCATCCATGAGCGCTTGCCCACCGAACGTGGCCGACCGGCTCTCCTGCTCGAATCCAGCAGCGAGATCGCGAATCCCGTCGTAGCGGCTCTGGACGCGTGCCGCCGTCTCGACGCCCGCACCGGGCTCGCAGGCCTCCTCCGAAGGCGCGTCGGCGCCAGCGAGAGCCGCGCAGAGGATCACCGCCCCCGAGCACACCGCCCCACGCACCACGCGCCTCTGGCCTCGTCCGAATCCCATCACGTCCGTCTCCGAGCGCCCGCACACGACGCCTCGACTCCGCCGAGCGTCCGCAGGCAGCCGCTTCCCACTGGCACTCGCCGAGTGTTCGCAGCCAGCCGTCTCGTTCCTGCCGAGAAGCCTTGTGGCAACGGCGCAGGCGGCGGTCAGTCGATCTCTTCTTCCACCGCCGGCGGCGGGAGCAGGACCTCGCGCCCCTTCGCGCCGATCTGCGGCCCGATCATGCCCTCGAGCTCCATCTGCTCAATGATCCGGGCGGCCCGGTTGTAACCGATCTTGAGTCGGCGTTGGACGTAGGAGATCGACGCATTGCGCGTGGTGGCGACGATCTCGACCGCCTGGTCGAACATCTCGTCCACGTCTTCGCCCCGGCTCTCGATCGTCGCCGCTTCCTCGTTCGCCCGCATCAGGTCTTCGTCGAAGACCGGTCGTCCCTGGTCCCTCAGGAAGGATACGAGGTCGTGGACCTCGGTTTCGTTCACGAAGGGGCCGTGGATTCGCTGCAGGACCGCCGTGCCCGGCGGGAGGAAGAGCATGTCGCCCATGCCCAGCAGGTCGTCCGCGCCCTTCTGGTCGAGAATCGTCCGGGAGTCGGTGCCGCTCGAGACCTGGAAGGATACGCGGGCCGGGAAGTTCGCCTTGATCACGCCCGTGAGGACGTCGACGCTCGGCCGCTGCGTCGCGAGGACGAGGTGGATGCCGGCGGCGCGGGCCATCTGCGCCAGGCGCTGGAGCGACTCCTCGACCTCCTTGGCGGCGGACATCATGAGGTCGGCGAGCTCGTCGATCACGACCACGATGTAGGGCAGCTCCTGCCACTCGATCTCTTCGGGCTGGGTCTGCCCGGGCTTCAGCTTCAGCTCGAAGGACTCTTCGCCCTCGGCGAGCATCTTGCGCGCCTTCTCGTTGAACTGGTCGATGTTGCGCACGCCCGTCGCGCTCATCATCTGGTAGCGCTCTTCCATCTTCCGGACGACGCCCTGGAGCGCCGCGGCCGCGCGCTTCGGGCTGGTCACCACGTCGGCGATCAGATGCGGGATGCCGTCGTAGATCGACAGCTCGAGCATCTTCGGGTCGACCATGAGCAGCTTCAGCTCGTTCGGCGTCGCGCGCATGAGGAGCGAGCAGAGGAACGAGTTCAGGAAGACCGACTTGCCCGTCCCGGTCGAGCCGGCCACGAGCAGGTGCGGCATCTTCGCGAGATCGGAGGTCACCGAGTTGCCGAAGATGTCCTTGCCCATCGCGACCGCGAGCTTGCCCTTGCTCTTGCGGAAGCTGTCGGACTCGAGGCATTCGCGCAGGTAGACCGTGTCACGCTGGGGATTCGGGACTTCGATGCCGACCACGGACTTGCCCGGCAGCGGCGCGATGATCCGGATCGAGATCGCGCGGAGCGCCATCGTGAGGTCGTCGGTGAGACCGACGATCTTGTTCACCTTGATGCCCGCCGCCGGCTCGTACTCGTACATCGTGATGACGGGGCCGGGATGGACGCGCACGACGCGCCCCGTCACGCCGAAGTCCTGGAGCTTCTTCTCCAGGATCTTCGAGTTCATGAGCAGCGAGTCGCGGTCGTAGCTCCGCTCGCCGTCCGGCGGCGCCTCGAAGATCGAGACGTCGGGGAGCTGGAAGGGTCCGCTCGGCCCGTTCTCGTTGAACTGAAAGGCCTCCTGCTCGGGCTTCTTCTTTCGCTTGCGCTCTTCGTCGTGGTCGACGATGTCCGGCTCCTCGCCGGGCCGCATGCGGCGCGCAACGGGCTCCGGCTTCTCCTCCGGCTCCGCGAGGACGTCCACCGGCGAGGCCGGCTCCTCCTGCTCCCGGACTTCCTCCTCGAAGCTGAACTCGGGCTCGCGGCGCTCCTGCACGCGCTCGCGCCGAGCCCGCTGCTCGCGGCGCACCGAGATCTGCGTGACCGCCTCGCGGGTCTGGCGCACGGCGCGCCCGGCGCCGGCGATCGTCGCCCGCGTGAGATGGACGGCGAAATCCATCGCGCGGCGCAGACTCCGCATCACCCATTCACCCAAGGCCATCGCGCGTTCGATCGTCCAGACCGCGCCGCGACCCAGGAATCCGAGGACCGCGCCGCTCGAGACGCCCGACAGCGAGAGCACGCCGACCGCGAGGCCGAGTCCGGTCAGGACCAGGGCGCCCGCGTTCCCGAAGAGGAGGCGAAGCATCTCCGCGCCCCTGCCCCCGAGCCAACCCGGCTCCATCCAGGGCACGGAGCCGGGGGCCAGCTCGTAGAGGAGCGGCGGAAGGAGCGCGACGGTCGGAATCAGCACCAGCGCACCGATCCAGAAACGGGAGAAGAGACCCGGCAGCCCGAGGCTCATCACCAGACGGCCGCCGAGGAAGGCGCACGCGGCCACCAACACGAAAGCCCCCGCACCGAATCCGCGGAGGAGCCCGCCCGCGAGGGTCGCCCCGACCGGTCCCGCCCGGTTGGAGACGTCGACCAGCTCGCCGACCGGATCCGTGGGCGCATAGGTCGCGAGGGCGAGGGTCGCGAGGAGCGAGAGCCCGATCAGCACGAGCCCTGCGATCTCGGAACCCGCTGCGACGAGGACCGGTCCGTCCTCTGCTCGCTGCTCGGCCTTGCGCCCGCCGCGCTTCCCGCGCGACTTCGCTGCCGCCTTGGCCATTCCCGCCCCCTTGAACGCCTGCAGTCGATCGCCTCGTGAGGCGTCGACGGTCGGGGGGCGTGGCCCTCGGTTCTCGCTGTCGATCACGAGCGGATCGGAAGGGCTCGACGGTCGGCAGCGGCGCGCATCGAGCGCCCGTCACCTCTCGTCTCGCCTCTCACCCGTCCCTCACGCGACGCGCCGCGACACGGGAGAACGCCGACGGCGCTCCGAACCCGGGCACGGTTCTCACGGACCGAGATCTCACCCCCCGGTGAGAACAATCGTTTCAGGATACCGTGGCCCCCGGTTGGCGAAAAGGGTCGGGTCGTTCCTCCCTTGACGCCTTTCGGCCACGACGGGACACTTGCCCCGGACCCCACGCCCCCTTCCCCTCGAATCCGTCCCCGGATTCCCAATCAGGTCCCGATGGAGCCCCCACCATGGCAGGTGTCAACAAAGCCATTCTCGTCGGCAATCTCGGACGCGATCCCGAGCTCCGGCACACCCCCAACGGCCAGGCCGTCGTGAACTTCACGCTCGCGACCAGCGAGAGCTGGACGGACAAGAGCGGCGAGCGCCAGGAGCGGACCGAGTGGCACCGGATCGTCGTCTGGGGACGCCAGGCCGAGATGTGCAATCAGTACCTGTCGAAGGGCCGAACCGTCTACGTCGAGGGTCGGATCCAGACCCGCGAGTGGGAAGACAAGGACGGCAACAAGCGGTACACGACCGAGATCAACGCGAGCAACGTGAACTTCATCGGCCCCCGCACGGACGGCGGCGGGGGCGGCGGCGGCGGAAGCAGCTACTCGGGCGGAGGCTCGGGCGGCGGGACGCGCAACGACGCGCCGGCGGATGCCGGACCGCCGATGGACGACGACATCCCGTTCTGATCTGATCGAGCGGCCGGGCTCGCGCCGGCGCGGCGGTCAGCGGTCGCTGCCCGACCGGAGCGCGCGGACCATCCGGTCGATCTTGCGTCGATCGTCCGGGGTGAGTTCGTCGAACTCGATGCCCATGCCGCCGGGCCGACCGAGCGCGGCCGATGTCACGCGGACCACGCGTCCGACCGTCTCGAGCGTGTCCTCGCTCCCGGGCAGCTGGAACTGCATCGTGACCTCGGTGCCGGGAGCGTGCGGCTTGTCGGTCTCGATGAAGAGCCCGCCGTCGTTGATGTCCCGGGTGAACTCGGAGAACATTTCGTCGACGGAGGCGTAGTCGATTCGCACGGTGACGGGCGAGCGGCGAGAGCGGCGCCGATCGAGCGCCTCGACCTCGGCCTCCCTCGTTCGCCCCAGCCGGGCGTCATCGGCGTCCATGCTGACTCGGGCCATCCCGTGGTCTCCCGTGGATCGCGCCCGCCCCGCGCCCGTAAAGCGCATCGGCGTGGCGCAGCCGGGCGCCCCTGGCGAGGCAGCCCCCGGCCCCTCTCCATCGACCAACCCCGCCTCCGGTCTTTAGACCGCCGGGTCACATTCCCGCAGGGAGTCCGACGCGGGAGTCTCAGACCGCGGGCGGGCCGGAGCGGGCGGGCGGCAACGCGCCCGCCTCCCGGAAGCTGAAATGCCCCCCGCGCGCGACCACGACATGGTCGAGGACCTCGATTCCGAGGACGCGCCCCGCCTCGGCCAGGCGCTCGGTCACCGAGCGATCCTCGGCGCTCGGGCTCGGATCGCCGCTCGGATGGTTGTGAACCAGGACGATCGCCGCCGCCGAAGCCCGGATCGCCCCGCGAAAGACCTCGCGTGGGTGCACCAGGCTCGCCGTCAGCGTCCCCACGGAGACCTCCTCTTCACGGACCAGTCGATGGCGCCCGTCCAGGCAGAGCACGTGGAAGGACTCCCGCTCGCGACGACCGAGCCGGGGAGCGAAGTGTCGCTCGACGTCGATCGGCCCCCCGATCGGCCGACCGACCACGAGCGGCACTTCCGCGAGTCGCCGGCCGAGGTCGAAGGCAGCGACGAGCGTCGCAGCCTTCGCGTTCCCGATGCCGGGCTGCGTGGCGAGCTCGCAGAGGTCGGCGGCGGCCAGACCGTCGAGGCCCCCGTGCGCCTCGAAGAGCGAGCGCGCGACCGCTTCCGCCGCCTGATGCCTCCTCCCGGTTCGCAGGAGCAGGGCGATCAGCTCGTGATCCGCGAGGGCCGACGCTCCCAGCCTGGCGAGGCGCTCCCGAGGACCATCGGCACGCCGAAGCGCTCGCCGTCTCCGATCGCCACCCGCGTCCGTCTCCCGCGCACCCGAACCATCGGCGGTCTCGACCAGGCCCGCTGCCCACGACGATCTCATGCCACGCCTCCTCGACAGGCGCGCAGACTACGCAGCGGCAGAAGCAGGCGAAAGCGCGAGAACGCGAGGCCACCGAGCCGACGTGACACCCGGGTCACGTGACCTGCCATCGCGGACGAACGAGAAGCGCGCCCGCGAACACACCGCCCTCGGCTCAGAGCGGGGCCGCCGCGGGCCCAACGCGAGTCCGCGCAGAACCGGACCGCGTCCGCCCGAAGCTCCGCCTAACGCGAGTCCGCGCGGAGCCGGTCCGCCTCGCGCCTAACGCGAGTCCGCGCGGAGCCGGTCCGCCTCGCGCCTAACGCGAGTCCGCGCGGAGCCGGTCCGCCTCGGGCCTAACGCGAGTCCGCGCGGAGCTGATCCGCCTCGGCCAGGAAGTCCACGGCGAGGAGACCCGCGACCTCATCCGGCGTCGCCTCGAGCGCCTGAACCAGCTCGTCGAGCAGCCCTCTCGATTCCGCCCGATCGGCGAGTCGCTCGACCCAGAGCTCCTGCTCTGCCAGCGTCTTCTCGGCGAGGAATCGGGCCAGGTCGCGCGGACGCTCGAGGCCGAGGGCGATCCAGGCGTCTCTGGGATCCTCGACACCGCCGTGGACGGCGTCGAAGGCCCGATCCGCGCTCGCCTCCCCGCGCAGCGGGATCATGCCCGGCGGAATCGGGGCGGCCACGGGGACGGCGCGGTTCCGGACGTCGGAGGCGCCGGGAGCGCCGCCCAGGAAGGAGCCCTGCGGCACGTTCAACACGAAGGCCGGAGGCGCCGCCCCGGCGAAGACACCGCCCGCCCCGTCGGCCGGCGCCGGCGTGCGAAGGATCTGCACCGGAACGCGCGGACGAACGCGCGAGGCCGCGGCGCGGGGATCGCCCGCGCCCGCTCCCGCGAAGGGAGAGACCGCCATCGCGGTCGACGGAAGGGGTGCACTCGCCTGCAGCGTGGTGATCGGCGCTTCGGCGGCGGGCCCGGGCGCCGGTGCGAAGGCGTCGAGGCCGAACCGACCCGGATCCTGGACCCCGACGACGACCAGCGCCGCCGCGGCCGCCGCGGCCGCCGCGGAGGCCGGCAGCATGAAGCTCGGCTCGAGGACGCCGGTGATGCCGCGCCGGATGCGCTCGAAGAAGGTGGGCTCCGTCTCTCCCGCACGGATCCGTCGCATGACGTTCGCCGCGATCATCGGCGGCGTCTCGGGCTCGGGCATCGACCGCAGCATCCGAATCGTCTGCTCGAGCTCCGCTACCTCGAGCGCGCACTCCTCGCACCCGTCCAGGTGGGCATCGACCAGGGCGCGGTCGCCGAGGGAGAGATCCCCTTCGAGGTAGTCGGCGAGGCTCTTCTTCACGTCCGCATGGTTCACTTTCAGAGACCCTCGGCCTGCGGATCGTTTCCGAGCAGGCTCTTCAGTTCTTCCCGCAGCGCCTGGCGCGCGCGGTGGATGCGTGACTTCACGGTGCCCTCGGCGATGCCGAGCACCTTCGCGATCTCGCCGTAGGCGAGACCTTCGATGTCGTAGAGGATCACGGGCATCCGCAGCGACGGCGACAGGTTCTCGAGCGCATCGCGCACGTGACCCGAGAGCTCCTCGCCGAGGGTCGCATCCTCGGGGTTGCGCGGGGCGCTCGGCAGGTCGTCCCCCGCCTCCTGCCGCGTCTTCAGCTTGTCGATGCGCGCCCGACCGCGCCCGTAGGAGCGTCGGCGGTTCAGCGCGGCATTGGCGGCGACGCGATAGACGAAGGTCGAGAAGCGCGCCTCGGCGCGGAAGCGGTGACCGTGACGATGGAGACTCAGGAAGGTCTCCTGGGTCAGGTCTTCCGCGTCCTCCTTGTTGCCCATCATCCGGTAGAGCAAGCGATAGACGCGCGACTCGTGGCGCCGGATCAGCTCCTCGAACGCGGACTCGTCGCCCGCTTGCCATGCGACGATGAGCTCCCGGTCGGGATCCTCGACGACCACGCGAGGCGCGTCGGTCTCACGCGCCAGCGGGTTCGTGCCACTCACCATCGGACCTCTCTCGACGATTTCGTATGCCATGGTCGGTGTCTGCCTCTGGGCGGACAGACCCCGGCCTTCGGCGCCGGGTTCCTGCGAAAGCGGCCCTTTTTCGACGTCGGGCTCGTCTCTGGGGCGTTTCTCGGCCATTTCGCGCTCCCGCCGTCCCTCTCGAACCCCGCGGGGCCCGGTTGGCGACGAAGAAGAAAGGACGCGGTGAGATCGGACCTAGTCCCCCAGGTCGAGCCCCTGCTCTCCCGCGCGGACGAACACGCCGCTCTTGCCGCCCTGCTTGGCGACCAGTCGGACCCGGTCGACCACCATCTCGCGATCGACCGCTTTGCACATATCGTAGACCGTGAGGCCCGCGGCCGACGCCGCCACCAGCGCCTCCATCTCCACGCCGGTCTTCCAGTGGGCCTCGACCCGCGCCTCGATCAGGAGCCGATCGCCCTCCGGCGCCGGCTCGAGCACGACCTCGACCGAGTCGATCGGCATCGGGTGCGCGAGCGGAATCCACTCCCCCGTCCGCTTGGCGGCCTGGATGCCGGCGATTCGTGCGGTGGCCAGGACGTCGCCCTTCGCCACCCGGCCGGCGACGATCCGCTCGAGCGTCGCGGGCTGCATGCGGACCTCGCCGCGCGCGATGCAGACGCGGTGGGTCACCGCCTTCTCGCCGACGTTCACCATTCGTGCCCGGCCCTGCGCGTCCAGGTGGGTCAGCTCGTCGCCCATCGTCCTCTGGCTCCTCGTTGTCTGGGGTTCCGCCGGGCCGCGTCGCGCGTGAAGGGCGCCGATCGGCCCTC
>JAUIMK010000539.1 GCA_030432735.1 bacterium
CGCCGCGGCGCGCGCCTACGTCTACGACGCGACGTCGACGATGTGGGCACGGCTCTGCGAGGGCAAGCAGCCGACCCTCGAGGAGCGCGCCCATTTCCGGATCGCCGGCGTCCACGCCTTCCGGGCAGGACAGCGGATCGTCGCCGACATGTACCAGTCCGGCGGCGGCACGGCGCTCTACCGGAAGAGCCCTCTCGATCGCTATTTCCGCGACTCCGCCACGATCTCCCAGCACGCCTTCGCCAACGAGAACGCCTACGGCGAGATCGGCCGCGCCTTCATGGGCCTAGACCCGAAGTCGGCTCTGCTCTGAACGGCTTCGCCCGCCGCCGCGGGATCAGTTGACGGAGCGGTCGCGTCCTTCCCAGTACGGCGCGCGCAGCTGCCGCTTGAGGAACTTGCCCGGGCCCGACTTCGGCAGCACTTCGTCGTGCAGGTCGATGCCCTTGGGCACCTTGTAGCCACCGAGCGACGCGCGACAGAACGCGATCAGATCCTCCGGCGAGACGCCTTCGGTCCCGGGCCGCAGATGGACGGCGGCGTGGACCGCTTCCCCCCACTTCTCGTCCGGGACGCCGAAGACGGCGGCCTCGAGCACGTCGGGGTGGCGGTAGAGCACCTCCTCCACCTCGGTCGAATACACGTTCTCGCCGCCGGACACGATCATGTCCTTCGATCGGTCGACGAGGAAGACGTAGCCGCCCTCGTCCACGTAGCCGAGGTCCCCCGTCCAGTAGCCCCCGTCCCGAAGGACTTCGCGCGTCTGCTCGGGCTTGTTCCAATAGCCCTGCATCACGTTGGGGCCGCGGACGACGACCTCCCCGACCTCACCCGGCGGCTGGCGCGTGCCGTCCTCCGCGAGGATCTCGATCGACACGCCGACGGTCGCCGTCCCGCACGAGCGGATCCGGTCGTCGTCGAGGAGCGCCTCCTCACCGCGACACACCGTCGCCAGCGGCGAGAGCTCCGTCGCGCCGTAGATCTCGACGAGCTCCGCCGAGGGAATCGCCTCGTGGACGCGTCGCAGCAGCGCGCTCGCGATCGGCGAGCCGCCGTGCGCGATCCATCGCATCGAGTCCGTGCGCCGCGGACGCGCCCCCTGCTCCTCGGCGATCGCCGAGAGCATCGTCGGCACGCCGATCGTCCCGGTGCACGCTTCCTGCTCGATCAGATCGAGCGCACCGTCCGGCGCGAACGCGGGCAGGAGCACCTGCTTCCCGCCGGTCCAGATGTTGCCCAACACGCCATTCGAGCCCGCCGCGTGGAAGAGCGGCGCCATCACGAGCATCGAGTCGCTCGCCGTGTGGGGGATCGCGCTGATCCAGTGCCAGGTGTTCGCGATCAGGTTGCGGTGGCTGAGCATCACGCCCTTCGAGGCGCCGGTCGTGCCACCGGTGTAGAAGAGCCCGGCGAGATCGTCCTCGCGCACGTCCGCGGCGAACTCGACTTCCGGCGCCGACGCGAGCCGCGTCTCCCACTCGTCGGGGATCCGGATCACGCGATCGACGCAGTCGGCGAGCTTTCCGGGCTCGCGATCCGTCAGGAGGATCTTCGCCCCCGCGTCGCTCAGGGCGTAGACGAGCTCGGGCTCCG
>JAUIMK010000002.1 GCA_030432735.1 bacterium
CCAGGGCAGATCCGCGAGGCCGCGATAACCCTGGAAGCGCTGGATCCCGAAGGGCCCCCGACCCGTTCGACGCGCCTCCTCCTCGCGCTGGCGGGCGAGGGAGGCGCGGTCCACGTCGGTGTAGGGGCGCCGCTCGCTGCAGCCCGCGAGGCCGAGGGTCGCGGCGCCGAGGGCGCCTCCGGTCGTGCGTAGGAAGTTCCGACGGTCGAGGCGAGTGGGCATGGTTCGAAGGGTACGGCTTCCGCGCCCGCCGCGTCACGGGTGACGTCCGCGGTTCGCCTCGCCCGCCCCGTCCCGGACGTCGCCGCCGGGACGCCCCGCCCACCCGTCGCGTCCCGCGGCGTCGCGGGCTCGTGTCGCTAGACTCGGTCGCTTGATTTCGCGGGTTGCGAGACGCGCCCGTTCCCTCAACGCCTTCCGGGCTCCGCGCGCCGGACCCGTCGACAGGAGAAGCCATGAGCCCCGTACGCGAAGAGAACCTGATCCTCTGCAATGCGCCGCTGGTCGGAGGCGCGATGGACGTCACCGCCGAGCAGGTGAAGTCGATCGTCGATGCGACGGCGGACGCGGGCTGGAGCGGTGTCTCGCTCTGGGCCTTCCATCACCTGGCGGCGGTCGGTGCCGGCAAGAGCCCGGAGGAGGTGAAGGCCTGGCACGACGATCGCGGACTCTCGGTCCCGGTCGTCGAGTCGCTGATCGGCTGGGAGGGCGGCGACGAATCGGCGATCGCCGAGCAGTGCGGCGGGACCTTCGAGGTCGCGAGCTTCTACGGCGCACAGGCGGTGGCCGGCGTCGTGATGGGGCCGGAGCTCGATCGCGCCGCCGCCGCGAAGGGGCTCGCGCTCCTCGGCAAGATGGGCGCGGACCGCGGCATGAAGGTCTGCATCGAGTGGCTCCCCTGGAGCGGACTGCCGACGATCAAGGCCGCCTGGGAGCTCGTGCAGGAGGCCGGCGGTGACAACATCGGCCTCGTCTTCGACACGTGGCACTGGCTCCGTCAGCCCGGCGGTCCCGATCCGGACACGCTCCGCCAGGTGCCCGGCGATCGCATCCACTGCGTGCAGCTCGACGACACGACGGCGAAGGGCACGGGCGAGGACCAGATGATGGAGTCGATGACGAATCGTCTGCTGCCGGGCGACGGCGAGGTCGACTGGCCGAACGTGCTCTCGCTCCTCGACGAGATCGGCGCGGATCCGATCTGGGCGCCGGAAGTCTTCAACGTCGGGCTGATGCAGGAAGGACCGGTCGAGATGGCGCGCAAGACGCGCGAGGCCACGCGCAAGGTGCTCGGGCTCTAGTCGCTCGGCGAGGCTCCGCGCGCTCGGCGCGTGCAGTCCGCAGCCGCCCGCTGGGCGCGGTTCAGCGTCGAAGGCGGAGCCGGTCGGCCAGTCGGCGCACGAGCGCGCTCGCGTCGGTCGCTTCGTCCACGACGCCGAAGACGTAGCGGTCGGGGCGGACGAGGGCGCACGGGGCGTGGTCGAAGACGCGGTCGAGCGTGCCTTCGACGACCTCGAAGGCGTCGAGGGCGACGCGGCGAAGGCCGATCGTCTCCGCGATCCCGCCCGCCTCCGCGTCGAGGGCGACGTCCGAATCGGTCCGGCCGACGAGCGCGAAGTCCGGTCCGAGCGCCTCGTCGAGCCGAACCGCCGGTCCGTCGCTTCCGTGCCGGCGTACGCGAGGCTGGCGGAGCGGCTCGCCGATCGGGATGCCTTCGCGGCGCTGCGATTCGTCGAGGACGCCGCCGGCGATCGGAATCGCGAGGCGGCCGTCGCCGATGTCGAGGCTCGGCTTCCAGCCCGGGTGCGGCGCGGGCTGGCCGGCCTCCTGCGCGGCGAGGGTCTCCATCAGCTTCCCGATGTCGCAGGCTCCGTCGACGAGGGCGCGGGCGTGGGCGTCGCGCTCGTCGAAGTAGCTGTCGAGCAGCGCGTCGTCGCAGCGGCCCTCGAGGACGAGCGCGAGCTTCCAGGCCAGGTTGAACGCGTCGCGCAGGCCGCTGTTCAGGCCCTGGCCCAGGAAGGGCGGCGTCTGATGGGCCGCGTCGCCGGCGATCAGGACGCGGCCTTCGCGCCAACGCTCTGCCGTGGCGGCATGGAACTGATAGACCGCGGCGCGGCGGATCGAATAACGCCCCTTCGGCAGCCAACGCTCGAGCAGCGCGTCGATCGCGTCCGGGCGCTCCATCTCTTCGCGGGTCTCGCCGGGGCGAAGCTGGAACTCCCAGCGTCGGTTCGGATCCTTGACGCAGACGTAGGTCGTGAGTCGCTCCGGATCGCAGACCTGCATGAGCGGCAGCGGCAGCAGTTCGGTGTCGTCCACGAGGATGTCGACGACGAGCCAGTCCTGGTCGTAGCCGAGGCTCGTCCACGGAATGCCGAGGGTCCGACGGACGAAGCTCGAAGCGCCGTCGCATCCGATCAGCCAGGGCGCGGTCACCGTCCGTCGGGTGTCGTCGTCGACACCGCGCAGCACGAGCTCCGCGTGGGTGCCGGTGTCGCGCAGCCCCACGGCTTCCTCGCCGAGAAAGACGTCGATGGCGTCGACCTTCGCGACCTCCTCGCGAAGGAAGGCCTCGAGCTCGGGCTGGTCGAAGAAGGCGAGGTCGCGCCAGCCGTTGTGCCCCGCGTGGGCTGCCGTCTCGACCCCGAAGAGCTTCTCGTGCTTCGAGTCGGTGAACCAGAGCGCGTCGCCTTCCCGATGGGGCTGGAGGAGCGCTTCGACCTCGTCGCCGAGCCCGAGGGACTGAAAGAGGCGGCTCGACTCGCCGTCGAAGCCGACGGCGCGGGGGAGCTCGAGGGGGGCGCTCGAGCGCTCGTGGATCGAGACGCGGAAGCCGCGGCGCGCGAGGAGCAGGGCGGTCGTCGCCGCGACCGGGCCGTAGCCGACGATCGAGACGTCGTAGTCGCAGTCGTGGGGGCGCGACGGCGTGCTCATCCCGAAATCATACGACCGACCCGATCGGGGACAAGAGCGGATCTGCGCGCCTAGCGCTGCAGACTCTCCGCGTCGCCGAGCGGGGCTTCCGGGTTGGTTCCGTCGAGGATGTTCCGCATGCGGCGCTCGACCGGCCCGCGCGTCGACTCGTGGGTCACGATGTAGAGCCGCTTCGAGAGAATCGCGTCGTGGACCGCGTCGGCGACCCGCGCCGCGGGCATCGCGTTCTCGATGATCACGCGCAGGGCCTTCCCCTGCTCGGAGTCCTCCAGGGACTGCCTGTCCGCGTCACGAAGCGATTCGGGGCGATTGCGGCCCGAATCCCAGATCCGCGACTGGACGAACGCGGGACAGAGGACCGAGGCGCCGACGTCGGAGCCCGCGTTGCGAAGGTCCTCGAAGAGGGTCTCGGTCAGCGCGACGACGCCGTACTTCGACACGTTGTAGACGCCCATGTTGGCGCCCGAGACGAGTCCGGCCATCGAGGCGGTGTTCACGAAGTGGCCTTCGTTCTGCTCGAGCAGGACGGGAGCAAAGGTCTTCACGCCGTGGATCACGCCCCAGAGGTTCGCGCCGAGGGTGAACTCCCAGTCGGCGATCGAGGCTTCCCAGACCGGTCCCGCGGTCGCCACGCCCGCGTTGTTGCAGACGACGTGGACCGCGCCGAAGGCGCCCAGGGTCGTGGCGAGGAGCGCCTCGACCGAAGCGAGCTCGGTCACGTCCGTGCGGGCTTCGACGACCTCGGCACCGGTCTCGCGAATCTCCCCGGCCGCGACTTCGAGGGAGGCGGCCTCGATGTCCGCGAGGACGAGCTTCATCCCCGCCCGCGCGAAGCGGTCCGCCATCGCGCGTCCGATTCCACTCGCACCGCCGGTCACGACGGCGACCTTCCCGGCCAGCTCCTGCATCGATCGCTCCTCGAGTCACGCGGCCGGGCGCTTCCGGAGGCCGCGACGAGCCGGGATTCTAGTGGGCGGAACGTCGCGCGGGGATCGAATCGGCGGACGTCGGGTCCGTGGCCGGGCGTGTCGGGGATTCGATTGCCACGCCGGGGGGGATCGAGTACCTACGAGGAAGCGGAGTGCCCGATGTTCTTCCTCTTCGATTTCTCGAACTATTTCAAGATGATCCGCCTCGCCTGGAACGAGAAGGTTCCGAAGGCGCGGCGTTGGTATCTGGCGGTCCTGCTCGTGGGAACGCCGATCATCTCGACCTTTCATGCGATCTGCTTCGCCCTCGACTGGCTCTTCTTCCCGGAGCTCCGGAAGCTCGAGGTGAAGGCGCCGATCTTCATGGTGGGCCACGCCCGGAGCGGGACGACGCTGACCCACCGGCTGCTCAGTCAGGACTCCGGGCGCTTCAGCTCCCTCATGCTCTACGAGATGTACTTCCCTTCTCTCCTCCAGAAGAAGTTCATCCGCTGGGTCGCGGAGATCGACCGCGAGAAGTGGCGCGGTCTCCTCGCCGGCCAGGTCGCCGCGTGGGAGGAGTGGCGCTACGGGCGCATGCGCGGGGCCCACGCGATGGGCCTCACGATGTTCGAAGAGGACGACATCTCGCTCTACTGGTCGATGGCGTCGGGCTTCTGGATCACCAAGATGCCCTACATGGGCGATCTCGATTTCTACTGGATGAACCGCTGGGCGCCGGAGAAGCGGCGCCGCTACAACGACTTCTATCGCGAAGTGATCAAGCGCCAGCTCCTGCTGAACGGCACGGACAAGATCCACCTCGCGAAGAACCCGATGTACTCCGGACGCGTCGCTTCGCTGATCGAGGCGTTTCCCGACTGCCGGATCATCGTGAACGTCCGCAATCCCCACGAGACGATCCCGAGCCTGCTCAAGCTGATGCGCGGCGGCTGGAAGGCCCTCGGCTGGGACGAGGCGCAGCAGCAGAAGACCCTCGCCGTCCTGACCGAGCAGTCCTTCCACGACTACACCCATCCGATCGAGACCCTCGAGGCGCACCCGGAGACCGCCGGCGCGATCGTCGACTATCGCGACCTGACGTCGGATCCTGCGGCGGCGATCGAGAAGGTCTACGAGGACCTCGGCCTCGAGATGACCGAGGAGTTCCGCGCCGAGCTCGCCAAGCAGGGCAAGCGCGAGCGGAAGCACACGACGGACCACGAGTACAGCCTCGAGGAGTTCGGGCTCGAGGCCGACGCGATCCGGGACCGACTCGGATTCCTCTTCGAACGCTTCGGCTGGGACCCGGAAGAGGGCGGCTCCTCGGCGGACGAGCCCCGAGGCGGGGAGAGCGCTTCGGCCTAGCGAGCGCGGATCGGGAGGCGGAGTGAGCGGATCGACTGGCGGCGTGCTCGATGCCTTCCGACTCGACGGTCGCGTCGCGATCGTGACGGGCTCGGGCCGCGGAATCGGGGCCGAGACCGCGCGGGTCTTCGCCGAGGTCGGTGCAAAGGTCGTCTGCGTCGCGCGGACGGCGGAGCAGATCGAGGCGACGGTGGCGGGGATCGAGCGCGCCGGGGGCGAGGGTCTCGCGGTCGCGTGCGATCTGACCGAGGCGGCTTCGGCGGACCGGGTCGTCGAAGCGACGCTCGAACGCTTCGGCGGGGTCGACCTGCTCGTGAACAACGCCGGCGGCGGCGGTCACGTCCCGACGAAATACGGTGGGGACGAGCACTTCGAGGCGGCGATCGGGCTGAACTTCCGGGCGCCCTTCTATCTCACGCGGGCGGTCGCGCCGCACATGCGGGCGCGGGGGGACGGCGCGGTGGTCAACGTCTCCTCGGGCTTCTCGCGCGCGGCGAACATCGGATCCATCCCCTACGGCGGCGCGAAGGCGGCGCTCGAACAGATGACGCGCATGATGGCGATGGAGTTCGCGCCGGAGGTCCGCGTGAACGCGATCCGGGTCGGCGCCGTCACGACCGAGAACATGCGCGAGAACCTGCTGGCCCGGAATCCGGGAATCGGCGAGAAGCTCGAGGCCTGGACCCCGCGCGGGCGGCTCGGTGCGCCCCGCGACGTCGCGCTCGCCGCGCTCTATCTGTGCAGCCCCGCGGCGGACTACGTGACGGCCCGTATCCTTCCCGTGGACGGGGGCGTCGTCCTCGAGCGCTCGGCCACCGAGATCATCGAACGTTCGGAACGCCTCGCCGAGGAACGCGCGGCAGGGAGGGGCGAAGCATGAGCGACGAACGGATCAAGGTCGGAGCGAAGAAGGCAAGGGATTTCCGCGAGCGCTACGGCCCGGTCGCCCTGGTGACCGGCGCGGCGCAGGGGATCGGTCGCGCCTTCGCGAACTCGGTCGCCGCGCGCGGGCTCTCCGTCCTGATGGTCGACGTCCAGGAAGAGGCGCTCGACGCGGCGGCCCGCGAGATCGCCGAGACCTACGAAGTGTCGACCTGGGCAGTCCGGACGGACCTGGCGCGTCGTGACTTCCTGGGCGGGATCGAGGCGATCGCCTCGCGGGTCGGCCTCGAGGTCGGTCTCGTGATCTGCAACGCGGCGATCGGTCTCGAGGGCCCCTTCCTCGAAGCCGAGCTCGAAGATCTCCAGCGCGCGGTCGACGTCAACTGTCAGGCGGCCACGACGCTCAGCCACCACTTCGGACGCGAGATGGCCGAGCGGGGACGCGGCGGACTGATCCTCCTCGCTTCGGGCACGGCGCTCCAGGGCTCGCCGGGCTACGCGAACTACGCCGCGACCAAGGCCTTCAATCTCGTGCTCGGCGAGAGCCTCTGGTACGAGCTCCAGCCGAAGGGCGTCGACGTGCTCTCGTTCGTACCGGGGCCGACGAATACGCCCGGCCTCCGCAAGAGCATGCCGGACCTCGAAGAGGGCGTGGCGGTCGGGCCGGTCGAGCTTCCCGCGTCGACCGCGGAGACGGCCGTCGATGCCCTCGGCAAGAAGGCGACGGCGGCCCGGGAGCGCCTTCACGCCAATCGGCTGGCGTCTCGCCGGCGAGCCGCGGACGAGTTCGTCGCGAACCAGGAGGCGCGGCGCGGCCTCGCGAGCGCCGCTCCGCCCGAGACCGACGCGGAGTGACGGCGCGGCGTCGCTGTGCTTCGACGCCGAATGACGCCTCTGATCCATTCTGCTAACGAACCCGCATGGCGAGTCCCCTCGAAGTCGACACCGACATGCTCGAACTCGAGCACGCCGACCGCGTGCTCACGATCCGGCTGAATCGCCCGGACGCGCTCAACGCCTTCCGTCCGGAGATGCTCGCAGGCATCGAGGCGCTGGTCGTCGCGGCCGGGACGCGGGACGACGTCGCGGTCATCGTCCTCGAAGGTGCGGGCCGCGCCTTCTCCGCGGGCGTCGACCTGAAGGTGCTGCAGGGGATCGATCCCAAGGGCGGCAAGATCGGAGACGTCTTCGACCAGCCCGCGCGGGATGCCTACCTCGCGATCCGTCACTCGGCGCTCCCGGTGATCGCGAAGGTCCACGGCGCCTGCTTCACGGGCGCCCTCGAGATCGCGCTCCACTGCGACTTCGTCTTCACGACGAACGACACGAAGTTCGGCGATACGCACGCGAAGTTCGGGCTGCGACCGACCTGGGGCATGAGCCAGACCCTCGCCCAGGCCGTCGGCGTGCGGCGCGCGAAGGAGCTCTCCTATACGGCGCGAACCTTCCTCGGACCGGAGGCCGTCGCGCTCGGGGTGGCGAACGCCTCGGTCGGGACGAAGGAGGAACTCGATGCGCTCGTCGCGAAGCGGGCGGCTTCGATCGCCGCGAACTCGCGCGCGGCCGTCGCCGCCATGAAGAAGCTCTATGCCCTCGCTCAGGAAGGGCGGGACCTCGAGACGGCGCTCGAGGCCGAGCTCGCCCTCGAGTTCCCCGAGATCGAAGACACGTCGGAGCGGCTCGCCGGATTCTGATCCGGACCGGCGAGCCGGGGATCGGTTGGAGAAGAAGCGCATGAAATTCGGAATTCGGATTCCGCCGCCCCAGATGGGCCCGATCGGGGACCCCGACTTCGTCGTCCGCTACTCGAAGCTGGTCGAGGAGATGGGCTTCGAGTCGATCTGGACGATCGATCACACGGTCATGCACGCGGAGTACGATTCGAGGTACCCGTACAAGACGACCGGCCGCACGCCCCTTCCGGCAGATTCGAACATGCCGGACCCGTTGATCCTCATGATGCTGATCGCCTCGGCAACGGAACGCCTGCGGATCGGCACGTCGATGCTGATCCTGCCCCAGCGCCACCCGATCATCCTCGCGAAGGAGGTCGCGACCCTCGATCAGTATTCGAAGGGACGGATCACGCTCGGGGTCGGCGTCGGCTGGGTGAAGGAAGAGGTCGAGGATCTCGGCCAGAACTTCAACGATCGGGGCAAGCGGGCGAACGAGTGGATCGAGATCCTGCGCGTGCTCTGGAACAACGACGTGTCCTCCTTCAAGGGCGACTATTTCGACTTCCAGTCGGTGATCAGCAATCCGAGTCCGGCGCAGCCCGGCGGCGTCCCGATCATGATCGGCGGCCACAGCGAGGCGGCGGCGCGTCGCGCGGGAACCTACGGCGACGAGTTCTATCCCCACTGGTCGACGCGCGGACCGAACAAGGAGGAGCTCGAGCGGCTCTGGCCGATCGTGATGGAGTCGGCGGAAGCGGCGGGGCGTCCGCGAGACGCCGTCGGTCTGACGCTCACCAGCACCAGCGACGCGAAGACCGCCCTCGAGACGGCGGAGTTCTGCCGGGAGCTCGGCGCAGAGCGGGTCGTCGTATTGCCGCCGAAGGGCGAGATCGACGGGACGCTCCCCGACGAGCTGGCGCGCTTCCGCGACGAGGTGATCGCGAAGCTCGGCTGACGCATCTCTCGAGTTCACGCATCATCGCGAGCGGACGCATCATTGCGAGCTCACGCACCATCGCACGATCGCACCATCGCGAAAGGGAACGACAGGATGGAGACGCCGTACGAGGACGGCGCCTCGATGGTCCATGCCCGAACGACGCCCGCCTCGAGGAGGACCCCATGATCAAGCTCGTCTTCTGTTGCCGCCGCAAGCCGGAGCTCACCCGCGAGGAGTTCCTCGTTCGCTGGAAGGACGTTCACGGCCCGCTCGTGCGGAAGATCCAGGCGTCCGCGCTGCCGACGATGAAGCGCTACGTCCAGAGCCACTCGCTGCCGGACGAGCTGAGCGCGCCGATCCAGGCGTCCCGCGGCGCGCTCCCGCCCTTCGACGGGATCACCGAGGTCTGGTTCGACGATCTCGAATCGATGGGCGGCGACGGGAGCGAGGCGGCGATCGAGGGTGCGAAGGCGCTCCTCGAGGACGAGGCGAAGTTCCTCGACCTCCCGAACTGCCACGTGTTCCTGACCGAAGAGCACGTGATCTTCTGAGCCCGGGTTCACCCCGGATGGGTTGTGTTTCGAGGGGGGATTCCGCTCGGACGGGGGGTACCCTCCTGCGACGGCCCGTTCCGGGCAGGAGGAATCCGATGTCGCGCGCGCCCTTCTCGATCGTGCTGGCTCTCTTGCTGGCGAGTCCGGCGTTCGCCGAGGACTACTCGCCGTACGCCGGCGAGGATTTTCCCCGCAACGTCTATTTTGGCGACACCCACGTCCACTCGTCATGGTCCGCGGACGCGGGCAACATGGGGAATCGCCGGATCGGTCCGGACGAGGTCTATCGCTTCACGCGCGGTGAGACCGTCACGTCCCACAACGGACAGGCCGTCCGCCTGAAGCGGCCCCTCGATTTCCTCCTCCTCTCGGATCACGCCGAGTACCTCGGTGTGATGAACATGCTCGACCGGGACGATCCCGTCCTGCTCGCGACGGAGACCGGGAGGCGATGGTCGAAGTGGCGCAAGAGCGGTGAGCATCTCAAGGTCTTCGGCGAGTTCGGGATGGCGCTCCTGAAAGGAGTCGACGCGATCGAGAGCGAGGCGGTCGAGGAGACGAACTGGAGCCGGGTGGTCGCGAACGCCGACCGCTGGAACGAGCCCGGCCGTTTCACCGCCTTCATCGGCTACGAATGGACCTCCACGCCCGACGGCGACAACCTCCACCGGAACGTGATCCTCGCGGACGACGCGAGCCTCGCCGGGCAGGTCCTTCCCACGAGCGCGATCAAGGATCCGACCCCCGAGTCGCTCTGGGCCTGGATGGCGGCCTACGAGGAGAAGACCGGAGGTCGCGTGCTCGCGATCCCGCACAACTCGAACGTGAGCGGCGGACTCATGTTCGCGCTCCAGGATTCGAAGGGCGATCCGATCGATCGCGCGTACGCCGAAGAGCGTGCGCGCCGGGAGCCGCTCGTCGAGGTCACCCAGTACAAGGGCGACAGCGAGACCCATCCCTTCGTCTCCCCGAACGACGAGTTCGCCGACTACGAGACCTGGGATCGCGGCGCGCTCGGGCGCGCCGGGCACGAGGACGCCTCCTACGAGTTCGAGTACGCGCGCCCGGCCCTCAAGAACGGGCTCGCGATCGAGCAGGCCGTCGGCGTCAATCCCTTCAAGTTCGGACTGATCGGCAGCACCGATGCGCACACCGGCCTGGCGGCCGCGGGTGAAGACAACTTCTGGGGGAAGTCGACGCGGACCGAAGCGTCACCGGAGCGATGGAGCCTCGGCCTCTTTCCCGAGCCGCCGGAGGGGGAGGACCTCCCGCCCGGAGCCTCCGGCTCCGCCCTCGAGGAGTTCGCCGGCCAGACGGAAGCCGTCCAGTGGTACGAGTGGGAGATGGCCGCGTCGGGCTACGCCGCCGTCTGGGCGAAGGAGAACACGCGCGCGGCGATCTTCGATGCGATGCGGCGGCGCGAGACCTACGCGACCACGGGACCCCGGATGACCGTGCGCTTCTTCGGGAGCTTCGGCTTCGACGACGGTGACCAGCACACGCCCGACCTCGCCGCGCTCGGATACGCGAAGGGCGTG
Organism: bacterium; assembly: GCA_030432735.1. Classification (GTDB taxonomy): domain Bacteria; phylum Myxococcota_A; class UBA9160; order UBA9160; family UBA4427; genus UBA4427. Next base: position 10,801 of record JAUIMK010000002.1, read on the forward strand.
CCGATGGGTGGGGATCTGACCCGCGCGGATCACGATGCCGCGAAGGGCTGGCGCAAGGCGCCGACCTTCCTGGTCGCTGCGTTGCGCGATCCGGAAGGCGCGAACCTCGACCGCGTCCAGATCGTGAAGGGCTGGCTCGACGGGAAGGGGAAGAAGCACGAGCGGGTCTACGATGTCGCCCTCGGCGGCGATCGCGAGATCGACCGCAAGGGCAGGGCGAAGTCCCCCGTCGGCTCGACCGTCGACGTCGCGAACGCGAGCTGGACGAACACCATCGGCGCGAGCGCGCTGACCACCTTCTGGAAGGACCCCGACTTCGACGAGGACGAGCGGGCCTTCTACTACGTGCGCGTCATCGAGATCCCGAAGCCGCGCTGGACCGCCTACGACGCGAAGAAGTTCGGCGTGAAGATGTCCGACGAGGTGCCGATGACGACGCAGGATCGGGCCTATACCAGCCCCATCTTCTATACCCCGTGATTTCCGGCCGCGGATAGCACGCCGCTTTCGAAGCCTTCTCCCTGCGCGGTCCTCGGCGTACGGGAGTACGCCTGCGGTCGCTTCGGTCCGAGGTCGTCGAAATCGACGCACTCTTCGCGGCCTTGCGGCGCGGGTATTCGTCTTGTGTCTTGCGGCTCGAGCGTTTCGTTTGGACTTCGGACCCGTCTGGCGAGCCGTGGCTACGGGACGATGATGCCTCGGCCGGCGATCTGGCCTTTCGAGAGGCGGTCGAAGGCGGTGGGGGCGTCGTCCAGGTCGAAGAGCTCGACGTCGTTGCGGAGGAGGCCCTGGTCGCCGAGGGAGACGGCGGCGCGGGTGTCGGCGTCGGTGCCGCCGACGAAGGAGATGATCGAGGCGTTCTTGCCGCCGAGGGCGCCCATGAGGGGCATGTCGAGCTTGCCCTGCTCGGCGCCGATGACGGCGTAGGTGCCGAGCTTGGCGAGGACGGTGATGCCGTTCGCGATCGTCGCGTCGCTTCCGACGAAGTCGAGGACGGCGTCGCAGCCCCGCCCTTCCGTCAGCGTCATGATCTCGGCCGCGAGGTCCTCTCGCTTGCCGTCGAGGACTTCGTCCGCTCCGAGCGCCTTCGCGCGTTCGAGCTTGTCCTTCGCGACGTCGACGACGATGAGCCGTGCCTCGGTCAGGATCTTCACGTACTGGATCGCGAAGCCACCGAGGCCGCCGGCGCCGATCACGAGGGCGGTCCGGCCGGGACCGAGCTTGTCCGCCACGCGGCGCACGCCGTGATAGGAAGTCGTTCCGGCGTCGGTCAGCGGGCCCGCGAGCTTCGGGTCGAGCTTCTCGATCGGGATCAGCGGGCGGGTGGATTCGATCACGACGTAGTCGGCGATTCCGCCGTTCATGCCGTAGCCGCGCCCGCGCTGGTTCATGTCGCAGGCGTTGTCGAAGCCCGAATCGCATTCGTGGCAGGACCCGCAGCTGCGGGTCGAGACGAGGGCCACGGCCTGTCCCTCTTCGTAGCCCGAGACGCCGGCGCCCAGCCGGTCGATCCAGCCGCCGACTTCGTGGCCGAGGGTGAAGGGCATCTGCCAGCCGAGGATCTCGCCCATCTGCGGCGGGAGCTCGGGCATGTGGAGATCGCTCTGGCAGAGACCGTTGCCCGCGACCTTGATCCGGACCTCTCCGGGACCGGGCTCGGGGACCGGGATCTCGACGAGCGCCGGCGACGCCTGCCATTCGGTCAGGCGGAAGGCGCGCATCGTTTCGGATCGTCTCGGGTCGGACACGGGGACTCCTCGTGGGCTCGAAGGTCTGCGCCGGGACGATATCGTAGAAGCGAGGCAGGAACGCCTTTCGTGGAGCGACACCGAAATGAGTCAGATTCTGATCCGGAACGCCAACCTCGTCGACGGAACCGGTGCGCCGGCCCGTCCGGCGGACGTCCTCGTCCGGGACGGACGGATCGCCGAGATCGCCGAGGCGGGGACGCTCGCGAACGACGCCGGCGAGACGATCGAGGCCGAAGGCAAGCTCGTCACCCCGGGCTTCGTCGACGTCCACACCCACTACGACGGGCAGGTGACCTGGGATCCGGTGCTGACCCCGTCCTCGTGGCACGGCGTGACGACCGTCGTGATGGGCAACTGCGGCGTCGGCTTCGCTCCGGCGAAGCCCGACGAGCGCGGCTGGCTGATCGAGCTGATGGAGGGGGTCGAGGACATTCCCGGGACGGCGCTCCACGAAGGGATCCGCTGGGACTGGGAGTCCTTCCCCGAGTACCTCGACGCGCTCGAGAAGCTGCCGCGGACGATCGACATCGCGACCCAGATCCCTCACGGCGCCCTGCGCGTCTACGTCATGGGCCAGCGCGGTGCGGACCAGGAGCCGGCGACCTCCGAGGATCTCGAGCGGATGTCGGCGATCGTGAAGGAAGCCGTCGAAGCGGGGGCGCTCGCCTTCTCGACGAACCGGCTGCCGGGACACACGAGCATCCACGGCGAGCCGGTCCCGGGGACCTTCGCGCCGGCGGAGGAGCTCCGGATCCTGACGCAGGCAGTGGTCGACGGGGGCGGCGAGATCCTGCAGGCCGTGCCGGCCGGGGGCGGGAACGAAGAGGCCGGTGCGATTCCGCGGGAGGTCGATCTCTACCGGGAGATCAGCCTCGCGACGGGGGCGAAGGTGACCTTCTCGGCCCCGCAGAACCATCCCTATCCCGACGAGTGGAAGGAAGTCATGGCGAAGTGCCGTGACGCGAACGCCGCGGGCGCGCGGGTCGTTCCTCAGGTCCTGTCGCGCGGCTCGGGCCTCATGCTCTCCCTCGACACCTTCAACCCCTTCGCGTTCACCGAGGCCTATCAGGAGATCGCTTCGCTTCCGCACGCCGAACGCGTGGCGGCCTTGCAGGACCCCGAGCGTCGGCGCGCGATCCTCGACGCGAGTGGCGAGAACAATCCGAGCATGCTGATCCTCGGCCCGGCGCTCCATTCCACGTTCGCGATGGAGGACGGCGTCGTGTTCGAGCCCGACGTGGCGGATTCCATCGGTGCGCGCGCGGACGCGATGGGCGTGGATCCGATGGAGCTGCTCTACGACACGATGGTGGAGCTCGCGGCGAAGTCGACCGACGGAAAGACCCGAGTGCTCGCGGTCTTCTTCACGGGCTACGCCGAAGGAAACCTCGACGCGGTCGAGACGATGATGCGCGACGAGATCTCGGTGATCGGCCTCGGTGACGGCGGCGCCCACTGCAGCATGATCTGCGACGCGAGCTGGCCCGCCTTCGTCCTCCAGCACTGGGTTCGCGATCGCAGCCGCGGCGCGCGGATCGCGCTCGAGGACGCGGTCAAGATGATGTCCAAGGAGGCGGCGGACCTCTACGGCCTCGGCGATCGGGGGACCGTGGAGGTCGGCAAGCGGGCGGACCTCAACGTGATCGACCTCGCGGCCGTCGAGCTGCAGCTCCCGGAAGTGGTCGACGACCTGCCGACGGGAGCGTCGCGGATCGTCCAGCGGGCGAAGGGCTTCGACGTCACGATCTGCGCCGGAGAGGTCACGTTCCGGGACGGCGAGCCGACCGGTGCGCGGCCGGGCAAGCTGGTTCGCGGCAAGCGCTAGGCCGAAGGCGATGCCTGCGGCCCGCGGATCAGACCGCCGGGCAGCGCGCCGGTCGGCTTGCCGCGCTCGTAGGTGAGCTCGCCGCTCTTCACGGTGTAGACGTAGCCGTCGATCTGCTGGACGAGGCGCTGTCCCCGGGCGGGGAGGTCGTCGACCATCTCCGGCGCGTGGATGTGGAGCGCGTCGAAGTCGATCACGTTGACGTCGGCGAGCATGCCGGGGGCGATCGTGCCGCGGTCTTCCATGCCGTAGAAGCGTGCGGTCTTCTGGGTCTGCTGGTGGACGATCCACTCGAGCGGGAATCGCTCGCCCTTCTCGCGATCGCGGACCCAGTAGGTCAGCAGGAAGGTCGGCGTGCTCGCGTCGGTGATCAGCGCGCAGTGGGCGCCGCCGTCCGACAGGCTGAAGACCGCCTTCTCGTGCTGCATCATCGTTCGGATGTCCTCGAGGTTGCCGTTCGCGTACCCGAGGATCGGCATGTAGATGAACTCGCCGGCCAGCATCGTGTCGTAGGCGAACTCCGCGGGCGTGACCCCCGCGGCTTCGGCCTTCGCGGCCACGGAGTCTTCCGGACCGGGCTCGTAGACCGGCGGCGTGCCGAGGGGATACATGCGATCCCAGGCGCCGGTGACCAGCGCGTTCATGCCCGGCACGTTGCCCTCCGCGGAGTCCTGCCCGAGGATCGTCTCGCGGACCTCGGGCTTCCGGAGCTCGGCGAGGCGCTCTTCGGACGAGAGATCGAGGAGCGGCCGGAAGGCGGGCTTCAGGCGGAAGGGATGGAGCGAGCTGTCGAAGCCGAAGAGCAGGCCGGCGGGGCGCTGCGCGACCTGCGGCGTGAGGTGTCCGCCTTCGGCGGCATCGGCGTCGACCGCCTCGAGCAGGCGCTTGAACTGGTCGGCGTCCAGCGGATTCTGGAGGCACGCGAAGCTGACCGGCCGCCCCGTCTCCTTGCCGAGCCGGCTCATCCACTCGAGCTCCTTGCCCTCGGGCGCGAGATCGCTCGCGCACTCGAAGACGCCGTGGCCGACTTCACCGAGCGCACGCCCGATGCCCATCAGCTCGTCGTCTTCGGCGTAGGTACCGGGGACGACCTCACCGTCCTTCGCGCGGTGGAGCATCGTGCGCGACGTCGAGAACCCGAGCGCACCGGCCTCGAGGCCTTCCTTGACCAGCCGGGACATCTCCTCGATCTCGTCCGGCTCCGCCTTCTCGTTCTTCGCGCCGCGCTCGCCCATCACGTAGGCGCGGACGGCGCCGTGGGGGATCTGGGTCGCGATGTCGACGGAGCGGGGCATCGACTCGAGGGCATCGAGGTATTCCGGGAAGCTCTCCCACTTCCAGTCGATGCCTTCGTGGAGGGCGGTCCCGGGGATGTCTTCCACGCCCTCCATCAGCTGGATGAGGAAGTCCTCCTGGCCCGGGCGGACCGGCGCGAAACCGACGCCGCAGTTGCCCATCACGACGGTCGTCACGCCGTTCCATCCGCTGGGCGTGAGGTGCGGATCCCAGGTCGCCTGACCGTCGTAGTGGGTGTGGATGTCGACCCAGCCGGGCGCGACGAGGAGACCCGTTGCGTCGAGCTCGCGGCGGGCCGGTCCCAGGTCCTGTCCTGCTTCGACGACGGCGACGATGCGGTCGCCGTCGATGGCGACGTCGGCCTTGCGAGCGGGCGCGCCGGTTCCGTCGACGACGGTTCCGCCACGAATGATGAGATCGTGCATGGTGGGTTCACTCCGGGTGGAGGGGGGAGGGTGGAGGATGGAGCGTCCGACGGCGGAGCCGGCCGGCGCAGGAGGACTGCCAGGGCCTGGAGGATCGCGGGCAGGACCTGGGCGCGCCAGCTCGACGGCGGACCTGCGGGTCAGTGAGGCCTCGCGAAGGAGAGGCGCGCTAGGCCTTCTTCTTCCGCTCGTAGGGCACGACCTCGAAGCCCGACTCCTTCCACGCGGTGAAGCCGCCGCCCAGGTGGGCCGCCCGCAGGAGGCCCATGCGCGTCGCGATCTGGCAGGCGAGGGCCGAGCGCCAGCCCATCGCGCAGTAGAAGACGAAGCGCTTGTCCTCCTGGAACACCGGTCGCGCGTAGGGGCTCTCCGGGGCGATCCAGAACTCGAGCATGCCGCGTGGCATGTGCACCGCGCCCGGCAGATGCCCTTCGCGCTGGAGCTCCCGGACGTCGCGCAGATCGATCACGACCAGGTCGTCGTCGTCGATCGCGGCGCGGAGTCCGTCCGCGTCGACGACTTCGATGTCCGCCTCGGCCTCCTCGATCAGCGTCGCGAGCTCGACACCCTCTCCGATCGTCACTCCCGTTCCTCCTCGCGGCCGGTGCTTCGCCGCTCCTTCTCCGCGCCCACGGCCTGGGCACGCGCATCTCGAGCGCGTGCGCGGGTCGCCTCGGCCCAGGGGCCCGGTGCGATGCCGAGCTCGTCCTCGAGCGCCGCGGTCGCGTCCTCGATCGCGCGAATCGCACCGGCTCGGTCGTCCGCGGCGAGGCGGGCCGCGGCGAGGCGCTCCCAGGCGGCTTCGTCGTCGCGAGATCGGGCGACGAAGTCCTCGGCGATCCGGATGGCCAGCGGAGCCCGACCCGGTTCGTGCGTCCCCGGCTCGCCTAGCAGGGCGTCGAGGGTCTCGAGGGTGGCGGATCGGTGCATCGCATCCAGGGCTCGCCGGAGCTCGAGGGCCCAGTCGTCGAGGTAGCCGATCAGGAATTCGTCTCGCCGGAGGGATCGGGCCCGCTCGAAGTGTCGTTCACACGCCACGACCCCCGCCCGCCCGGCCTCGGTGCGCATCCCGTCGATCGCGCTTCGCCACCGGGTGACGTCCCAGTCTTCGAGCGCCGCCTCGGCGAGTCCGAGGTGCTCCCCTTCGAGCGTGAGCAGTCGACTCGGGGCGCCCTTCTTCCTTCTCGGCTCGAGGGCGTCCCGAAGCTTGGTCAGGCTGGCGCGCAGGTTGTTGCGACCTTGTGCGCGCGTCGCTTCGGGCCAGAGGTCCGATTCCACCCGTTCGCGAGGGAGGACCCGACCCTCGGCGCAGAGCAGGCGGACGAAGAGACGCTGCGGGTTGCGTCCCTTCCAATCGGAAGCCTTGAGGCTGCGGCCGCCTTTCGCGACTTCCAGTGCGCCGAAGCTCTGGATCGAGAGCGCTGCGCGCCGCGGAGCGACGGAGGGCATGCCGTGGAGGCGGAGGCCACCGAGGTCGATCCCCTCTTCCCGTGCGCGCTCGAGGGCCCAACGTAGAAGCGGGGCGTCGATCTCGGGCGCGACGTCGACGAGGCCGGCGGTCCGATGCGCGTGCCAACCCGACCGCAGCTCTTCGCGCATGCGCTTCCGCTCGTCCGCAAGCTCCGCCACCCGCGCGCGGCAGAGCCCGATCGCGTGGGCGACGAGGGGGAGCTCGGCGTGGACGAGCTCTCGACGCCGTGCGTCGATGCCGGCGAGCGCCTCTCGGGCATGGCCGAGCTCTGCCAGCACGACGGCGGCGAGGGCGGCGCCGGCGGAAGAGAGCGGCGCGGAGGAGATCCGGGTGGTCCAGGCGCCTTCGGAGTCGAGGAGCCGGAGGGCCGCTCGCGCCGAGGCACGCGCTTCGGCGGACCGACCGGCTCTCTGGAGCGCGCGGGCGAGTCGGCCGTGGGAGGCGACCCAAGTCTCGAGCAGGTCGATGCGTTCCGCGAGCGCGAGCGCGTCCGAGAAGTGCTCCGCGGCTTCGTCGAACTCGCCCGCGCGGTGAGCGATCTGACCGAGTGCGGTCGCACAGTGGCTTCGATTGAGGGTCTGCCGCGCGCTCCGAAACATCCGACCGGCCTCTTCGAGGGTCGTGCGACACGCGTCGAGCTCGAGTCCGCGGAGGCCGAGCACGCTGCAGCGGCGTGTCTGCATCGCGTAGAAGCCGGGACCATGGAGCCGCTGATCCTCGTCGGCGCAGCGCGCATCGACCTCGTCCACGAGCTCGTCCCAGTCTCCGCGCGCGAAGCGGATCGTCGCGCCGAGAAAACCGACCCCGGCGCGCTCGCGCGGACGCTGCTGGCCGCCGCCGGCGCGGCGAAGGAGTCGCATGGCGAGTCGGTAGCGACCCGTGATGAACGCGGCATCGGCGAGTCCCATCGCGAGCATGCCGCGCAACCGCGGATGGCGAAGGATCCGAGAGAAGGTGACGGTGTGGCGAACGAGCTCGGCGATCGCCTCCGTCTGGTTCTCGTTGACGGCGACGATCGCGAGCGCGTGGAGCGTGTCCGCCTCCGCCTCGAGGTCACCGGCGCGTCGGTAGAGCTCGATGGCCTCGCGCAGTCGCTCGACGGCCCGCTTCGGGTCCCGCCCCCCTGCGATCAGACCCTCGAGGGCGAGCAGCCCGGGTCGGTCCGCCTTGAGCGGTCGAGGGACCTCCGCGAGCGCCTCCTCGGCGAGGTCCAGATAGCCGCGGTCGACCCAGCCCCGTCCTTCTCGCGCCAGCAGATCGGCGATCCGCGGCGCGAGCCCACCGTTTCGATACACCGAGAGCGCCGCCGTCGCCGATCCCGCCGACTCGAGCATCTCTCCGAGCCGCTCGTGGAGCGTCGCCCACTCGGCGTCGTCGAGACCGGCGCGCATCCGCAGCTGCATCCACTCCGCGACGAGCGGATGAAGGGCGAGCTGCGCAGGCTGGGACTGGAGCAGGCCGGCCTCGATCGCTTCGTCGATCGCGCTCTCGCCGCCGATGCGACCTGCGGCGCGCATGGCGCGCATCAACGTGGCAGTATCGGTCGCGCCGAGTACGGCCGAGATCTGAAGCACCCGGACCGCGTCTTCGGAGAGCTCCGCCGTGAGCTCGTCGGCGATGTAGCGCAGCAGGTCGCGGTCCCGGGTGAGCTCGGTGAGGAAGTCGTCTCGCCGTTCCGGGGGCAACGTCGCGAGTGTTCTGAGGGCGAACTGGACCGCGATCGCCCAACCTTCGGTCCGGGCCAGGAGCTGCTCGATGTACGCCGGCTCGAGTCGGAGGTCGGCTTCGTCGACCAGTGCGTCGACCTGTGCGCGCGTCAGCGCCAGCGCGGCTTCGTCGATGAGCGACGCGCCCCCGGCGGCGAGCGCACGCGTCAGGGCGCGGGGTCGGCGTCCCCGCGTCGTCAGGACGAGCCGGAGCCAGGCGGGCGTGCTTCGAACGAGGAGATTCACGATCTCGACGGAGACGCCTTCCCCTTCGAGCTGCTCGAAGCCGTCCAGGAAGACGACGACCGGGCGCGCGAGCCGTCGCCCCTCGCGATCGAGCAGCGACGCGATCGCCTCCGGCTCGGGGTCACCGCCACCGACCCGCGCGCGTCGCACGCTCGATCCGAAGGGCTCCGCCCCTTCGAGGGCGTCGGGGAGCGCGTCGGCGATCGCGCCCACGAGGTCGTCGACGAAGATCGCCGGGTCGCGGTGGAGGCGATCGAGCGAGAGCCATGCGACCCGCTCGCCGCGCCCCACAAGCAACCGCCGCCAGTGCAGAGCGAGGGTGGTCTTGCCGCAGCCGCCCGGCGCAGAGAAGACCGCGATCGGCTTCTCGTCCAGCGAGTCCGCCGCTTCGACCAGCTCCTGCCTCGGCGCGTGCTTCATCCCGACTCCTGACGCCCGTCGAGTCTAGCAACCGGGAGCATCGTCCAAGTATCCGATTCTACGAAGTTTTCGCGGTTGCGCGCGAATAGCGGGGGCACGGGAAGGTGCATGGGTCGCCGGAGCGGACGCGCGCCGGCAAGCGACCCGCAGCGCCCGGGCAACGGGGCCGGCGCTCCCGGCGGTCGACGGCGTACGGAGTAGGAAGAAGATGACGAAGAGACGAAGCATTCTCGCTCTGGCGATCGGGTGGGTCCTGGCTGGACTGTCCGGTGTGGCGCATGCGCAACCCGTTCCGCCGCAGGGGTACGTGCTCGAGCCCGTCGCCTCCGGTCTCGGTGACGCCAGTCGGATCGCGATCGCGCCATCCGGCTTCGGCGCCTACGGAGGGCACGTCTTCGCCGCTCGCCCGTCTTCGAACGAGGTGCTCCGGATCGAGCCATCGACGGGTGCCGTCTCTTCGTTCGCGACGACGATCGGGTCGACCGGCTATTTCGTCGAGTTCGGGACCGGGGGCGCCTTCGGCGAGGATCTCTACGTGGCGAACTCCGTCGATCCCTCGAGCCCGACTCACGGGCTCGTGGAGCGCATCGACGCGACGGGCATCGCGACGGTCTTCGGTGACCCGACGCCGCCGCCCGGACCGCCCTCGTATCAGTTCGGCGGCGTCGGGATGGCGTTCTCGACCGGCGGCGCCTTCGGCACGCTTCTCTATTCCGGAGCGGGCGGCGGCCAGATCAGTGACTCGCTCTCGACGCTTCCGCCGTCCGGGGGCGGAGCGTCGCTCTTCGCGAACTTCGGCTCGGTCATGAACGGTACGCCGACCGAGCTTCGTTTCGGATCCGGACTGCTCGGTTTCGGGACCGACCTCTACGTCGGGTTGAACGTCGTGTCCGGGGGCATCGGCGTCGAGACCGGCATCTATCGCTACGACTCGGCCGGCACGCGCACCCCGTTCTCGCTCGCGTCCGCCGATCCCGACTTCACTGGCGTGCCGAGCGGGCTGGCCTTCGCTCGGATCGGTGCGTTCGGCGGAGCGCTCTACGCGTGCGTGAACGGAGACGCGATCGTCCGGATCGACAGCGCGGGTGGGGTCGATCGCTTCGTCGAGTCGATCGCGACCTGCTCGAGCCTGGCGTTCAGCGAAGACGGGCAGACCCTGTTCTTCGTCGAGTCCGGGGCCGGGACGCTCTGGGCGCTGCGGCGAATGCCCGCTCCGAACCTCTCGGTCGGAGACTTCGTCGTGTACGAAGAGGACTTCCGGGGGCAGTTCGTCGCTCCGACGTCACCGGAGTTCGACGAGCTCGGGATCGGGGGCCTCGCCGGGATCACCGAGCCGTCGGGCCCCGGACCCGACCTGACCGGGCGCGTCGCGGCCTACCAGATCGATGGCGCAACCGGAGAGCTCGGGGCACGGCTGGTCGCCGACGCGGTACCGCTGGCCGACGGGTCCTTCTCGATCCGTTCTCGCATGTCCGGTCTCGCTTCGCCGCCGTTGACGGGAAGCCTCGATGTCGGTCACGGCGCGACCTTTCCGGAGGGGGTCGACACGGTCTCGGTGTCGGCGGGCCTCGTCTTCTCCTGGGACGGGATGGGGGCGCCGCAGGCGGCGCTCAAGGTCGTCGAGCAGCGCTTCCCTTCCGGTCCGATCCACGAATCGACCGCTTCGCTCCCGGCGCCGATGACCGCGGCGATCCTCGCCGGCGATGCCTTCGAGCTCGAGCTGCGCGTCGAGCGCATCGGGGGAGCGGGCAACGCGCGGGCGTCGGTCGCGCTCGACACGGGGCTCTCCGTCTCGGCGTCGCCGCTCGCCTTCTCGATCGTGGCGGACCAGACCTTCGAAGACCTGGTTCACGGGTTCGGATTCGGGGGCGTCGAGTTCGAGGTGGTCGCGCTGGATCTCGAGCACTTCGAGGTCTCGCAGCCCTATGCGCAGTCGTTCACGGTCGACACGACGGTCGACGCCGTCGACGCGAGCCCCGGAGACGGCTTCTGCTCGACGATCGCGGCGCGGTGTACGCTCCGGGCGGCGGTCCAGGAGGCCAACGCGCTCGCGGGCCCGACCGAGATCGTGCTCGGAGCCGGCACGCATCTCCTGTCGATTCCCGGAGACGACGAGGACGCTTCGGCGACGGGGGACCTCGACGTCCTGGACGACGTCGGGATTCGCGGGGCAGGAGCGAGCACCACGATCGTCGACGCCGCTTCGATCGATCGCGTCTTCCACAACCCGTTGCAGCTGGTGTCGCCGTCGACGCTTCGGGTCACCGGGTTGGCCGTGACGGGCGGGCAGGCAGACGATCTCGCCGATCCTTCCGGTGGCGGCTTCCTGTCCGCGGGGCCGCTCCACCTCTCGGATTGCGTCGTCTCGGGCAACCGCGCGAACATCGGCGGTGGCATCCACGCGCAGTCGAGGTTCTCGTTGGAGCGATGCGTCGTCGAAGCCAACGAGGCGATCGACTACCTGGTGGCGTCCGTGGGCGGGGGGCTTCGTCTGAGCGCGTCGGCCTCGGGCTCGGTGCGCGCCCGCATCATCGACTCGGCGGTCGTGTCGAACGTCGCCGATACGGATGCCGGGGTCCAATGTTCCGGCATCCCCGTCCCCGGGAGCGGCGATCGTCTATGGCTCGAGAACACGACCGTGAGCGGCAACGTGAACGGCGTGTCCGGCGAACAGCTGAGTCTCGGCAACTGCTCGGGAACGATTCTCCATTCGACGGTGGTCGGGGACGCGGGGCCGGGGCTGCAGGCGGTTCGATCCGGCTTCTCGACGGCCGGTCTACGGATCGAGAACAGCGTGGTCTCGGGAACGCCGGCCTGCGAGCCCTTCTCGACGCTCGTGCCGACGCTCTCGGGTCACAACGCGAGCGAGGATACGAGCTGCGGGTTCTCCGGGCCGGGCGACCTCGAGGGGGTCTCTCTCGGCCTCGCGGCGCTCGCGACGCTCGCCACGAATTCGGGCTCGCTCGCGAGCACCCGCGGTCACCTGCCCGTCGCAGGCAGCCTCCTGATCGAGGCCGCCGACGCCGCGAGCTGTACCGCGTTCGATCAGCGTCGCGGGCCGCGGCCGGCCGACGGAGACACGAACGGGACGGCGGAATGTGACCTGGGTGCGATCGAGGTACCCGAGGCCGGCTTCGGGATCGGACTGGGTGTGATGGGACTCATCGCGCTCGGGCGACGGCGTCGCGATTCCGCATCGAGGACGTACGAGAGAGATCGCATACGCACCCGGTCCGTCCATCGAGGCTTGCCACGAGTGAGGTCGGATCCCTAGCCTTGCGAGTCCCCCGCTTCGCTCCCGATCGCGCGGGGCGAGGAGGGTGACATGCGTCGAATCGCGATCGTCGTGTTCGGAGGGATGCTCGCTGCATGCGCGGCGCGGGCTCAGTCGCCACAGGACGCTCCCCTGCCCGAGCTCTACTGGGGCGACACCCACGTCCACAGCGCCTACTCCCTCGACGCGAACCTCTTCAACAACTTCACGCTCGGTCCCGACGTCGCCTATCGCTTCGCGCGGGGCGAGGCGATCCGGACCGGCGCCGGACGCGTCGCGCAGCTCGAGCGTCCCCTCGACTTCCTGGTCGTCTCGGACCACGCCGAGTACATGGGCGTGTTCAAGATGATCCGGGAGGGGCACCCTGCGGTGTCTTCGACGGAGACCGCCCGTGTGGTCAAGAAGCTGATCGACGAGAACCCGATCTTCGGACCCGAGGACATCACGGCGCTGAACGCGGCGCTCGATGGCGACCCCCTCGTCGCCGACGAGGGCATCCAACGACTCGTCTGGGACGAAGTCATCGACATCGCCGAGCGCAACAACGAGCCCGGCCGCTTCGTCTCGATCGTGGGCTACGAGTGGGGCTCGACCCCGGGCGGCGACAACCTCCACCGCAACGTCCTCTTCCGCGACGGTCCCGACAAGACGAAGCAGATCCTTCCCTTCTCGGCCGTGCACAGCCAGCATCCCGAGGATCTCTGGGCCTTCCTCGCTCGCTACGAGCGGGACACCGGCGGGCAGGCGTTCGCGATCCCGCACAACTCGAATCTCTCGAACGGTCGCATGTTCGCGATGGAAGACTCGAACGGTCAGCCCTTCTCCATCGCCTATGCGGAGGCGCGCCAGCGCTACGAGCCCGTCGTCGAGGTGACCCAGATCAAGGGCGACAGCGAGGCCCATCCCTTCCTCTCGCCGGACGACGAGTTCGCCGACTTCGAAACCTGGGACGAGACGAACATCTTCGGCCTCGTGAAGACGGAGCCCTCGATGCACGAAGGGAGCTACGCGCGGGCAGCGCTCAAGAACGGGCTGTTGTTGCAGACGGCGCTCGGCGTGAATCCCTTCCGCTTCGCGATGATCGGAAGCACCGATGCCCACACCTCGCTCGCGACCGCCGACGAAGACGACTACTGGGGCAAGACCGCGAACATGCCGCCGGGGAGCGACCGCATGCTCGGCGCCTTCATCCGGGCCGTTCCGGAGGACGCGGCGGACACGATGAACTGGGAGCAGGCGGCGGCGGGCTATGCCGGCGTCTGGGCGACGGAGCACAGCCGGGAGGCGATCTTCGACGCCATGCGCCGGGGCGAGGTCTACGCCACGACGGGACCCCGCATGAACGTGCGCTTCTTCGGCGGCTGGCGCTTCGCAGACGTCGACGCCCGGTCGAGCCGCGCCGCGCGGGCGGGCTACGTGAAGGGCGTGCCGATGGGGTCGGACCTGCCTGCGCGCTCCCGCGACGCCGCGCCGAGCTTCCTCGTGCTGGCCGCGAAGGATCCGGAGGGCGCGAACCTGCAGCGCGTCCAGATCGTGAAGGGTTGGGTCGGCGACGACGACCAGGCCGAGGAGCGCGTCTACGACGTGAGCGTCGCCGAGGACAAGGTCGCCGGCGTCGCCGAGATCGCGACGGTCTGGCAGGACCCGGACTTCGATCCGGAGCGGCTCGCCTTCTACTACCTGCGCGTGCTCGAGGTACCGACGCCGCGCTGGAACGCGATCGATGCAGCGAGATACGGCAAGCCCATCGCGGGCATGCGAACGAGCCAGCAGGAGCGGGCCTACACCAGCCCCATCTGGTTCACGCCCTAGCGGCCGCGCATAGCACGTCGCTTTCGACGCCTTCTCGCTTCGCCGTCCTCGGCGTACGGGAGTACGCCTGCGGGGGCTTCGCTGCGAGGTCGTCGAAATCGACGCACTCTGCGCGGCCTTGCGGCTTGTGCTCTGCGTTTCGGGGCCGGGGCCGGGGCCGGGGCCGGGGCCGGGGCCGCGGCCGGGGCAGGGGGCGAGCGCGTCTCGCGCTCGGGGCGTGGGGTCAGGCGCGCTGGGCGTTCGAAGCGCTCGCCCGGAGACGATCGAGGTAGGGCTTCGGGGGGAAGAAGGCGAGCATCAGGGCGAGGGCGCAGGTCGGGGTGATCACCAGGAAGGTGGCTCGGACGACGCTCATGACCTGGGGCAGGTAGGCGGATCGTTCCTGCACGGCGCGGTCGACATCGCCGAGCACGACGACGGCGGCGAGCCGGAGAGAGAGGGCCATCGCGGGCATCAGGGAGACGCCGGCGGTCCAGATCGACCAGAGCAGGAAGCGGTTGGTGATGACCGGGTCCGCGAGGCCGAGGGACGCGCGCTTCCGCATCGACCGCCAGTACCGGAACGACTCGACGAAGGCCCACGCGGTCGGGACTACGCGGAACGCGTTCGTCGCGATCACGGCGGCGGAGCTCTCTGCGGCGACGTGGTCGCCGGCGAACGTCCAGAGGGTCGTCCCCGCGATCGCGGCCACGATGCACCCGGCGAAGGTCTTCGCGCGACCGCTCTCGGGGTGGAAGACGCGCTGGGTGAAGAGGGCCATCGCGCAGGTCCCCGCGGCGAGGCCGACGTGGCCGATCGAGTTCGCGAGGAGCGCCGCGTCCGGCATCTCGAGCTGCGTACCCGCACCGAAGACGCGAAGCGAGAGGCCGAACGACGCGCCGAGGAAGTAGAGACCGCACCAGAGCTCCGGCGCCTGGCGCGTGCGCGCGGCGAGGGAGAGCAGCCGGAGGGCCGGCGCCAGGAAGAAGACGAAGACGAGGATCGGCGCGACGAAGCTCATGGTAGGACACCCCTGCCGGTCGAATCGGAGGGTCGTCGGCAGGCCTTGAGCAGTTCCGCCGACAGCGGAACGCGTCCCGTCTCGCGCGAATCCCGCGGCGGCGTCCCGCTGGCCCTAGAGCACGGCCTCGATCAGCTTCGGTCCGGGCTCGGCGTAGGCCCGCCCGAGCGCCTTTCCGAGGGCTCCCGCGTCGGTCACCCGTTCCGCCGGGACCCCCATGCCCTTCGCGAGAGAGACGAAGTCGAGCTCCGGACCGGTCAGGTCGAAGAGCCGCTCCGCTTCCCGGCTCGGTGCGGCGCCGGTCCGGTCGAGCTCGGCACGCAGGATCGCGTAGCTCCGGTTCGCGAGGATCAGCGTCGTGACGTCGAGCGACTCCCGTGCCTGCGTCCATAGCGCCTGGACCGTGTACATCGCCGAGCCGTCGGCCTGCAGGTCGAGCACCGGACGGTCCGGACACGCGATCGCCGCGCCGATCGCGCATGGCATGCCGAACCCGATCGCGCCGCCGGTCAACGCGAGCCAGTCGTGCTGCGGTGCGCTCGCCGTGATGGGCAGGGCGAAGAATCCACCGGTCGCGCCTTCGTCGACGACGATCGTGTTCTCGGGCATCGTCGCCGCCACCGCCTGGGCGAGGCTGACGGGGTTCAGCTCGCCGTCCGGCAGCGCCGGGAGCGGGTCGGTCGAGCGGAACGCGCCCGGCTCGATCGGTCCGACGCCGAGACGATCCGCCAACGCTTCGAGGGCGCCTTCCGCGTCCTCCTCGAGCTCCGCGAGCGTCGCGATTCGCGTCGCCGGTGCAGTCAGCCGGCTCGGCTTGTCGGGATAGGCGAAGAACCCGACCGGCGCCTTCGTGTGGACGAGCACGAGATCGGTCACGTCGGCGATCGCTTCGGCAGCCTGCTCGGGGAAGTAGGGCAGTCGTTCGATGACGGCGCGGTCGCCCCCGCGTTCGAGCCGTCCGTAGAACGTGTCGCAGAGGACGCGGGCGCCGGTGGCCCGGCCGATCGCTGCGGCGAGCTCGAGGGCGCGTGCGCGAAGCGCCTTGCCACCGAGGAGCAGCGCGGGTCGCTCGCTCGCTCGCAGCCGCGTCGCGATCTCCTCGAGGGTCTCGTCCGGGGCGCTCGTCGGCGCGGGAGCGGGCAGGGCCTTCGCGGGGACTCCCGGCTCGTTCCAGCTCGCATCCGCAGGGAGGATCAGCGAGGCGATCCGGCCGGGATGCGCCCGCGCCGCGGCGACGGCTTCCGCGGCGTCGCGTCCCACTGCGCGGGACGTCTTCGAGGTCCGGACCCAGTGGGAGAAGGGCGCCGCGACGGCTTCGACGTCCGAGGTGAGCGGCGCGTCGAGGTGGGCGTGGTCGACGGCGTGATCGCCGACGACGTTCACGATCGGGGTGTGGGCGCGTCGCGCGTTGTGGAGATTGGCGAGTCCGTTGGCCAGGCCGGGCCCGAGATGGAGGAGCGTCGACGCGGGCGCGTCGGCCATCCGTCCGTAGCCGTCGGCGGCGCCGGTGACCACGTTCTCCTGGAGGCCGAGAACGGCGCGCATGCCCGGGACGCGATCGAGGGCCGCGACGAAGTGCATCTCGGACGTGCCCGGGTTGGTGAAGCAGACCTCGACGCCGCCGGAGACGAGGGAGCGGAGCAGGCTTTCGGCGCCGTTCATGGCGATTCCTCTCGGAGGGAGACGACCCAGCTTAGCCAGCCGCCCTGCGTTCGTGCGCGAGCCGTCGAAGCGCGCTAACGAGACCGGGAGTTCTCTGGGTGGGTTCCTCGGGAGGAAAGACGTGGCCGCGCGCAGCACCGCTTTCGTCAGCGACCGGGAGCGGGAAATCCTCGAAGCCGTCACCCGGATGGCGACGTCGAACCCGTTCGCGCCGGATCGGATCGATCAGGAGCGCCGCGCACTCGGGGACGCGTTCACGGGTTACACCGCCGTGTGGCACATGGACGGCGACGTCGAGGGGCTGAACCCGAACGTCGTCCGTTTGAAGGAGCTCGCAGAGGGCATGGCGGAGGATCTCCGCCGCCGTCTTCAGGAGGGGGCGCGTCCGTCTCGCGACGAGCTCGCGCTCTACGAAGGCTTCGTTCGCTACCTCCTCTTCTACCGCTACTCGCCCGATCTCACCCGGATCATCCACGAGCGCGAGAACGGTCGTCCCGCGACGCGGAAGCTCGGCTTCTATCGACGTTATGCGGAGGACTTCGCGCACTTCTTCGAGATTCCCGGGGTCGTCTTTCCGCCGGAGACGAACGCTCCCCACGTCCTCGCGTGGGGCTTCCAGATCCGCCGCGCATTCCACCACGTCTTCACGCGGATCTACGGCGGGTCGATGCCGATCGCGGAGCTGCGGGGCAAGGTCTGGCGGGCGGTCTTCACCCACGACGTCGAGCGCTATCGCCGGAGCCTCTACGGACGAATGGGAGACATCCCGGCGCTCGTGCTCGGCGAGTCCGGGACGGGCAAGGAGCTCGTGGCGCGCGCGATCGGGCTCTCGCGCTACATCCCCCTCGACCCCGAGCGCGCCTGCTTCGTCGCGGACTTCGCCGACGGCTACCAGGCCGTGAATCTGGCAGCGCTCTCATCGTCGCTCGTCGAGTCGGAGCTCTTCGGCCACCGCAAGGGCGCGTTCACCGGCGCCGTCGAGGACCGCGCCGGCTGGCTCGAAGGGTGCGGTCCCTTCGGAACGATCTTCCTCGACGAGATCGGCGACCTCGACCCCGGGATCCAGGTGAAGCTCCTGCGCGTGCTCCAGAACCGCACGTTCCAACGGATCGGTGAGACGACGGAGCGGCGCTTCGAGGGCAAGATCGTCGCGGCGACGAACGCCGACCTCGAGCAGGGGATCGAGGACGGGACCTTCCGGGACGACCTCTACTACCGACTCTGCGCGAACGTGATCGAGATGCCGACGCTGCGCGCGCAGATCGAGGCGGACGAGGGCGCCTTCCCGCAGCTCGTCCAGGTGATCGCGGTCCGGATCGCGGGAAGCGAGGAAGAGGGGGAGGGCCTCGCGCGCGAGGTGCTCGACTTCGTTCGGAGTGGACTGCCCGCGGACTACGGCTGGCCCGGCAATGTTCGTGAGCTCGAGCAGTGCGTACGGAGCGTGCTGGTCCAGGGCTCGTACGCGCCGCCGCGGCGGAGTCGAGGCGAGGCCCGACTCGCGGCGGCCGGGATCGCGCCGTCGCTGCTGGCGGGCGAGGCCAGTGCCGACGCGCTCCTGCGCGACTACACGACCCGGGTCTACGCGAAGGTCGGCTCCTACGAGGCCGCGGCGCGCGTGCTCGGCCTCGATCGGCGGACGGTCAAGGCGAAGCTCGACCCGGAGCTCCTCGAGGAGCTCCGGGCCGAGGGATGAGCGCGGATCGCCCGCGTCAGTCGGTGCCCTTGCCGGGCCCGGCGAGGCCCATCGTCGCGAGGATCTTGAGCGGGCCGATGCCGGCGAGACCGGCGCCGTAGAAGGGCAGGAGATTCGGGAGGATCCGGATCCCCTCGGCGGACGCGACGCCCTGCGCGCTGATCAGGGCGAGACCGGCACAGACGAGGGTGGCGGCCGCGACGAGGCGTCGGCGCGAATGCTCGGCGAGAGCGACCACCGGCTTCTCGAAGCGCTGCACGACGAGGGTGAGCGGGAAGAGGAAGAGGGTGAAGGCGAGGAGGTAGAGCGGCCGCGAGCTCCACCACGCGCTCGTGTTCGGTACGAGGTCGAGTCCCGTCCCGGCGAGATGGAGCAGCCCATAGACCGCGATCATCGCCGTCATGTGCCAGAGATAGACCGACATGATCAGCCCGTTCACGAGCACCGTCGCCGTCCAGACCCTGAGGTCGTCGAGGATCCGCCGCACGAAGGGCTCCGCCGCGAGGATCAGGCCGCACTGCGCGATGCCGAGGGTGAGGAGCGCGAGGGTCGGCGGCGACGTGTTCGAGATCTCCATGCCGGGGAAGCCGACCATCGCGAGTGGATAGGGCCCGAAAGAGACCAGGCCCGCCGTCGCGAGCGCGCCGCCGGCGAACCAGGCGAGGCGCATGCGGAAGCGGCCTTCGCGCCAGGCGTAGCCGAGCTGGTGCACGGCGAGCCAGACGAAGAAGTAGTTCACGAGGCCGAGCGCCCGGTGGCCGGAGGAGAACGAGACGAAGTCGGTGATGGCCGCGCCGGCGACGAGGACCCAGAACGACCGGAAGCCGTGACGCTTCCACGCGCGGTGGGTGATCGGGACGAGCACGCCGACCATCACGTAGACCGCGAGGAACCAGGTCGGCACGAGGGCCGCCTGCGAGAGCAGTCCGACGAGCGCCGGATTCGCACCGAGGAAGGGGCCCGCGCCGGCGATCGCGACCCAGGTGAGGAGCACCGGGATCACCGGGGCGACCAGGCGCTGGAAGCGTCCGGCGAGCCAGCGGGGATAGGGCGTGCCCTTGGCGAGGGCCGACTCCCAGGCGACGTGGTTCGCGTAGCCGCCGACGAGGAAGAAGATCGGCATGACCTGGACCGCGAGGGTCAGCCACCGGGTCCACGGGGCGAGCTCGAGCATGTTGGCCGTGACGAGGGCGCCGCCGTCCGAGACGTAGGGCGCGGCGACGAGCCAGTGTCCGAGGATCACGACGGTGATCGAGGCGGCGCGCAGGAAGTCGACGTAGCGGTTGCGGTCTTCGGGGGTGGCGTGGGCCGCCTGGGCGGCGCGCTGCCAGAGGTCGGTGGCGAAGGACATGATCGGCTCTCCGTTTCTCGTGGGACGAGGATCGGTAGAGCACGGCCCGTGCCAAAGTCGAAAGTGTACTGATTTCAGGGAGTTGCGTGCTTCGCGCGCGTAT
Organism: bacterium; assembly: GCA_030432735.1. Classification (GTDB taxonomy): domain Bacteria; phylum Myxococcota_A; class UBA9160; order UBA9160; family UBA4427; genus UBA4427. The sequence goes on from JAUIMK010000002.1 coordinate 30,836, forward strand.
CGGCCCGAGCTCGATAGGGTCATTGGATGTCGGCCTCATGACATCCAATGACCGGTCTATCGCCCTTCGAAGCTGGGCTTCCGCTTCTCCAGGAACGCCTTGATGGCCTCCTGGGAGTCCTTGCTGCTCCCGGCGACCGCCTGGAGCTCGACCTCGCGGTCGTAGGCCGCCGCGTAGTCGCTGTTGCTCGCCGTGTAGAGGGAGGCCTTGGCGTAGCGGAGGGAGAGCGGCGCGCGCTGGGCGAGCTCCTCGGCCCAGGCCCGGGTCTCCGGGAGCAGCGCGTCGCTCGGGACCACCCGGTTGCAGAGCCCCCACTCGAGGCATTTCGCGGCCGGGACCTTCTCGCCGGTCGCGATGATCTCGTAGGCGCGCTTGCGGCCGAGGGCGTTCGCGAGGAGCCAGGTCGCGCCGCCGTCGGGGATCAGGCCGATGCCCGCGAAGGCCTGATAGATGTAGGCGTCCTCGGCCATGACGGTCAGGTCGCAGATCATGCCGTAGGCGCTGCCGACGCCGGCGCAGGCGCCGTTGATCGCGCTGATCCAGGGCTTGGGGGCGCGCAGGATCGCCTCGAGGACCGGGCGATGATCCTGCTGGAGGTGGTCGCCGACCCCCATCCCCGTCGCGTTCATCGTGAGGTCCGCCCCCGCCGAGAACGCGCGGCCGGCGCCCGTCAGGATCACGACCCGCACGTCGCGATCGGCGTTCAGCCGGTTCGCCGCGTCGAGCATCTCGTGCAGGATCTCCACGCCGAGCGCGTTCAGCTTCTTCGGCACGTTCAGCGTGAGCTGTCCGACGTGGGTCTGCGCGTCGACGTCGACCTCGATCAGCTCGTAGGCGGGGTATTCGATCTTCGGCATGGGTTCTCCGGCGAAGGGACGATCTCGCGGGATCCGACGATGGGTCGAGGCGTGATCGCTATTGGTCGACCCGGAAATCCGGGATCGGGTTGTGGCGGGCGATGGCCGAGCCTTCGGGGCCACACAGCATGAGGTAGCGCCACGTCCGCGCGTGGAAAAGGTGGACGAGCGCTTCGTCGTGGGACCCGTCGTCCTCCTGCACGAAGCGCTCGAGGGCCGCATCGCCCTCCTGCCAGGTCGCCGGGCGGAATCCCAGCAGCGGCTCGAGCTCGTCGAGGTTCGCGGCGTCGACGGCGGCGCCGATCTCGTCGGTCCGCTTCAGGTGGCGCGCGAGGCGGAAGAAGATCCGGAACTGGTGCTGCGTGTAGGCGTCCGGCGCCTCGAAATGGCGCAGCCACTGGATCAGATGGTCGTGGCCGACGGCGCCGGTCGAGACCCGCGCCTGCGGCATCGCCGGCGGCGTGAGCTCGAGGCCGAGGATCTCCCCCAGTGCCTCCATCGCATAGATGTTGGTCTCGGCGCACCACTGCATGTTCGTCATGTAGTCGGAGCCGGGCGGCGGCTCCGCCAGCGCGTCGTGGAAGGCGAGCTGGTTCGAGAGCGTGAAGCATAAATGGTGGTACTGGATCGCGCGGCGGTCGACGGCCATTCCGCCATTCTGTGAATAGTGGTCGTAGAGCGCTTCGAAATCCCCGTAGTTCAGCACGCTCGTCCGCATGCGGAACCCGGCCAGGTCCATCATCGGGTCGCCTATGTGCGCGAGCTCCAGATCGATCACCGCTTCGACGCGCCCGTTCCGGTGCATCAGCTGGCCCGAGTCCCAGACGATCGGGGTCTCGCGGACCTCGCCGCCGATCGGGTTGCGCCGGAGCCAGGCGAAGCAGAACTCGAGCAGCGGATCCGGGCGCTTCTTCGCCGCGCGATAGGCGTCCCAGTAGGTCTGCATCCCGATCCATCCGGACTGCGCGGGCGTCTCGGCGCGGAGCAGTCCCGCCTCGACGAAGCGGTCGATGGGCAGCGCGTGGATCTTCGCGAGGATCTCCATGTAGTGACGCATCACGCGGTCGCGCTCGTCGTCGCTCGCCTGCTGGAAGTGTTCGACGCCGTGCACGCGGTCCATCACGTAGGCGCGCGGGTCGTCGCACCAGCCGTACACCTTCGCAACGGGAATGCCCGCTTCGTGCAGCAGCGCCTGGAACTTCATCTCGTTCTCGAGGGGGAAGCCGTGCACGCAGTCGAGCCGATCGCCGCGCACGCAGAGCTCGAGCTTCTGTTCGCCCTTCTCGACCTCCGCGAACCACACCGGACGCCAGCGCGCCTGCGGGTCGATGTGGACGACGCGCCCGCCGACGTTCTCCTCGATCCATCGCACGACCTTCTCGGTTCGCGACTCCATCGATTCGAGTTCGGGATCTTCGTTCGCTCGTGTCATCGGGGGCTCCTCTCCGGATCCACGAGTCTGGCATAGCTCGATCGAGGCTGTCCCTCGTTCCGCCGGACACCCGGAATCGGGCGTTTGAACGCGGGGTTCGAAGCTCCTACCTTCGCCGCCCCTTCGCCACGGTGCCGCCCGGCAACCGCAGGCACGCCCCAGGAGTCGCGAACGATGAGCAGTGGATCCGCCGAGAACAAGGCCGCCTTCCAGGACGCCGAGCTGTTGGCGGAGGCCCGGTCGAACTCGGGCCTCTCGGATTTCGGACCCGACGAGTTCCTCCCGGCGATGGAGAAGCTCACGTGGTCGCTCCGCGAGGAAGCCCCGCTCAACGAGCTCGGTCGCCAGATCCTTCGCACGCGCATCGTCGAGAGCCTCGAGACCCGACTCCGCATCCAGCACTGGATCACGCGGCACCCCGAGATCCTCGACGAGGAGATCGGCGCCCCGATCGTCGTCATCGGCCAGGCGCGGACCGGGACGACGATGCTCCAGCGCATCATCGCCAGCGACCCGCGGAACCACGCCTGCATGTGGTGGGAGACGCGCTTTCCGGCGCCCCACGCCGACACCGATTGGAGCCAGCCCGACCCGCGCATCCCGATCGCCGAAGCCGAGGTCGCAGCGATCCTCGAAGCGGACCCGCGCCAGAAGTCGATCCATCCCTGGGACGCCCTCGCTCCCGACGAAGAGATCATGCTCCTCGAGCATTCCTTCCTCTCGTACGTGCCCGAGGCGTTCTGCAACATCCCGACCTACCGCAGCTGGATCAGCGAGCAGGACTGGACGCCGAGCTACCGCTACCTGAAGAAGCTGCTCCAGTCGCTCCAGTGGCAGAAGCGACAGCGCGGCAACGTCCGCGAGCGCTGGGTCCTGAAGGCGCCCAACCACCTCGGCTTCATCGACACCCTCTTCGAGACCTTCGAGGGCGCGAACGTGGTCCTGACCCACCGCGACCCGGTCGAGACCATCGCGTCCGCCGCCTCGATGAACGGCTCGTACTGGGCGCTCTACGGCGACGGGTCGCCGGAGCAGATGGCGCAGGCCGGCAACCAGTGGAAGGACCGGATGGCCTGGTCGACGAACCGCTGCATGGAAGCGCGGAAGCGCTACGACGCCAGCCGCTTCGCGGACCTCTGGTTCCTCGACGCGCTCAAGAAGCCGATCGAGGAGATCACCCGCGCCTACGCGCAGTTCGGGATCGAGATGACCGACGAGGCGCGGGCCGCCATGGAGCAGTGGCGCGCCGACAATCCGCGGGAGAAGCGACCGCCCCACGAGTACTCGTTCGAGGAGTACGGCCTCTCGGAAGAAGGCATCAAGGCCGACTTCGCAGAGTACCGGCGCGAGTTCATCGAGCCGCGGCTCTGAGCCGTCTCATCCGCCGCCTGCGGGCGCTCGGTGGGGCGGGGCCGCTCCGCCGTCTGCGGGCGCTCGGCGGGGTGGATCCGATCCTCAGCCGGCGGACGCTCGGCCCGCGGAGGCCGTTCAGCTCGGGATCTCGTAGCCCTCGGGCAGCGAGCCCTGCATGATCGTCTGCTCGCAGACGCGCGCGACGATCCGCCAGCCGTCGGCCGTGCGGATGAGCTCGTCCAGGTAGCGGCCGGAGTTCGTGATGACGAACTGCCCGCCTTCCGAGACGTTCTTACCCATCGGCGAGTGAAAATAACATCTCGAACTCGCGCGGTCCCCGTCGATCTCGACGAGGACGTTGCTCACGACGTGCAGATTGAGCGGCCAGCTCTCGAGGGCGCGGTCGAGCCAGGCCAGCGTCTCGCGAAACGGCCCCGCGACGCCTCCGCTCGACGTGTAGTCGATCGTCGCTTCGAGGGCGAAGATGCGGTCCATCTGGCCCCATTCGCGATGGTCGACCATCTCGGCATAGCGGTAGAGCAGCTCTTCGATCTCGAGGCGATCCTGGATCGCGCGCAGGGCGTCGTCGGGCATGGGGGCACTCCTCTGGACGGACCGCGAAGTCTATCACGGGGAGACGAGCGACCCGTTTCGCCGGCGGGGAGGTCAGGAGCTGAAGCCTGCGCGTCGCTGGGCCGCGAGGGCGACGATGATGTCGACGCGCCGGACGGCGTCCGCGACTTCTTCGGCGAACTCGCGTCGAGCGCGAGCGAGGTCGGGACGCCGCTCGGGGTCGGTCTCCGAGGCTGCGCTCCCCAGCAGGTCGCGATTCGCCGCCAGGCGGAGCGCCGTCTGGAAGAGCGCCTTCGAGACCGAGTCCGCCGCGTGGATGCGCTGCTGCAGCTCGTATTGCCGGCCCAGGCCGAGGCAGTCCTTCAGGAATCGCTTCTCGTCGAAGGCGGTCTCCGGAGACAGGTTCGCGAGCTGATCCGCGACGACGCGGTAGCTCTCGAGGAAGGGGCGGAGGACCCGGTGCGCCAGATAGGGCCGCATGCGGCGGATCATGTCCTCGGGGTCGAGCTCGTACTCGCTGACCCGCTTCTCCCAGGAGCGGTGGTTCAGCTCGAGGGTCGTCCGGATCTCGCTGCGGAACGCCTCCTTCTCCGGGAAGAAGAACTCGAACTTGAGCAGGTCGCGCAGACGCATGACCTCGTCCCAGAAGCGGGGGAGGACCTCGTTCCGATCCCCTTCGATCGCGTGCAGGAGCGCGAGCTCCGCGATCGCGCCGGAGACGAAGAAGTGGACGACCGTGTTGCGATAGTAGGCGGCGGAGAGTTGTTGATCGTCGGCGATCCCGAAGACCGGTTCGATCCCTTCGTCGAAGCGGGTCACGACGTCGTTCTCGACGAGGGCCTCGAGGGTCGCGGCGACGCCCGCGTTCTCCTTCAGGTGATCGAGGTCGGCGGTCGAGGGGAGCCCCCGGAGCCGCACGTTCTCGAGCAGGTTCTCGAGGGATTGCCGAGTGCCTTCCACGGTCAACGCCTGTCCCGTCGTGCCGAGCAGCGCCAGGGTGACGAGAGAAGTCGGCGTGATCGGCGTGACCCGGTTGATCCGGACGCAGACCTCGAAGGCGAGCTTCTCGAGGTCGTAGCGTTCGCCGGGCGCGAGCTCCGCGCCCGGTGCGCCGAGCTGCTGCCGGAGCGAGACCGGCTCGCCGAAGGCGAGGTGGATCCGTCCGTACCGTCTCCGCATCTGGCGGACCATGCCGAGGAACCAGCCGAAGCTCTCCGTCTGCTTCTCACCGCCGCGCTGCTCTTCGACGTAGCTGCCGAGTCCCTGGATCTGGTCGTAGGCGATCGAGACCGGCACGAGATGGACGTCGTCGCTCTTCCCGCGGCGATAGGCGTCGACGACGTTGCCGAGCAGGCCGTAGCGCGGGGGCAGGAGCTTGCCGGAGCGCGAGCGCCCGCCTTCGATGTACCACTCGAGGGGGAAGCGCTTCTCGATCAGGTAGTCGACGTAGTGGGAGAGGACGTGCTTGTAGACCGGGTCGTCCTTGAAGGTGCGGCGGATGAAGAACACGCCGGCCCGGCGGACGAGCTGTCCGACGGGGAAGAAGTTCATGTTGATCCCGCCGGCGGTGTGGTTCGGCGGCAGGCCGTGCTGGTGGAGGGCGTACTGGAGCACGAGGTGGTCGAGGTTGTGCTTGTGGGTGGGGAGGAAGACGACGGGATGCCGCTCCTCGAGGGCGGCGATGCCGCGCATCTGTTCGTCGGAGTAGACGAGCTCCTCGTCGTAGCCCCGGGTGTAGAGCCAGCGGATGATCGAGATCACGAGGTCGATGACGAAGCGGCTGTGGGTCGCCGCGATCTCGCGCAGGTCGCTCGCCGCCTCCGCGGCCAGCGCCGCGTGGGAGACGTCGGTCTTTCCTTCGGCGCGTTGGCTCGCGACGAGCTGGTCGAGCCCGCCGCGGAAGGCGGGGCGAGAGAGCAGCTCCTCGTGGACGAGGCGCGGGACCTTGTAGCGGGCGCCGCGCAGGCTCCGCTCGGCGCGCTCGAGGGCGAGCGCCGCCTTCTGCGCGACGAAGTCGGCGAAGCCGGCGGTCTCGGCAGGGCCGCTGCCCGCGGCGTCGAGCCAGCGGCCGTGGAGATTCGTGCGGGTCGCGGGCTCCGCGGCGACGATCACGCAGCGGTCCGGGTCGCGCCAACGAACGAAGAGCTGACGCAGCCACGAGGGATCCCGGGGATCACCGATCGTGAGGAGCGAGAGCAGGCTCGGCGTCCGTCGCCCGTCTTCCCGGAGCGCGCCGCGCCAGATCACGCGCAGCGGCGCCATCGTCGGGTCACCCGGCGCCGCGAGGGTCGCTTCGAGCTCGGGAGCCAGACGTCGGCGCCGCCCTCGCCGCGAAGGCGGGATCTCGATCGTCTCGACGCGCTCGCTCGCGAAGTCGTCGGGTCGATTCTCCTCGATCCAGCGCGCCAGCAAGCGGCGCTCGAGCCGGCTCGAGGCGTCGATCAGGAAGACCACCCGCTCACCGGCGCCGACCGCAGGCCAGATCGGCACCGGGCCCGTCCATCCGTCCGACGGATGTGAAGCCTGCGACGGAGGGTCCGGGTTGGCCATGGCGCCAGTCTACCCGGATCGCGTCGACGTCGCGCGCCCCGGGCGACTCGTATCCTGCCGGAGGAATCGGCTCGACGAATCCACGCGTGTCGGGGATCATGATCGGCATGAGCGCTCCCCGTCCCGTCTCCGCCGCGGAAGCGGCGGCTCTGCTTCGGCCCGTCGATCGTCTGGGCGTTCCCCTCGGTCCCGGGCAGCCGAAGGCCCTGCTGCACGCGCTCGGTTCGCGGGACGATTGGGAGGACCTCGCGGTCTTCGGTGCGCTGTTGGTCGACCTTTTTCCGGTCTTCGCGAAGCCGGGCGTGCGCCTGCGCTCGGGCTTCTTCGGGCCGGCGGAGCGCGCGCTTCACGCGGCGGGGCACGCGGTCGAGTTCGTCCCCGCCGACTTCCGGCGCTTCGCCGAGATCGCGGAGCGCTTCGCGCCGCGGGTCGTGGCGACGGCGGCCGCGCCGCCCGATGCCGAGGGCTTCCTCTCGCTCTCGCTCCACGCGGGTGCGACGGTCCGCGAGATCCACGCGGCGGCACGAGATCCGGAGCGGGTCCTGGTTGTCGAGACGAGTCCGCACTTCCCGCGGACCCTGGGGCTCGGCGAGGAGCATCCTCATCGCATCGCGCTCGAGGACGTCGACGTCTGGATCGAGGGCGACGCGCGGCCGACCGAGCTGCCGGACAAGCCCCCGGGCCCGACCGAGCAGGCCATCGCCGAGCACGTCGCCGCCTTCATCCCGCCCGACGCGACGCTGCAGACCGGGATCGGGAGCATCCCGAACGCGGTCGTCGCGCTGCTCGCCGAGGCCGCCGGCGGCGAGTACGGCGTGCACAGCGAGATGTTCACGACGGGGCTGATGCGTCTCCACGAAGCGGGGCGCGTCGTGAACCGCAAGGGCATCTTCGACGGGATCTCGATCACGACCTTCGCGATGGGCGATCGCTCGCTCTACGACTGGCTCGACGGGAACGAGTCCGTTCGCTTCCTGCCCGTCGACGTCGTGAACGATCCGGCGGTGATCGCGCGCAACCGCGACATGATCTCGATCAACGGTGCGCTCACGATCGACCTCCTGGGCCAGGTCGTGGCGGACTCCCTCGGCGGCGTACAGCACTCGGGGATCGGTGGGCACGAGGATTTCCTGGCGGGCGCCGGGCTGATCGCGGAAGGACGCTCACTGCTCTGCCTCCCCTCCACCGCGACCGTCGACGGCGCGGCGCACTCCCGGATCGTCGCCGAGCTCTCGCCGGGCTCCATCGTCACGAGTCCCCGTCACCAGGTCGACGTCGTCGTGACCGAGCACGGCGCCGCCGAGATCGCGGGGCGGACCGTCGCCGAGCGGGCGCACGCCCTCGCGGAGATCGCCGCACCGGAGGAGCGGGACGCCCTGCGTGCCGCCGCCCGCGAGATCGCCGCGAGGGGCATCCTCGCACGTTAGGCGCTGCATGGACGCGTTGGGCGCTGCATGAAGATGAGCTGGATCGACCACGCGAGGAGCGCTGCGTCGCTCGCGGTCATCACGATCAACCTGGCTGGCTGGGCCATCGTGCTCGTCCTGCTCGGCTGCGTGAAGGCGGTCGTGGGACCGGCCCGACCGGCGATCGATCGGGTGCTGGACGGCTGCTATCGCCTCGCGATCGCCGTGCACGACATCTGGCTTCGCGAGGTCATGGGCGCGCGCTGGCGGAACCCCGACCTCGACCTGCCGGAAGACGAGCTCTGTCTCGTCCTCTCGAATCACGCGTCCTGGGCGGACATCCTGCTCCTCCAGAGCGCCATCGCCCGGCGCGGCCCGCTCCTCAAGTTCCTGACGAAGCGGGAGCTCGCCTGGATTCCGATCTTCGGCGTGATCTTCTGGGCGTTCGACTTCCCGCTGCTCCGGCGGACGACGAAGGCGGGGCAGGACGACGCCCAGCGACGCGCCGCGGACGCCGCGGCCCTCGACGCGGCCTGCGATGCGGTGCGCCGGCGTCCGGCCGCCCTCGCGATCTTCGCCGAAGGCACCCGCGCGACGCCGGAGAAGCGCGCGGCGCGGGGAGGGGCCTACCGGCACCTGCTGCCGCCGCGGGTCGGCGGTCTCGCGTCCCTGGTCCACGCCCTCGAGGGTGACCTCGTGTCCGTGATCGACGTGACCATCGTCTCGCCTGAGCCGCCGCGGTTCTGGGCCTTCCTGTCGGGTCGGCTCCCGGAGATCGAGGTCCTCGCGGAGCGGATCCCCGCGAGCGATCTCCCGAGCGGGCGCGACGCGCTGGCGAGCTGGCTGGATCAGCGCTGGCGTGCGAAGGACGAGGCGATCGAGAAGGCGCGGGCCGCGTCCCCCGGCCGCGGCGCGGTCTAGCGGCCGCGGTTCCCGGGGCGATTGCCCATCGAGGCGGTCGCGGTGACGGCACCGCGGGCGAGTTCACTATCGTCTCCCCAGGAGCCCTTCACGCCTTGCCCCTGGTCGGTTGCCATCACTGTGACGCGGTCGTCTTCGAGCCCGACGTTCCCGACGGCGGCTCGGCGATCTGTGGGCGATGTGGCGCGACGCTCTTCCGTCGTCAGCGCGCGACCGTCGAGATCACCCTCGCGCTCACGACCGCCGCCGCGATCCTCTTCGTCGTCGCGAACGCCTACCCCTTCCTCTCCTTCGAGATGCAGGGCCAGACCACACGCACGACCCTCGCCTCCGGCGCGTTCGCGCTCTGGGCGGGCGGGCGGTACGCGATCGCGGCGCTGGTCCTGGGGACGACGGTCCTCGCACCGGCGCTGCAGATCGGCCTGATGCTCTACGTGCTCGCGCCGCTCCATTTCCATCACCCGGCGCCCTTCGCGGTCGCAGCGTTCCGCCTGGTCGAGCGGTGTCGCCCGTGGAGCATGATGGAGGTGTTCCTGATCGGGATCTTCGTGGCCGTCGTGAAGCTCTCGGACATGGCGGACATCGTGCCCGGGATCGCCCTCTGGGCCTTCGGGCTGCTGATCCCGATCCTGGCGGGCGGGACGGCCTTCCTCGATGCCGAGCTGGTCTGGCGCGAGATCGGAGATCTCGAGTGAGCGCGGTCTCGAAGCCGGCGACGCCCGCCTTCGGGCCGCACGCGCAGTGTCACGTGTGCAATCTGGTGGTCCGCGTGCCGGAAGGACCGACGGACGGGCTCGCCTGTCCGCGCTGCCGAACGGCGCTCCACCGGCGCAAGCCGAACAGCCTCTCGCGGACCTGGGCGCTGCTGGTCGCCGCCAGCATCTGTTATGTGCCGGCCAACCTCTACCCCGTCATGGAGGTCACGACCCTCGGGCAGACCCAGGCGGACACGATCCTCTCGGGCGTGATCTACCTCGCGGTGAACGGGACCTGGCCCCTCGCGGTCATCGTCTTCATCGCGAGCGTCGTCGTCCCGGTGCTCAAGATCATCGCGCTCGGCTACCTCGCGTTCTCGGTCCAGCGACGGAGCCAGTGGCGTCCGCGCGATCGTGCGCGACTCTATCGGATAGTCGAGCAGGTCGGACGCTGGTCCATGGTCGACGTGTACGTCGTGACGATCCTCGTGGCGCTCGTGCACCTCGGGTCCCTCGCCAACGTCGAGGCGCGGGTCGGGGGCTTCTATTTCGGGGCGGTCGTCGTCCTCACGATGTTCGCGGCGGAGAGCTTCGACCCGCGGCTCATCTGGGACCAGATCACGGATACGGGTCGAGACGCGGAAGGCGAGAAGGGACGCAGCGATGGCGGATGAACCGGTGGAGGACGGTGTGGGGCCGGAGGCGCCCCGAGCGATCGTCCGCACGCGGTCGATGCCGTCGATCGTCTGGCTGATCCCGGCGGTCGCTGCCTTCGTCGGGCTCTACCTGGCGTTCTGGGCCTGGTCCGAGCAGGGCCCGTCGATCACGATCGTCTTCGACAGCGCCGACGGCATCGTCGCCGGCACGACGGTGATCAAGTACAAGGACGTCGACGTCGGCGTCGTGGAGAGCGTCGAGCTCGACGAGGACCTCTCCCAGGTAAACGTCACCGCGAGCATGGTCAAGGAGCTCGCGGGCTATCTGACCGACGAGACCCGCTTCTGGGTCGTGAAGGCCGAGGTCTCCGCGAGCGAGATCTCCGCGGTCGATACGATCCTCTCCGGCGCCTACATCGGCATGGCGCCCTCCCAGAACGGCAAGCGCACCCGCGTCTTCCAGGGGCTCGAGAAGGCGCCGATCATCCGGCCGGACAAGGCGGGGACGCTCTTCCAGTTGCGGGCGACGGAGCTGGGTTCGGTCGACGTCGGCTCGCCGGTCTACTACCGCTGGATCCGCGTCGGGCAGATCGCCGGCTACCAGCTCGCCGAGGAGGGCGAGTCCGTTCGCGTCCAGGTCTTCATCGAAGCTCCCCACGACGATCGCGTCCGCTCCACGACGCGCTTCTGGAACGCCTCGGGTCTCGACGCCGTGGTGACCGCCGAAGGCCTCCAGATCGACACGCCCTCGATGATGGCGATGCTGGTCGGCGGCATCGCCTTCGAGACACCGGCGACCGTCACCGTCGCGCAGGACGTGCCGGAGAACATGGTCTTCGAGCTCTACCCGAACAAGCAGGCTACGCGGCGTCCCCGCTATTCGCTGAAGACGCGGTTCCTGCTCTACTTCGAGGACTCGGTCTCCGGGCTCGTGCCGGGCTCCCCGGTCGAGTTCCGCGGGATCAAGCTCGGCGAGGTCCTCGACGTCGACGTGGAGCTCGACCGCGAGACGAACGAGATGCGGATTCCCGTGGTCATCGAGATCGAGCCCGAGCGCCTGGGGCTCTCGGTCGAGGAGCTCGACGAGGACCCGACGGCGAGGATCGAGAGCATGGTCGCTCGCGGCTTCCGCGCGCGACTGCTGACGAACAACCTCCTCACGGGGCAGAAGGCGGTGGACTTCGACTTCCTCCAGGGCGCCCGGGAGCAGGAGATCGTCTACGGACGGGCCTATCCGGTCCTGCCGACGGCGACCGGGGGCCTCGATGCGATCACGACCCGCGTCGCCCGCATCGTCGATCGCGTCGACCAGCTCCCGATCGAATCGATCGGCGCGAACCTCGACGACGTGTTCGAGAGCCTCGCGGCGACGATGGGCTCGATCGAGGAGGCGACGGCGGCCGCGAACGCCGACCTGCTGCCCGGGATGACCGCGACCCTCGAGCGCCTCGAGCAGACGCTCTCGTCGGCGGATGCGATGATCGCGCCGGACTCGGCGCTCGCGCTCGAGCTCGAATCGCTGGTCGGGGATCTCTCCCAGGCGGCGGATTCGCTCCGGATCATGGCCGAACGGTTGGAAGAGCACCCCGAAGAGCTGCTGAGAGGAAAGAGCGAATGACGATGCGCTGGACGGGAATCGCGATCCTCGCGGTCGTGATTTCGACGACCGCCTGCCTGGGGCGAAGCCCGAGCCCGGAGCACTACATGCTCGGGACGGAATCGGCAGGGGCGGCGGGCGGGGCCGCCCCCGGGGTCGCGCTCCTCGTCGGGCCGGTGCGCCTGCCGGCCTATCTCGACCGGCCGCAGTTCGCGCGCCTCGAGGGGCGGGGAGAGATCGAGCTCGACGAGTTCGCGCGCTGGCTCGGCGGCTTCGAGGACAACTTCCTGCGCGCGCTCTCCCTCGAGCTCGGACGACGAACCGGATCGATCCGGATCGCGGCGAACCCGTCGAAGGCCCCCTTTCCCTTCGACGCGCGGATCCGCCTGCACGTGGACGACCTGATCGTCGAAGGCGACGCGCTCCGCGCGCGGATCCGCTGGGCGATGATCCCGACCGGCGATCGCGGGGCGCCGGTCGTCGACGTGATGGAGGCGCGGATCCCGATCGCCGGGGGCGGGAATGCCGCGATCGTCGTCGCCCACGATGCGGCCGTCGCGCTCCTCGCCGAGCGGATCGTGGCCGCGCTGCCGGCTCGGCCGGGCGCGGACTGAGGGGCGCCTGACTCGCCGTTCGGCTGGGCAACGCCCGGTTGCATGCGAGCGCGACCCTTCAACCGGTAGACTGCTCGGGCGCGTGAACGGTGCCCGGAGGCGCGCGGGGAGTCAGCGATGAACGACGACGACACGACACGACGAGCCGAAGCGGAGGAGGGCTCGGAGGAGCGCCGAACCCTCGGCGCGCGGATCGTCGCCGAGATCAAGTCGCGGCCCGTCGCCTGGATCACCTTCGCTGCCCTGCTCGTGCTGTCGCCGATCCTCCTCAAGATGATCTTCCCCGAAGCGACGACGGGCGTCCTCGTCGCCGGCACGATCGCGTTCACCGCCTACGCCGCGGCCTGCACCGTTCCCGGCCGCTTCCTCTGAGGACGCGGGCCCCGCGGCCCGCCAGGAGATCCCGATGGAAGGTCCCGCGAAGGCCGGCGTCGAAGCCTGGCATGCCCACGTCCGCGACGTGAAGGAAGAGACCCTCGACGCGCTGCTCGCCGACGACGTCGTCTTTTTCTCGCCCGTCGTGCACACGCCGCAAGAGGGCAAGGCGGTCACGAAGCTCTACCTGATGGCCGCCTTCAACGTCTTTCCCGGGGACGATCCGCGAAGGGCTTCGGGCGGCGACTCGGGCGAGAAGCCGAAGGGGAAGTTCCGGTACGTGCGCGAGGTCGTGGGAACGCACGACGCCGTCCTCGAGTTCGAGACCGAGATCGACGGCATCTTCGTGAACGGCGTCGACATGATCACCTGGAACGACGAGGGCAGGATCACCGAGTTCAAGGTGATGATCCGCCCCTTGAAGGCGATCCAGAAGGTCCACGCGAACATGGCGGCGATGCTCGAGAAGCTGAAGTAGGACCAGGGACGGCGCGAATCGGCCGGCGCTATGCTCCCGCCCGATGTCGCCTCGCCGCCGCTACCAGCTCCGCCGTTCCGACCTGAACGAGCGGATCGATGATCTGATCCAGGCCGCTTCCCCGGACGGGACCGAGCCCGACGACGCCGAGCTGGTCCGCCAGCTGCTGACGACGGGGATCCACCTGCTGCGCGACGGCACGTCTCGCGCGGAGCTCAAGCTCGTGAACAGCGCGCTCAAGGAGCTGCGCCACGCCTTCCGCGTGTTCGCTCCCTACTCCGAGACCCGCAAGGTCGCGGTCTTCGGGAGCGCGCGGACGCAGCCGGATCATCCCGACTACCGGCAGGCCCACGCCTTCGCCCATGCGATGACGGAGCACGGCTGGATGGCGATCACCGGCGCCGGCGACGGGATCATGGGCGCGGCGCAGGGCGGGGCCGGCCGCGCGTCGTCCTTCGGCGTGAACATCCGCCTCCCCTTCGAGCAGGCGGCGAACGAGACGATCGCCGGCGACGAGAAGCTGATCAACTTCCGATACTTCTTCACGCGCAAGGTCGTCTTCGTGAAGGAGTCCCACGCGATCGCGCTCTTTCCGGGCGGCTTCGGGACCCACGACGAGGGTCTCGAAGCGCTGACGCTGATTCAGACGGGGAAGGGCGAGATGGTTCCGGTCGTCTTCGTCGACGAGCCCGGCGGGAGCTACTGGCACGACTGGAAGGTCTGGATGGAGACGCATCTGCGTGACCGCGGCCTGATCAGCCCCGACGACATGAACCTCTTCCGCGTGACGGACTCGGTCGACGTCGCCGTGGCCGAGATCGAAGGGTTCTACCGCAACTACCACTCGAGCCGGTATCTGGACGGGAAGCTGGTGATGCGGCTGCACGAAGCCCCGAGCGACGAGCAGCTCGAGGCTCTGAACGAAGAGTTCGGCGCGCTCCTGGCTTCCGGAAGGATCGAGCGAACCGACCCCCACAGCGAGGAGGACCGTCTCCTCGCCGACCTTCCGCGGCTCTGCCTGCATTTCGACCGCAGGCGGGTCGGTCTGCTCCGTGCCCTGATCGACCGCCTGAACGAGTTCGCCGAAGAGGCGGCGCCGCCGGACGACGCGCGCCGCCGGGCGCTCTTCGAGATGCCCTTCACCGAGGCCGAGCAGGCGGCGGAAGAGTTCGAAGCCGACGTCGAATAGACGCGCGACGGCCGCGGCGAGGCGGGATCGGGCGCCCTAGGATTGGGGCCGCAGCCCGCCGCCCGTTCCGGGTGGGCTTCGGCCGCGGCCGGTCCGGCCGTGCGCCGCGCGCCGGGTGCCGAGAGGATTCGAGATGGGGAAACGAGACGCCGCCCTGGTCGGCTTCACCGAGTGGGCGCCCGCACGGAAATGGGAACGCCCGATGTTCGGCATGGAAGCCTGCGCGGCTCTCGCCGCGGAGGCTCTCGCGGACGCGGGGATCGAGAAGGAAGCCGTGGACGGTCTCGTGACCGGCGGACTGCAGGACTCGCCGATGTTCTCTCCGCTCGCGCTGGCGGAGTACCTCGACGTCCAGACCCACTTCAGCGAGCAGGTGGACATCGGCGGTGCGAGCTCCGCCGGAATGATCTGGCGCGCCGCGGCCGCGATCGAAGTCGGTCTCTGCGACACGGTGCTCGTGCTCGTTCCGTCCACGCCGCCTCCGCCCCAGGCGGGCGCGGAGGCGCGCAAGATGGTGATGCCGCCCTACCTGGCGGGCGACGCCTGGGGATCACCGCAGGGCATCTACGACATTCCCTACGGGCTGGTCGCGGCGGCACCGTCCTTCGCGATGGTCGCGACCGCCTACATGGATGCGTACGGCGTGACCGCGGAGCAGCTCGCGAAGATCGCGGTCGACGAGCGCAACAGCGCGCTCAAGAACCCGAAGGCCGTCTTCAAGGACAAGCCGATCACCGTCGACGACGTGCTCGCGTCGCCGATGGTCTGCGACCCGGTCCATCTGCTCGAGATGGTGATGCCGTGCTTCGGCGGGGGCGCCGTGGTCGTGACGAACGCCGAGCGGGCGAAGACGACGAAGCATCGGCCGGTCTTCCTCTCCGGCTACGGCGAGTACGTGAGCCACAAGACCGTGACCTACATGAAGGACATCACCCGGACGCCGGCGAAGCCCGCGGCGGACCAGGCCTTCGCCATGGCGGGGCTCGATCGCGCCGACGTCGACCTCTGCTCGTTCTACGACTGCTTCACGATCACGGTGCTCGCGACCCTCGAGGACACCGGATTCGCGCCGAAGGGGCAGGGCGGGCCCTGGGTCGCCGAGCGTGATCTCTCCTTCGCCGGCGACTTCCCGCTCAACACCCACGGCGGGCAGCTCGGCATGGGGCAGGGGGGCGCGGCCGGGGGTCTCTCCCACGTGATCGATGCGATGACCCAGCTGCAGGGCCGCGCGGAGGATCGGCAGCTCGCCAGGGCGGACAAGGCCTACGTGACCGGCGTCGGCGGGCTGATGGCTTCGAACGTCGGCCTCGTGCTGGAGGGCGCGTGATGCAGGTCGAGCAACCCTTCTCCGAATCCGGGAGACCGATCCCGCGCCGGACCCCGACGAGCGCACCCTTCCTGGACGGCGCGCGCGAGGGACGACTCCATCTCCAGCGTTGTCCGCGCGACGGCTTCTTCTTCTATCCGCGGCCGCGCTGTCCCGTGTGCCTCGGCGACGACTGGTCCTGGGAGGACGCGAGCGGTCGCGGCCGCGTCTACTCCTTCACGGTCGATCGCGTCGGTCTCGATCCGGCCCAGCGGGAACGTCTCCCGCTGGTCGTCGCCATCATCGAGCTCGACGAGGGCCCGCGCATGACTTCGAACGTCGTGGGCTGCGCGCCGGAGGACGTGAAGGTCGGCATGCCCGTCGAAGCGACCTTCGAGGATCTCGGCTCCGAGACGCTCGTCCTCTTCCGGCCGGCGGGCTGAGGCTCCCGCGCCCGACCGTCTCCCCCGACGCCCCCACCTCCGTACCCGGCCGCCCACGCGAGCCACCCAGCAAGGAGTCCTCCTTCCCATGAAGTTCGTCATCTCCGCCGCCTTCCAGCCGCCGGAGCACCTCGTTCCGATCGCCCAGGCCGCCGACGAGGCCGGCTACGAAGCCATCGCTTCGTCCGATCACGCCGTCTATCCCGAGACCCTCGACACGCCCTATCCCTACACGGAGGACGGAACGCGACGCTACGACGAGACGTCGCATTTTCCGGCGCCCTGGGTGCTCGCCGGCGCCCTCGCGACGGCCACGAAGCGGATCCGCTTCACGACGAACGTCTACGTCCTGCCGATGCGCAATCCGTTCCTGGCGGCGAAGGAGATCGCCACCGCGGCGGCGTTGTCGAACGACCGCGTGACCGTCACGATCGGCGTCGGCTGGTCGAACCTCGAGTTCAATCTCGTCGAGCAGCAATTCAAGCGACGCGGAGCGCGCTGCGACGAGATGATCGAGGTGATGAAGAAGGCGTGGAGCGGCGAGTGGATCGACCACGACGGCGAGTTCTACCAGTTCGACCGGTTGAAGCTGACGCCGCCGATTCCTTCGGCGCCGATTCCGATCTGGGTCGGCGGGATCTCCGACTTCGCGCTCAAGCGCGCTGCGCGTAACGACGGCTGGCTCTCGGACCTGCAGACGACCGACGAGATCATCGAGTGCATCCGCAAGGTGCGCGCGTACCGAAAGGACCTCGGCAAGAGCGAGGATTGCGACGTGATGGCGAGCGCCTCCGACGCGGCCGGGATCGACGGGTACGCGCGGCTCGGGGACGGCGGTGTCAATCACATCCTGACGATGCCGTGGGTCTTCTATCACGGGATGACGGACGACCTCGACCAGAAGGTCGACGGGATCAAGCGATTCGCCGACGACGTGATCGCGAAGATGAGCTGAGGCGGGGGCCCGGGTGCGCGCTGCGACACGGATCGGCATCGCCCTCGGCGTCCTGACCGGCGCGCTCGCGGCGGTCGTCTGGAGCTTCACGTTCACGCCCCTCGGAAGGCTCGACCTGCCTGCTGCGGTGCTCGCGAAGCTGTCGACGCTCGACGGCGACGCCCCGATGGACTTCTCGCCGGAGCGGCGGGCGGCGGCGAACGAGATGACCCGCTCGCTCACGGCGATCGACCCGGTCGACGTGGACGTCGCGTTCGAGGATCGACGGGTCCCTGGCCCCGGCGGTGGCGTTCCCGTCCGCATCTACACGCCGCCGTCGGACGAGCCCCTTCCGTTCTATCTGGACATCCATGGCGGCGGTTGGTGGATGGGCGACGGCTTCGTGATGCACGACCGGATGCGCGTGCTGGCGAGCGCCGTGCCCGCGATCGTGGTCTCCGTCGACTATCGCCTGGCACCCGAGCATCCCTATCCGGCGGCGCTCGAGGACTGCGAGGCGGTGCTGCGTTGGATCGCCGAAGAGGGCGCGGCGCTCGGAGGGGATCCGTCGCGGATCGCGATCGGCGGGGCGAGCGCGGGCGGCAACCTCGCCGCGGCCCTCGCGCTCAAGATGCGCGACGAGGGCGGGCCCCCGATCGCCTCGCAGTATCTGGTCGTGCCGGCGACCGATCTCTCCGGCACCCGCGAATGGCGCTCCTACGAGGAAGCCTACGAAGGGTACGTGCTGACCGTTCCGGACATCGAGCAGATGATCGACGCCTACGTCCCCGACCCACGCCAGCGCATGGACCCGTACGTGAGCCCGCTCCTCGAGGGGCGACTCGAAGGACTTCCGCCGACCCTCGTCGTGACGGCGCTCTTCGATCCGCTCCGTGACCAGGGCGAAGCCTACGCGCGGCGCCTCGAAGACTCGGGCGTTCCGGTGACGCTCCACCGCGAGGACGCGCTGCACGGATTCCTGGGCTCGCCGGCGCGCGCCGATCGCGTCCAGGCGATGGCGATCGAGTTCGTGCGTCGCACCCTCCATCCCTGACCCGACTTCGCGCTCCCGGCGTCGAAGCTGTCCGGCTCGACATTCGCGCTCCCGGCGCCGAAGCTGTCCGGCTCGACATTCGCGCTCCCGGCGCCGAAGCTGTCCGGCTCGACATTCGCGCTCCCGGCGCCGAAGCTCTCTGACTCGACACTCCGAGGAGGCTCCCATGAGCGGACCGAAGGTCTTCGCCCCGACAACCGTCGCTCTCGTCCTCGTCGCGGCCTTTGCCGCGACGGCGACCGCGGCCGATCGCCCCTATCCGGTCACGGAGGAGCGCGAGCCCTGCCGCGCCTACGATCCGCTGCGCCGCCCGCTCTTCGGGGACACCCACGTGCACACCGCGTATTCCCACGACGCGAGCACCCAGGACACCCGCGCCACGCCGCGCGATGCCTATCGGTTCGCGAAGGGAGAGCCGCTCGGAATCCAGCCCTTCGACGAGAACGGGAAGGGAGGCCGAACGGTCCAGCTCCATCGCCCCCTCGACTGGACCGCGCTCTCCGACCACTCCGAGATGCTGGGGGAGGTCCGGATCTGCCACGACCCGGAACACCCGGAGTACGACAGCGACGTCTGCTGGAACAAGCGGAACGCACCGCTCCCCCTGCTCGGATTCCTGGCCCGGCTGCAGGCGGGCGAGCGTCACAAGATGTGCGGCGAGGGCGCCGAGCTCTGTTATGCGGCGGCGCGCAGTGCCTGGAAGGACATCCAGGCCGCCGCGGAGGAGGCCTACGACCGGAGCGCCGCCTGCTCGTTCACCAGCCTGATCGGCTACGAATGGACGAGCTCCCTCGGCGGGAACCTCCACCGCAACGTGCTCTTCCGGAACCACCTCGTTCCCGCCTACGCCCAGTCCTCCTACGACACGAAGAGCGCCTTCCGCCTCTTCGAGCTCCTCGAAGAGGAATGCGTCGAAGGAATTCCGGGCTGTGACGCCGTCGTCATCCCCCACAACTCGAACCTCTCCTCCGACGGCTACATGTTCGAGTCGAGCCGGATCGTGACCGAGGCGGAGCACGGCCATCCCTTCGACGCCGAGGCAGCCCGTTTGCGGAACCGCTTCGAGCGCGTGATCGAGATCATGCAGCACAAGGGCGATTCCGAGTGCCTGCTCGGGGGCGACACGACCGACGAGGCCTGCGGCTTCGAGAAGCTTCCCTACGACAACATGTCCGGCGCGATCGGCATGCCGAAGATCCCGCCGAAGCGTGCGGCGATGGTCCGCGAGGGCCTCAAGAAGGGCCTGCTCCTCGACGCGGAGCTCGGCGTCAACCCGATGAAGTACGGCATCATCGCGAGCACCGACACCCATCTCGGCACCCCGGGCCTCGTCGCCGAAGACGGACACGTCGGACACGGCGGGGCGTCCCGCGTCGCCTCGCCCGCCGTCCCGCCCGGGATTCCCGACCACGTCGAGATGAACCCGGGCGGGCTCGCGGTCGTCTGGGCCGAGGAGAACACCCGGGATTCGATCTTCGAGGCGCTCTCCCGACGGGAGACCTACGGCACGAGCGGGACGCGACCCGAGGTGCGCTTCTTCGGCGGCTGGGACTACCCCGAGGACGCGTGCTCGACGGGGAACCTGGCGAGCGTCGGCTACACGCAGGGCGTGCCGATGGGCGGAGATCTCGAGGCGCGGCCGGAGGGGGCAGGCGCGCCGACCTTCCTCGTCTCGGCGCTCCAGGATCCCGGGACGGCCGCTCGCCCGGGGACCCCGCTCCAGCGGATCCAGATCGTGAAGGCCTGGACCGAAGACGGCGAAGCGCGGGAGCAGGTCTACGACGTGGCCGGCGGACCGAACGACGCGACGGT